>DATKZH010000609.1:0-28077 GCA_035528065.1 Thermoguttaceae bacterium | reverse complement strand
AACGGGGTTGCACCCCGCGCAACCCTCGAGCGGGCGCTGTGCAACCCCTTCGGGGTTGATGGGCGACGTCCGAACCGGGGACCCAGGGTGCGCTTCGCGACCCTGGGCTGTGTTGTCTAACGCCTTCGGCGTACGGGGATGGAACACAAACCGGACACAATGTGGCGAGTGATTGACCGCCGTTTTGAGCAGCCCACACGCCGTGTGCCGTTCGCTGGTTACGGCACACGGCGTGTGCCTACTACACGGCTGCTCTCCGCGCGATCCCGGGAGCCTGGCACCAGGATAACGGATTCTCCGCCGCATGGAAGATGCGGAACCGGGGGCCCGGCGGCGGGCGTGAAAGGAACGCGTCGTCAATCCCTGCCCGACTCGACCACCTCTCTCGGCAACAGCCATTCCTTGACAGCAACCCGGGACAGGACTATTAGTGGGGCACACCGCCACCGAAGACCGTAAGCCGGTGCTGAGCCGGGAGAAGCAGCCTAATCCATGGGAACCTCAATGAACGCGACCGATGCTCCCTTCGCGAGCCGCGTTGGCGCCTTGCTCTTGCCGGCCCTCCTTCTCGGGGCGTTGTCGGCGCACGCCGGGCCCGTGGCTCACTGGACCTTCGACGTGACCGACGACGAAGTCCGCGACGTGGCGGGGGACTGCCACGGCAAGCTCGAGGGCGACCGGGCGCCGGACCTGGTGCGGCCCGGTGTCTTCGGCAGCGCGGTTTTCTTCGACACGGGCAAGAGGCGAGTGCGCTTTCCCCACGACGCCCGGCTGTCTCTCCACGACGACTTCACCGTGGAGTACGTGATCAATCCGTTTCGAGTGGATGGATTCCGCACCATCTTCTGGAAGGGGAATCGCAAGGTCACGCCCGAAGCGATCAATTACTACCTCGATCTCCGCGACGGACGCCCCGAGTTGAAGACCAAGGACGCGAGCGGGAAGTGGATCGTCTACTCCACGCCCACCGTGCTCGGGGCAAACGAGTGGCACCACGTCGTCTTTACGTTCCAGGGGGGGAAGGTGGAGATCTTCGTCAACGGGCAGAACCGTGCCGTGAACGTCTCCGAGAATGGAGCCCGTTCGGCGGGCCTGCTCGAGAATGCGTTCGAGGCCGTCGTGGGAGACGGCGCCAATCCGAGCGGCAACGCCTACTCGTTCCACGGCCTGATCGACGACCTGAGGATTCATCCAGGGCGCGAGCTTGGCATGCTCGGCGCGGACTATCCGGCGCGCTGGCGAGCGCTGCGGCGGGACTGTCGAGAACGGGAGGACGAGTTCGAGCGCGACCGCGAGCGAAGAGCGGCCGAAGCCCGCCGCGAGCTAGAGCGGGAGTACGACGCGTTGTTCTCGGCGGAAGCCTCGTCTCCCGATGCGCCCTTCGTTGCCACCGTTCTGCCGTCGACGGAGCGTCTCGACGGTTCTCCCGACTTTTTTCGCAACATCCGCCGGTTCAGCCGAACCGCCAACTGTTCCGCCGCGCGTCGCGAGTACGAGGGCTTTCAGGTAATCGTGATGAGCCGTCGGGGCGCGGAGCCCGTTGCCGCATCGGTAACGGTCTCCGATCTGGTTCACGACGACGGCACGACGCGGATTCCCGCCTCCGAGGTTGCCTGGGGACGAATCGAGCGAGTGACCACGGAAGAGCCGGATCTGCCGGTCGCATTTGTCGGCGCGATTCCGGACGTGATTATCGAAGACGGCGCGCCCGTCACGGCGCCGCCCGGGGACTTTGGAGCGCTTTTTTGCCAGATCTACACCGGCGACGCGACGGCGGGACGTTACGCAGGACAGTTGACGCTGAAGGCCGGCGAGTTCACCGAGACCCTACCGATCGTGCTGACGGTCCGCGACTTCGCCCTGCCCCGACGGGGATCCTTGCGAACCGCATTCTGCTTTTTTGAGGACTACTACCGCCGGTGGTACGACCTGGAGACGCTTTCCGACGCACGGCGCGAGGCCATCTACGAGTTCCTGCTCCGCTATCGCGTGTCGCCCTGCAACATCTACTCCGGCGACGCGCCGCACCCCGACCTGAGGTTTCTGGAGAAGTACCGCGACCGGATCAACTTCTTCACCGTTGGGCGGATCGGGGAGGGGACCGACGCACAGATTCGCGAGCGTGTCGCCGCGAGGGTGGATCTCTTCCGCAAGGTCCGCGAGGCGGGGCTCGAGGACTTCATGGTCTTCTACGGATTCGACGAGCTGTCGATGAACATGGGTCATCTCCCGGCGGCCGTGAAGATCAGCGGCGCCCTGCGCGCGGCGTGGCCGGAGCTGAAGATGATGCAGACGTCGTTTCCCATCCCCGAGCTGCAGCCGCTGTACAACGTTTGGACCCCGCTCTTCCACGAGTTCGCCGAGCCGGAGAGGCTCGCCGTGCTGCAATCGATGCGCGCACGCGGCGACCGCATCTGGTGGTACGCGGCGGACGCACCGCGTCATCCCTGCCCCAACTTCTTCCTCGACTATCCGGTCTTCGATTGCCGCGTGATCGGCACGCTCAGCTACCTTCACGGCGTGGAGGGAATTCTGTACTGGTGCGTCAACCGCGAATGGCAGACGAACATCGACGTCCGCGAGCAGTGGCCCGACGCGCCGTGGAAATCGCACATCTTCCACGCACACACGGGCAAACGGAAGTACAAGAACGGAATGGGAAATCTGGTGTATCCCGGGCGGGACGGCGCGCTTTGTTCCTCGCTTCGTCTGGAAAACCTCCGCGACGGGCTCGAAGACCACGAGTATCTGTGTGCCCTACGCGACGCCGTACAACGTTTGGAGGCATCGGAGACCGCCCTGGCCCGCTCGCTGCTTCCCGACGCCCGCGCGCTCGAGGCCCCACCGCCCCACGTGGCCACGGCGATCAACGCCTGGTCCCAGGACCCGGCGCACCTGCTCGAGTATCGAGAAAACGTGGGGCGGATGGTCGAGAAGGCCGTAAGAGCCATACGGCACCAAGGCGGCGCCGAAGATTCGACAGCCGTAGGCCGCAAGTAGGGGAGCAACAAGATGACTCGCTATGCGCTATCCGTGACGATTCTGGTCCTGATGCTGTCGTGCGCGTATGCCCAAGCGCAGGCGGAACGTCAATTCCACGTTAGTCCGACGGGCGACGACGAGGCACCGGGCACACTGGAAGCACCATTCCAGACCTTGTACCGCGCCCAAGAAGCGGCGCGAGAGGCCGCGCCGGGCATGAGCGCCGACGTCGTGGTCAACCTGGCTCCCGGGGTGTACCGGCTGGACCGGACGCTGGAGTTTACCGAGGCCGACTCGGGACGAAACGGCCACCGCGTGATCTATCGCAGCGCGGGCGGCTTGGGGCAGGCGCGGCTCTTGGGCAGCGTGCCGCTCACCGGCTGGAAAGAGCATCGCGACGGCATCTGGAAGATCGATCTACCGGAAGGCACCGTCTTTCACACGCTCTACGAGAACGGCCGCCGCGCGTGGAAGGCCCGGTTCCCCAACTACGAGCACCATCCCGACATGCCCACTGCTCGCGGCCGGTACCTGGTCAGCGAAGACGGCAGCCCGACCTCCGAGGAGGGCGAAACCACCGGCTGGCTGATCTACCGACCTGAGGACGCGCCGCCGGTCACGTCCGTCACCAAGATGAGGATCCTCCTCTTTGCCGAGGGGAAATGCGACTGGATGCGGACCGTTTGCGCGGTCAAAGCGATTGACCCCGAGACGCGTCGCGTGACGATCGCCGGCCGTTTTTGGAGGGGCGTGAAAGCCCGCGCCCGCTTCTTCCTCGAAGACGAGCTGGGCTTTCTCGATGCGCCGGGCGAGTTCTACGTGGACGAGGTCGAGCGCGTTCTCTACTACAAGCCCCTGGCAACGGGGCATCCCGACGCGCTCGGCATTGCCGCGCCCACGCTCGCCAGGCTGATCCAGATCCAGGGCAAGTCGCGCGACGAGCCCGTCGAGAACCTGACCCTCGAAGGATTGGCGCTGGGCGAAACCGACGGGTTCCCGAAGGCTTGGTGGAGCACGCAGTACGGCAGGCTGGACGGCGCCCTCGTCTGGATGGCCAACGCCACCGGGATCGAGGTCCGCCGGTGCCACCTGAACCGCGGCGGCCGAAACGGCATCATGATGATCGGCCACAACGTCGGCAATCTGGTGACCGGATGCCGGATCGAACACATGGGCGTCAACGGCGTAACGCTCTCCAACCGTTTCGCCGGTGCGAACGGAAAGAGCGCCACCGAAGACCGCTGCGAGCACAACCGGGTTCACGACTGCCGCATCCACGACGTCGGCGAAATCCACACCTACGCCGCGTGCGTGAACCTGTTCAACGTGAGCCACAACGAGGTGAGCCACTGCGAGCTGCACGACTCCGTGCGCTACGCGGTGACCCTGCGCGGCAACACGGGCGAGCAGTACGGACCGCCGGTTTGGGTCAACCTCCCCGGCACCCAGGGCAACCACGTGCATCACCTTCGGATCTACCGGTGCGGCCAGGACGGCGGCGACATGGGCGCGCTGCACTGCGCGAACCTGAACAATCCCGGCGGCGACTGCGTCAACACGTTCGAGCAGATCACCGTCGCCGACAGCCGGGCGATTCCGTCGATGAAGGACATCGGTCCCGACGGGATTTTTCTCGACTGGCCCAAAATGGCCATGGACCAAATCTTCCGTCACGTCCACATCATCCGCTGCCAAGGGCTCCAGCTCCGCAGCAACCGTCCCGAAAACGCCGCGTCCGCACAAACGGACAACGTGAGCTGGAAGCCGGGATTTCGGGAGGAGCTGATGGACTACGAAAGCATCGGCCTGACCGACGAGTTCCCGGCCGAGTTCGGCGGACGGTCGCCGGTCATGACACGCCTGGCTGCCCCCACCGGAGTCAAGGCCACGGCCACGGCATACGACACGGTTACGCTGGAGTGGGAAGCGGTGTCGCATGAAGCCAACGAAGAGCCGATTTACGTCATCTACCGAAATGACGAGCAGGTCGGCACGACGCCGTCGGCGCCGTTCACCGACCACGGCTTGTCCGAGAGCGCTCAGTACCGCTACCACGTGGTGGCCCGCACCGACGACTTCCGGAAGCCGAGTGAACGATCCCCAGAGTGCCGGGTGCCGACGCCACCCGACCTCGAGCCGCCCGCGCTCACGGGCGCCCGTGTCATGCCCGACGGGCAGCGCGTGCGCGTGGCGTTCGCCGAGCCCGTGGACCCGGCGACCGCGATGGCGCCGGCCAACTACCGGTTCGATCCACCCCTGGCCGTGAAGTCGATCAATCTGCTGACGCCCGACGGCGTGGAGTTGCAGGTCGACGGCTTCGCGGCCGACGCGACGTACACGCTCGCCGTGGTCGGCGTTCGCGACGTGAGCGCTGCCCGTAATGCCGCGGACGGAAACGCACGGGTGACGCTCGGTGAGTCCCGAGCCGTGGTGTCGTATCCCATGAAGCGGATCCGCGCCGGCAGGCTTCGCGACGCATCCGGCGGCGGTGGAGACGCTCGACTGCACGGCGACGCGGTCGTCGTGCCCAATGGCGGGCCTTTCGGCGGAGCCTCGCTGCGGTTGGACGGCAAGACGGGGTTCGCCGAGGCGCCCGAGGACCTGAACCTGGGCGGCGGCGACTTCACCATCCTGGTTTCGGTCTACCGCATGGGATCGGGCGTCATTCTCTCCAAGGGCAACGGGTTCGGCCCCGCGAATCAGTGGTCATTCGGCTGGCAGGAAGCGGGCGTGCCCGCCAGCGTGGCCCTGCGGGTCAAGAACGAGTTCTTCTCCACCGCCGCCGACGCGGTGCCGAACGGCCGATGGGTGCATCTGGCCTTCGTCAAGCGCGCAGGCGTCGGCCAGGCCTACGTCGACGGCAAGCCCAGCGGCAAGGAGCACGACCTCTCGGGCCTGGGCCCTTTCGTCAACGACCGCCCCCTGCGGATCGGCCGCCGCGAGCACGCCCCCGATCCGGCCTATTTCAACGGGAAGATTGCGGGCGTCATGCTGCTGAAGCATGCGCTCGCCCCCGAGGACATCAGCGCACACGTGAATTTGGGGTCGGAGGGCCGTTAGCCCCACGGCGCAACCTGGGCTAGCCGACAAGTGCGCGGTCAGGCGCGCGAGACACGGTCCGTCAGCCCGTCTCGAGCATGACGGTCGGCATACTGACGCCATGGAAAGGCTGAAACCCCGTATGGTCAAAATACTCCGCCGAACTGCAAGTGTCAACCGGCAGAGAACTTACGAACGTGCGTCGGACGCCCATTTCGGCCGGTTGACAACGTTTGGCGGCCACCCGATGCTGTAGTTTTCGCCCCTCGACTCCAGCACCGGTGACTCATGTGTTTCATCCCGAACCGCGACGAAGCCTGGATGAAACAGATCGCCCGGAATCTGACCGACGCCGAGGATGGCTGTCTCGTCGGCAAGCGTTACGTGGTCATGGACCGCGACGGCAAGTTCCGTCCGGCGTTCCGCGCGATCCTGAAGACCGAGCGCGTGGAGGCGGTCCTCCTGCCGCCGAGGAGCCCGAATTTGAACGCACACCTGGAGCGGTTTCACAGATCGCTGAAGGTCGAGTGTACCCGAAGACTCCCGGTGTCGTTCCGGGCCGAGACGTTCCGGCAGGAGTTGCTTTGGTTTGCCGCCTGCTACAACCAGCATCGGCCGCATGCGGCGTTGGGAGGCAGGACGCCCGATGAAGTCTACTTCCCACAGCGGCCGGCCAGTCAAAGTCCTCGCTTCGAGCCTCGTGCCCTCTGGCCGCGGCCTGCCCCGTGTGCCTTGCCTCAGGTGCTGGTCAAGGGAGAACACGGTCTACTCCAGACGGCCACCGCAATACGGGAAGCAAGCTGCAGAATCGCGGTCTGGCGCGCAGGGCCGCGGGACTTTCCGACCGACCGGGCAAGAGACGATCCATTGGGGGTCATTCGTCAAGCGGCACGCGTGTACCGATGATGCAGGCCGCCAACCTGCGGAATCGAGACGACCTCGCCCATGACAACAATCCACGACAGCCAGGACCACCAGACGGTTCATCGGCCGTCGTCTGAGCCCCACCCTTCGGTACTGCTACAAGCTGAATAGGGAATCGACGGCGATCTGGGGTTTAGAACTGGTCCGCGTTCGTCCGACCGTGCTCCGATTCGATGGAGACTCATCGGGCGCACGGTCTGAAAACGCAATTTGTCAATGGACTTGAGTGTCGCTTCCATTTCTTGACCGCACGGCCCGTCACGAAGATTCCTGTCGTGAGTATGATCATCGGCAGAAGATACGATGGAGCGTCTCGCCTGATCGGCATACCAGTCTCCAGGTTCAGAGAAGAGCAGAGCAGCAAACCTCAAAGCGTTTTCAACTCCTCCGCCATCTCCAGCAGGTTCCGCGTCAGGATGACGGACGAATCCTTTTCAAACCGGGAGGTGCCGATCCAGGTTTCATAACCACCGAGCTCGTGCTGATTGGGAGGCGGCAGGTAACCGTAGCCGCCGTTGGCCAGCTCGATCAGAAACGTGTGAGGAAACGGACTCTTGTCCTTGATCTCCAGCCCAATTTCCACCAGCACCTCGAACGGCATGGAAACGATGGCCTGATCGCCAATGCGAATGGCCTGAACAATCACGTTCTCCGTCCTGTCCGGCTCGGAATAACTCACCGTAGCGTTGGCATACTGGGTGGCTCGACGGTGGAGCTTCTCGCGTTCCTTGCGCGGTAGATCGAGTAACTTCAGATCGCGTTCGACTTCGGTTTTCGTCGTTGTTCGGTATCTCAAAGCCACTTCGCGCTGACGCATGGCCACCACCGGGTCTTCGTCGTACTGCTCGATCTTCTTCACCGCTCGCCAGGCGGCATCGGCCGCTTTCGTGGCCACGACGCGGACCTGTTCGAATGGGGCCCGCGGTGCCCGCTTCCGGTAGAAATCAATGTTGTTGATATCGCCACTGGCGCCGTTGGTCATCATGGCCACGAAGTTGTCCGACGGATTGGCGCCGCCGACGCGATAAGGCATGATTCGCGCGAACTCGCCAAAGTAGTCGGCCGACGCCATGCCCGCGATCTTCCCATCCTCCTCCTCCACCTTCGGGATGCCGCCTACGTAGTGCAGCGCGTAATTGGCAATCAGCCCCAGCGCTTTGCCGCGACGCGTGCGGACGTCCACCACGCAGACCTCCGGGTCGGTCGGCCCGGCGGGTTTCAGCAGGTTGTCGCGCGGTGCATTCGTTCTTACCTGATCCAGCTCGCCAAACGGGTTCGGATCCATCGTGCCCGGTTTCAAGAACCAGCGGCGATTGTAGACCTCGCTGGGCTCTTCGTCGAAAGCGAACCCGACCTTGGCCGGTTCGAGCGATTCGATCGCTCCGGTGAGGGCCTGCACGATGCCGTTGAAACGCTTTTCCTCATAGGCGATCCTACCGGGCGTGGTGTCTCCACCTTTGGGCGCGCTATGGGTGTGAGTGGCGCAAACCAACATTTCCGTGGATTTCCAGCCCGTTTTCTCCGCGACGATGGCCTTTGCCTCGTCGGAGGTCTCGCGCCCGACCCCGATCGCGTCCACCAGCGCGATGACCGCGCGGCCCTCGCCGTTTTCGAAAGCGATTGCACGGACGTGGAGCGGATCGTGGACGTAATGGGACGGCCCTGAGCGCAATTGGATCGGAAAGACCGTGGGCGAGATGTCGACAACTGCCGTTCCGGCGCGAAAGCCGGGGGCATCCTGCGCTACCGCAGCTGACGTTGCCAGGCTCAACACGCCGACGAGAGTCTGAATTCGGAGAATTAGCGGGCTCTTCATAGCCACTCCAGTCAGGTATGAGAGGTCTCACGAGGGCAAAGTCAGTTCTGATCGAGGTCGTCCGGCTTCTTCGCCCGGGACTTCGGCTTCGTCTTCCATTTCGGGTTCGGATGATCGGGGTGGAGACCGAGCATGCGGGGTGTTGTGGGACGGACCGGTCCCCAGTTGATGGACCACGGATGCTCCTCGCAAATCCGCTGCATCTCGTCCCAGTTCTGTCGCACGCGACGGGCGATCTGCGGATCCGGTTCGTTCCAATAGCCGTCCATCAACCGAATGGTGGCGATGGCCCGTTTCGAGAACTCGAGCCCGGCCCGCACGAATTCCACTCGCCGGCGATAGATTTCGGCGCCGGCATCAGCGGCCGCTGCCGCCTGACGGAGATGATCGTCAGCGCGGCGCAACAGCTCGTCCGTGTAGAGCTGGGGCAGGTTGAAGACGCCGGATTGGTATCCGTGCGCTTTCACATAAGCCATGCGCGCCTGTTCCAGCGTATCGAAATAGGCTCTGACGTCCCTGGCAGCCGGGCCGAACCCCCGCTCGTAATAGTCATCCAGGATCGCTTGTCCGTCCCGGCTGGGGTCCCAGAGAAGCTGGGCCATCACGTAGTACTGCGGCCCCTGCGTGGCCCAGTGCTCCCACACGGAGTCGATGAAGATGCCGATGCAGTGGTTCTCGGCCACGAACTTGAGGTTTTCGATGGTCTGGGCAATCGACAAGTCCGGCAGTCCCTGCTGCCAGCCGGCCGGGCTACCCGTGTTGGGCCGCCACATGACATGCGGCGCGAGCTTGCTCCAGGCCTCGTACTGCTCCCGATGCGTCGTACCCCAGGTCGAACCACGATCCACCAGATGCGTCCGGCCGTAGAAATTGGCCACGCTGACCATGATCACGTTGTCCGCCGGGCGCGCCTTGACCGGGGCCGGGCGGGAATGCCCGTAGGACATCATCAGCACGTAGTAGTCCTTGTCCGGAAAACGCTCCTTGAGAACCCGACCAAGCTGACTGGCAAAGGTAACGTGCCGGTCGGACAAGGCCGGACGCTGCTCGCGATGATGGAGCCAGTGCATCAGACGCGGTTCGCCGTCTGGATGATCCCACGCTCTGCAATTCTCACACACACAGTGGCCGCTGGACCAGCCGTCATTCGGCGAGCCGTTGAAGGTCGTGCGCGTCGGGTCCTTTCTGAGTTGTTCCTCCACGTCGGCGAGCCACTGCTTCCACACGGCCGGATTCGACTGGCAGAGCTTGGCATTCTTCGGGCTTGGATGACCGCTCCTCGTCCCGTCCGGTTGGAGTGCGAAAAGTCCCGGCTGGGTCTTGTGAAATCGATCCCACCAGTGGCCAAAGGCATGACCGCCGCCGATTTCCAGCGAGCCGAGTTGCAGCCGCTGCAGCCGCGTCCAGTCGTGAGCGCGACCATAGCCCTTGTTGCTCAGCATGGAGAAATTGAAAGCGCCGCCTCGCGCGCGGATCTGCGGGTGATAGCGATACTCGAACGGCTCGATCGCGATCGTCTTTCGCTCGGCGATGTCCTCGCCAAGCTCGCCGGGCCACAGCCAGCGCACGCCGAGATGATCCTGCAGGAAAGTGTAGACCGCGTTGACCGTTCCGTACTCCTGTTGCTTGCCGACGATCTTTTCGTCGATGCCTTCGACCTCCAGATTGTCCGGATCCCAACGGTCGCGCCCCGCGATGACCATGTGGTTCTCGCTTGCCGCGATCAGAACCTCCTCCGGGTGTTGGAAGTCAAAATCGAGTTTCGGGAAGAGCGTTTTCAGCGCGGGCTGGTAGCCGACCCAAATGGCTCGTTCCGGCAAACGCTGGAGGTTCCCTTCGATGATTTCCGGTTTCGCGCCGCTGATCTTCTCGACGTAATCGGCCAACGTCTCCGCCGCATCCCGCGTGTACGGTGGAGCGCCCTGGAACACGATGATCGGCGCGGGTTCGAGGCTGGCGTCGTTGTCCACGAGGATCAACTCGTCCGCAACGGCGGCAGACGCGAACGAACAGAGTGCGCAGAGGAACGTGAGCCGTATCGTCTTCATAGGTTTCCCGTCCGAATTTTCCAATGTGATCATGGGAACAGAATGCTCGCTACTGAAAGACGACTTCTCCGAACAGGCTGCGGTCGTCCATGCTGGCGCCGTCAATCGTCGAGGACCAGATGGCTCGATCGATCTTGCCGCGAGGAAGATGGTGATTGCGAGCGAAGTTACCGCGCCAGGTGATGCCGGCGGCGGGTGGCTCGATGGCAAGCGTCTTGAAGGGGATGGTGATCAGGACGTGCCAGCGATGCGATTGGCGGTCGATGCGGGTCTCGCCCCGCCAGTCGCCGTTCCAGGTGGGATCGTCTTTGCCGTAGCGAGGGTCCATCGCGTCGGTGATGAAACCGCTGGCGGCGTCGTACTTCGAGTCGGCGTTCGCGCCGACCATGAAGCGGTAGTAAGCCTCGCCTCCGGCTTGCGGCGCAAGGTAGACCTCCAACGCTTCCTGATTGGCAAGCAGCCGGTCACGGCCAAAGGCGGGGAACTCGCCGGGGCCGTCGGGTTCGAGTTCGCATTCGGCGCGGATATGGAGGTTGGTCGAATCGTAGAGCATTCGGAGCGTGGTCTTGCGTGGCAAGGCATTCAGCGGCAGTACCAGCGTGAGTTCGTGGCCTGGGGTCTGCTGCCACTGTGGAGCATCGAGAGTGACCGGAGCTTGTGCCCGCTCAACGGTAAGACGCTTTTGGCCGGGCGTGGGAGCCGTGCGCATCGCGCTCGTGTCCCAGTTCAGGCAGGTGTTGGCATACGGCTCCTGATACCGGTCGTAGGCCAGGCGAAGGTGATTCGCATCGTGCCCGGCGAAGGGAAACAGCACATGCGACCAGCCGGTGGCGGATACCGGATTGCCGCGCTCGCCGTAGAGTGAGGCGATGAAGGAGTTGCGTGCGTCAAGGGCGTCGAGCAGGCGGTCGCGCGAGGAGGCGTCGGGCTGGATCTGGTAGGCGTGATCCAGATGTACGACGCGCGCCAGATGGTGCAGATACTCGAACTCGGTCCGCACGAGCGCCAGGCGCGTCTTCACCTTGTCCGTGTCCGCCAGCTGCTCGGCCTGGGTCAGGTCGGCATCCAGTGCCGCGAGCAATCTGGGCGTATAGAGGAAGCCGATGAGCCGAAAGGGATCGCTCACCGTCTTGCGTCTTCTCCCCTCGATGGGCTGATAGGTCCAGACGTCACAACGTGTGCCGATGTGGTCCGAGTAGAGAGTGATGGCGTGGTAAAGCTGGTCGTAGAACGATCGCATGTACCAAGCCGACTTGCCGAACGCGGCGTCACAGAACTCGGGCATCAAGTCCTTGGCCGTGTTGCGCTCTGGGTCGTCGAACATGCGGCCCATGACATAGTACACCGGTCCTTCCAGGCCAAACAGTTGCCCCGGACCGTCGCGCTGGATCGCCTGGATGCGATTGGCGGCGAGCCGCTTGACCTGCGCTTCCACAAAGCCCGGCGTGCGCATCGGCGTGTAGCGAGAGCCGAGATTCGGGCACCAATTGTAGATGTAGCCGGTGAACCCGCGCGGCACCTCGATGCCGCGCCACGGGGCGATGTCTTCCTCGTTCGTGCCGGTGAGCATGATGCAGGTGTTCGGCGGGAACTTGGTGAAGGTCTTCGGCGGTGCGGCGGTCAGGATGTAGGACATCATGGTCACCTGGCCGGCGGGATGCGATTGGTACAACCGCTCGGCGACCTGCCGATTGAAGATCCAAATCTTCTCGCCCCAATCCTTGCCGGTGTCGTAAAGCTTCGCGCAGGCGTCGCATTGGCACTCGCGGAAGCCGTCCGGTTGGCCGAGATCGACCGAACCATAGCCGCGGTCCAGCCACGAGGCCAGATCGCGGTAGATCAGCTCCTGGACTTCGGGATTCGAGAGGCAATACTGCGCATTCTGATCCCCCGGCTTCAAACGCTGGCCGTTGATCAGCGCGAAATACTCGGGGTGAGACTCGAAATAGGTCTCCGGCGGCACGGCACGCTCCCAGGTGTGGCCACCAAAGACTTCGTCGACGCGCGGGAAACGGTTGTGCGCGAGGTCGTAGAAGCCACCGCCCGCCGGATGCGCGGTGTTCAGCCGCAGGACGGGTGTCTTGCTCGTGTTCAACACCGCGGGGACGGAAATCTTCTTCATCGGCAAAAACTCGATGGCAGGCGAGGTCAGAAGGTCGACGTTCGCTGCCGCGGCAACCGAATTGTAGGGCGCGATGTCGGGATACAGGAACCTCACGCCCGCATACTGCCGCAGAAAATCCACCGCTGCCTTCGCGGTGCCGACGCGGTCCCAGTTCGGGCGTCGCCCGTTGATGGTCTCGCCTCGCGCCGGATGATCGTGCCCGGCGATGATCACGTCCTTGCCGACGACGCGATGCACGTAGCTCCAGCCAGGGAGTTTCGTCACGTCGATATCCTGCCGGCGCGCAAACTCGGTGTTGCCGAGAAACAGCGCGGGTTTGGCCGGATCACGCTCGGTCTCTCTCACCACGTGCATCTCGGCGCCGTTCGCTTCGAACGCCGTCTGCACAAGCCGCGCCGTTTGATTCAGACATTCGGCGAGAAGTTCCACCTCCACGCGTTCCGGAACAACGATTTGATAGTCCGACTTGCCTTCGCTCAGCAGCACGAGATCAGCAGCGTCGGCCACGCGCAACAGAGCTATCGGTGTCAGCAGCAGGCTCGATAGGATTGGCAGGGTGATCTTCATGGGCTCAGGCTCCTGATCTTTGGCGGTGTTGCTGCGCTGGTCCGGGGATTCTTGGAGTCGCCGACTTTGATCGCGAGTCCCATATCACGCCGAGCTTATGCTAATCTTCAAGGGATTGGGAGACAACCTGTCCTTTGGAGGCCAAGGTGCCCGGCAAGAGCAAGCAGCCGCAGATTCCACTCCCGAAAAGCTGGGGAACACATGTCAACTCCGCGGTCCTCCACGTCATCGCTCTGGCCCAGTATGCCTTGACCTACGGTGGCAGTTGTCTGGGCAGCTCTTCACAGGTGGCTCCTTGGAGCGTACCATAAACCGCGGCCGGGTCATGGGTTGGGATCCATACGAAAGGGGCCACAACTCGCTGGACCACCGCACCCAAAGAATCGCCGGACCAGCGCGCCACCTCGGGAGGTCAAGGCACGTGCATCACGCATCCATAGCCGGAACAACCACAATGAAAGTACTTGCCTCGTTCCTGATGTTCCTCGTGACACTGCGCGCGTCGGGCTTTGCGCCGGCGGCGGAAAAGCCGAACGTGCTGTTCGTCGCGGTGGATGATCTGCGGTGTGAACTCGGCTGCTATGGGGTGCGGGAAGTCCGGTCGCCGAACATCGACCGGCTGGCCGAGTCGGGAGTGGCGTTCTCTCGGGCATATTGCCAGCAAGCGGTGTGCAATCCGTCACGGGCAAGTCTGATGACGGGGTTGAGGCCCGATTCGACGAGAGTCTGGGATCTGATCACGGATTTTCGTACGACGATTCCCGATGCGGTCACCATTCCGCAGCACTTCCGCCGGCACGGCTATCGCGCGCTCGGTTTCGGCAAGATCTTCCACAACACGTTTCCCGACGACGTTTCGTGGGACGCGCCGCATCGTTGGCCGGAGAACGCGAGACTGTGGTCTGACGCAGCAAAGCAGCAGCTTGCTGAATTCCGGGAGAAGATGCGTGTGGACGGAAGACCGCAGGCCGCCATCCGGCGGCTGCGGGCCCTGGCTACCGAGCGAGTGGATATTCCCGACGGCGAGCATGTGGACGGAGCGATCGCCGATCAGACCCTCGCCGCGATGCGCACACTCGCCGCAGCAGAGCAGCCGTTCTTTCTGGCGGCCGGGTTCATTCGCCCGCATCTTCCGCTCGTGGTGCCACGCAAGTATTGGGAATTGTACGACCCTGCAAAGATTCCGCTGGCGACGAACTCTTTTCTGCCCCAAGGTGCGCCGGCGATAGCGTTCGGTGACCGCTCGCTCGGCGGATTCTACGAACTGCGCGGCTACATGGATTACCTCGACGCGCCTTCGCCATTCGACGCCTCGCTCACCGAATCGCAACAGCGCGAACTCAAACACGGCTACTACGCGGCTGTGTCGTTCGTCGACGTGCTGGTGGGCCGCCTGCTCGACGAACTCGATCGCCTTGGCCTCGCAGAAGATACGATCGTCGTCCTGTGGGGCGATCACGGCTGGAAACTGGGTGAACACAACGGCTGGTGTAAGCAGACCAACTACGAAGTGGACACCCGCTCGCCGCTGATCATCCGGGCTCCCGGCGCCAAGGCAAACGGCAGGCAGTCGCACGCGTTGGTCGAGTTCGTAGACGTCTACCCGACGCTCTGCGATCTAGCCGGCCTGCCCCTGCCGAAGCAGCTCGAAGGCGTCAGCCTCGCACCGCTACTCCGCGGAACCGTGGACCAGGTCAAAGACGCCGCCTTCAGCCAGTTCCCTCGCAAACACGCTGGGCGCGACTACATGGGCTACGCGATGCGCACCGAGCGGTATCGGTACGTCGAGTGGTGGGACAGGGCGACCGGTAAGATCGCTGCCCGCGAACTATATGATCACGAAAGCGATGCGGAAGAAAACCAGAACATCGCCGACGTGGAAGCGAACGCCGACACCCTGGCAAAACTATCAGCGCGACTGGCAAGGCAATTTGATGTGCCGCCGGCCCGTGTGGCAAGGGCAACTCAGAAAAATCGCCCGCAACTGATCACCGTCAACCATGGGCAGCAGAGCGTCGGCATTTACCGGCTGCCGGAGAACGGACCCAGGCGCAAGTCCGGCACGGTCCGACCGGAGGAGGGACTTTACGACCTTCGCGCAGATCCCGACCAGCGCCGCAACGTGGCTGCGCTCGCGCGCCACGCCGCGACGCTGGCTGGGATGCGCAGCCGCCTGATGGCCGAATTGCGGGCGTCGGGGGACCCGCTCGTCGCGCCGCGAGCCAAGGCCGCCGAAACGCCGCGCCCCATACTCCAAATCATCAACGGCAGCCGGCAACCCATCGACATCTACTGGGCGAAGAGCGACCGCGAGCGCGTGACCAACGGAACTGTCGCGCCGGGTAAAGACACCCGCATCACCACCACACTCGGCCACCGCTTTGCGATTGTCGGGCAGGAGAACAAGTCCGAGGCCACGGTGACCAGCGAAGTGCCTGTGCAGGCATTTCGATTCGACCCGCCCGACAACGACGGCGTGCCGCGCTTCTATACACAACGCCTCAGCGCGGACGGTTTCCCGATCGTTGCCTCGGCGAAAGTGAATCCCTACGCGCTCAAGGAGGCCGCCTACCTCGTGGATCTGATGCTGGCGAAGCGGCCGGACGTGCGCACGGCGATGATCCGGAGCGGCGCGCGCCTGTGTATCCTCGCACACAACGAGTTTACTACCGATCAGCCGGAATTCGCTCGGCTGGGCGAGCGCCCGGTGGCGCAATTCCCGGGAATCTCCGGCAAGGACTACTGGGACGCGCGTGCGCGTGGCATGGGGGGCAGCGAGCGCGATCCCTACTGCTCCTGCGCCGAGGAAAACCTGCTCGGCTACCCGGGCGACCCGTTCGCAGCCGAGTGCATCCTCATCCATGAGTTCACGCACAATATCCACCTGCGCGGAATGGTGAACGTGGACCCAACCTTCGACGGGCGGCTCAAAGCGAGGTACGACGCGGCGATGAAGGCCGGCCTGTGGAAAGGCAAATATGCGAGTGTGAATCACCACGAATACTTCGCCGAGGGCGTGCAATCGTGGTTTGACGACAACCGCGAGAACGACCACGACCACAATCACGTCAACACGCGCACCGAGCTGCTCGAATACGATCCCGGTCTCGCCGGGATGTGCCGCGAGGTCTTCGGCGACACGGAGCTGAAATACACCAAGCCCGTGACGCGCCTCAGCGGACACATGACCGGCTACGATCCGGCGAGAGCGCCGAGGTTCGCCTGGCCGGAGCGTTTGCGGCAAGCAAACGCGCTGATCAAACAGCAGGCGAAGGCGCGCGACGAGGCCGCGAACGTCCGCGATCGGCCGATGGCAAAACGGGAAGAGATACGTATCAAGGACGCCCGCAGCGACCCCAACAAATCGGTGGACCAGTGCACCGGGAGGTAACGATGGACGGCATTTGGTGGAAGAGCTTCGGATCCTGCCTGGCTGCGCTGATCCTTGGCGCCGTGGGGGCAGCCGGGGAGGCGGAGCAGACAGCGCGGGCCGATGATCTGCCGCCGGAATTCCACCTCTTGTGGCCGGCGGATTCCGGTCACGATTACCGATGGACGCTCATCGGAAAGAATGAGAAGGCCCGGGAACAGGAGAAGCTGCATCCTGAGCTCAACGCGATTCGTACAATCTGGCACCTTCCCCTGGCAGCAGACCGAAACGCCTTTAAGTTCGAGTTTACGCGCCCCGTGCGCACGGGGAGCAACGTGCTCCACCTCTACGTGAAGGCCGACGGCGACGAGAATACGGGAAGAAGCGACGGAGGCATCCACAAGGGCGTGGACTACATGTTCACGCTGATCGACGGCGATCCGGATCACGCGAGCACCAGGCTGGCCGTTTTCGAAGCGGATGGAACGGCCCGCCGAGGCGCTTGCAGCATCGTGATCCGGGAGGAATCGCTCTATCTCGTCGCCGAAATGGCCCTTCAGCAACAAGACGGGCACTCCAGGTTCGAGTACTCCGTGTCGTCGTACGTGAAAGACAACGGCCCCAGCGCCGGGCTGGGGTATCAGCGCGTCTCCTCGGATGCGGCGCCGGAGACTTCCGACACAAGGCTTCTGGCAAACCCCGAATTGGTCGTCGCGGGCGGCAAGGTCCCCGGATGGCAGCTCGTAGGAGGAAGCAGGCCCATGGAGGCCGTGCTTGCCGCGGACGGCAAGGAAAGTGCGTTGGTTATTGAGAACGTTTACTCTCCTGAAGGCTTGACTCAGGCGGTAAGCCTTTCTTCCGGCCACTATCTCTTGCGAGCGCTGGCGAAAACCAACGTGTTTCAAGTGCACCTGTTCGCAGAGAGCATGCGAATGCCCGTCGCCGTGTCGGACGATCACCAGTGGGTGGAACTTCCCTTCCGCGTGCCGCCTTCCGAAAACGATTCCAGGAAAGCGGCTCAACTCGGATTCCGCTATCTGGCGCGCCCCGCAACGGGAAACGCGTCGCGGTTGCCGGCAAGGCTCTCCGTGAAGAAGGTGGAGCTGATCCGCCTGGGCGACGCGGTGCTGCCCGACCGCTGGGCCGAGACGCTGCCCGCGGATGCTCTGCATCGGCTGAAGCTGATCAACGAGTCTCCCGTCTGGAGCCGTCCGGGGAAGGTCGTCTTTGAAGACTCATTCATCGGGACCGAGCTGTGGTTGATGACCCAGGAGGGGAAAGTCGACCATACGTACGTCGGTCACCCCGATTTCAGCCATCAAGGCAAGTACCTGCATATCGGCTTCCGAAGGCCGCCGCGGGGCCTTCTCAGGACGGACGGTTCAGCGCGGTATCTGAACGACGACTGGAAGGGGCTCGTATGGATGTTCCCCTGGGAACAGAAGCGCCTGCCCGAGGGGTCGGACCCCGCGGATTGGATCGTCATTTCGCGGAGCCCCGCGGGAATCCAAATGCACAACGTGGTCACCGGCGAGAGCCATCGCATCGAGTTGCCTTCCCGACCCGGATGGCGGATCGTCCATTTTCCAGGGATCGCAACGTACGGAGGGAGAGGACCGAATATCCAACAGATCACCCAGGAAACGTTGGTGTGGTTTTCGGAAGCTAACCGATCGATCGCCCGCTCCAACGTCGAGGGAGAACGGTTCACGACCTTGCCGGTGCGGAGTGTTTCTGCGCGGCCGGAAGAGGACACGGTTTATGCAGACATGTCGAGTGTGGGGGGCAAAGCCGGAGACAACTGGAGAGACGCGGTGGACCGTGACGGCAACCGGTATTTTCTTTTCGAGATCAACCGGAATAGTCTTCCCGACCACCCGACCAATCCGTACCAGGTCTGGGCCCTGTCGCTCACCGAAGGAGACGACCGCGGATTGCTGCGCGTGGTGCCTCATCCAAGAGCCACGATGACCGAATACGTTTCCAGCCAGACGGGCATGACGCCACAGCCTTCCGCGAACTGGTGGAATTTTGCCGCCGGGTTCCCGTGGTCGGGCGATAATGCCATCCTGCTCCTTGAAGACGATACGCTGATCCACATGAGCGCTTTGGGGATGCACAGCAGCTTCGCCGGGGGCAGCACGGTCAGCGTCAACTGTCCCTATACGGGGGAAGTCCGTTTTGTGGGGACCTTTCCCCGATTCGACCGGATCACATGGCCTCACGAATTCCGGAGGGACCGGGACTACGCCGTGGTGGCGAGCCACGCCGAGCCGGCCTCGCCGATTGTGATGCTCGATCTGGAGCACACGACGATGTGGACGGCGGCCTTGACGAACTTCCATGACTATGCCATCCGGTACAAGACCCGCTGGAATCCCGAGGCGTATCATAAGCCGATGTTCAGGCCGGCGCCGACGTTCAGCGCGGATTTCACCAAGGTGGTTTTCTTTTCGTCCATGCTGACCGGAGACCACCCGGACCGGAAATGGGGCGATGTGTATGTGGCGGTGGTCCGTTATCCTGAGCCTCCGGTGAACCTGCGGAGCGAGGGGACCGCGCTGGTGTGGGAGATGCCTCGGCGCCATGCGGAAATCCAAGGGTTCCGGCTCTACCGGTCCGAGGAAAGCGGGCGGAACTATGAACGCCTCGGCGAGCAGTTGCTGACGGGCACGCGGTACGATCTGCCGCCAGACGCGGAGGGATTCTACGTGTTGACGTCCGTGGAGCATTCCGGACTGGAGAGCCGGACGTTCTCCAACGAGGTGAAGGTAGGAAGGGGGAATAACGTCTTCGGGCATTTCTACCGGCCTGCGACGGGAAAGATCGCCAAACCGATGGTCCCCTTTTTCGAGCCCGCAGGGGCCGGCGACGCCTATGCGGTCGCCATCACCGACCCGGAGCTGATCTACAAGCAGAAGCTGGAGGAAGGGCTGAGCGGGTCGGTAACGATGCGGGTCGCCATCCCGGAGACGGGCCCAGTCCGTATTCTGGCAAGGGTGCGCGGGATGTCGGTCTTGGAACGCTCGAGCTATACGACGGGGTGGCCCTTGACGGGCGCGGCGGGCCGCGGCGGGTTCACCGTCCGGATCGACGGCAAGGAGGCGGGTGTGATTCCGGTCGAGGGATTTCCATGGCGGTGGGTCGCGCTGGATACCGGCGCGGTTCCGCTGTCCGCGGGCGTCGTCGAACTAGAGGTCGCCACGAGCGATGCCGGGATTGCGATCGACAATATTCTTGTCACCAGCGACCCCGATTTCGTGCCGCGCGGCCGGGGCCAAGTGCCGGAAGATCTGGCGCCGGCGCCGCAGGGGCTGCGCGCCGAGCCGATGGCCTCCGAACTGATGAACCAGCAGAGCCCGCGCGTGAAGCTGGTATGGAGTCCCGTGGCCGCGCCGCAGGGCGTGTCGCATTACAACGTGTACCGCTCCGATACGGAAGCGTTCGAGGCGGAGGCGGAGACGCTGCTGGGCAGTCCGAGCGGGCCCGTGTTCTACGACGTCGGTCTCGAAGCCGGGCGAACGGTCCACTACCGCGTCCGCGCCGTGGACGCCTGGGGCAACCGATCGCCGGCTTCCGCCGCTTTGGCCGTGACGATCGAATCCGTCTCGGCGTTACCAACCCCGACCTCGGGCTGGGCGAGCAGAGCGGATTCGCCGCATAAGCCTGCGTAAACCGCGCCCCGCGCGTTGCCAACGCATCCAGATTGGGCGTCTGGTAATACGTACTGCGATAGCAGCCGAGATCGCGCCAGCCGAGATCGTCGGCCAGAATGAAGACGATATTCGGCTTGGCCGAAGCGGCGTGAGTTTGCACCGCAGAGAAGGGAAGACGACCGAGGGGGAGCAGCCGTAATCTCACAGCATTCATCTCCTTGTATCCGGTCGCTACTCTCTTGGTTCTCGTTTCTTCAAAGGTCGGCTGATGAGCATTCGGAATGCGGATCCGGGGCTCACGAGCCTGCCTGCAAGCACATCCTGTTCCGTGAAGCGCGCGAGGAGAATCTCGCCGTCGGTGGCGCGATTACGGTCGTAGGAGATGTAGATCGTGCCGTCCGGCGCCTGGAAGCCGTCGGGGTAGGAGATGCCCTTACGCTCGTCGAGCATGAGCCCGCCTTTCCACGTCTTGCCCTCGTCTTCAGATAGCCAGGCGGTCAGCTTGCTGCGGCCCTCGTGGGTGTCCATGGTCTCGCCGTGCTTGACCATGAGAATCCGTCCCGAGGCGAGGCGTCGGATGTGAAACCGGGCAACAGGATGCCGGATGCCGTCCGGAAAGGAAGGCTCCCACCACGTCCTGCCGCCGTCGGACGAAGTGCTCTGCATGACGCCCTTCGCGGTCCGTGCCAGCATCCAGAGCGTGCCGTCCCTGCGCTCGACAATCATGTGTTCGTGCCAGTCCGGATTGGGAAACCGCATATGACCGCGCCGCTGCCAGGTCGTGCCTTGGTCAACAGAAACGAAGACATTCGCCCCGCGGAAACGGTCCAGTTCCTTGAAGGCGCCCTTGAAAGGACCGAAGCCCCCTCGTTGGTCGAGCGAAATCGGCAGCAGCCATTCGCTCGTCGAGAGGACGATGGGCTTGTTCAAGGCGACTCCGTGCCAGATCCGCTGGGGCTTCGACCACGCCGGGGCCTCAGCGTCGGGGTTCTCGCAGATGGCGGCCCACACGCCGGCGCGTCCGTCGAACATGTCCATCGACTGATCGAAGAAGAGCCACAGGCGGCCCAGCGGGTCGCTCCACAAGTTCCCCACCAGAACGCTACGTTCTCGCGGCAGGTTCGGGCAGTGGGCGTCGACCACCAGGCGCGGCTTGGACCAGGTCTCGCCGTCGTCATCGCTGGTGGCCAATACGAAGAACGCCTCGGGGCTATCGCCGCCCGCAACCCAGCAGGCCCAGAGGCGACCTTTGGGGGTGCGCTCGATGCCGATGGTCATGCCGTAGTCGAGCTGGTCGTAGTTGTACTTGGGCAAGGGATTTGTGTTGAGCCTAGGGGGAATGAGCGCAAGATCGGCGATCTTCTCCATGACCTCGGTCTCGGGGGTGCGCACTTCCTCGGGCGTCATCGAGGCAAACCGAGCCGAGGTATCTTCGGCAGAGGCGACGAGTACGCCAGGGATTACGAGGACTGCCAGCGGCGTGAGGGGTCTATTCACGTTGTCTCCTTTCCTGTTTCGCTTCCAACGCTTTGCGTTTCGGCCAAAGGATCGCCCTGAACACGACCGACCGTTCCGCCCCTTCCGGCCCCACCAGTCGGTTGGGCGGCGGGCAGTTGTTCGGCGGACGCCCGTTCTCGGGCAAGTCGGGAGGCTCACTCCAGTTCTTCATCTCCCACTCGCTTAATCCACTGCCGCGTCCACTCGACGGCTTCCAAACCGACGTCGACATTGGGCGTGGCCAGAAAGATCATACCCGCGATGCGGCCATCGCACAGCCAGCAGCGACCCAACTCGACCTGCATTTTCATCCGCTCCACGGGGAGCGGCTTGCGCTGATCGAAGTCGTACATGTAGCAGCCCAGCAGCACCGGTTTGCCGGGAATCAGCTTTTCCAGTGCTGCCAGGTTTTCTGGAAGGCGATCGAGATCCGCCGGTCGCCAGGTCCAGAGGCTCACCTGATCGACCTCGTCCAGAAACGGCCTTAACCAAGGCGAGATCTGGCGTACGTAGACCACCGCCGTGATCGGCAGCTTCCTGCCGCGGTAGCGCCGCTCTCCCAGTGCGTGCAACTGCTCCGGCGACAGTGAGGCCGAATAGCGCACACCGTCTTCCAAGACGCCGTCGGCGGAGAAACCGGGATAGGTCGACGAAGCTTCCGCCTCCCAATCGTGTGAGTCTACGCGCTCGCCGTCGCGGAAGAAACGTACTGACTTCAGTCCGCAACTGATCGCACCCTCGGTGTCGTGGGTCGACCGAACCTGGATCCTGAAGACTCGCAAAGGCCCTGCAGGTAGCGCAATACGCAACGACTTGCCGGGTGCATTCGGCAATTCTGCTTCTTGCACCGACGTGAACTGCCTGCCATCGTTGGAGACATCCACCGCGACGTCCTTGCTGCGGTAGTCGCCCGTCCGCCAATCGGTTTGGGTCAATTCCAGACTCCGGCAGTCGATTGCCGCCGGTGCTTTGATGGTCAGCGTGACCGGAAACTGAGGGTGATTCGCCGCCAACCAGATGCGCGGGCGGGCATGGAAAAAATCGTCCAGGATGAATCCGGCAAGGTTCTCGTTCTGTTCGGCCAGCCGAATGACGTGCTGGCGTTCGTCCTCCGACGTCGCACCACCGGCACCGACCAACGACCAGTAGACCCGGTCCAGCTTCTTGAACGGCTCGTAGTACTTCTCGAACGGCGGACGGGGCTCGCCTTGATAACACACGAAGATCAGGTTGCGGATGCCCATCCTCTCGGCCGCCGCGACGGGCTCAATCGTCGACTGCTTGCCCAGCGGCGCAAGGTAGCTGTCGTTGTAGACACCGGCCGGGTGTCCCCAGATCCACAGCCGGTCACGGATTCGGCCCGTCTGGTGATCGGACTCCTTCCGAAGGATGCCCTGCTGGGCGTGCGACTGCTGGGCTTGGGCCTGCACGACAATCGCGGGCATGAGGACAGCGATTACCGCGGCGTGCCGGTTAAGGAGTCTCGACATCCTGGCTTACTCTCTCTCACACTTGGTTTCTTCTTGCTTTGTCCCCCACGCACGTGGGCCTCATACGTACGGACACTCAAGGATTCGCCAGCGACGTCACCGGCACCGCGGATAACCCGTACTCTTCCTTTCCGATCGAATATCAGTACGCTACATCAGGATAAGTGATTCGAAGGACTACGCAAGATCCGAAGCTGGCAATTCTCTGGCCGGCGTTCCTGGGCAAACATTCCCGACATCGCCGCCGGCGCTGTTCGGCATCGGCGGCCGTGCTGACGAGCCAATCCCGGCGACTTTGCTCAACGTGGACCACAAGGCGCTCGTCTCTCAGGCCGACCTTGTTTCTGAGACTCCCATAAGTAGTCCGGTCGAAGGGCAGCCGATCGGCAATGGCCGGATGGGAACGATGGTTTGGACCAGCCCCGAAGCGGTGCATTTTCAGATCAATCGTAACGACGTCTTCGCGGTGAATCGGAACCATGCGGGAGCTCAATTTGGCCCAAGCGATTACTGCGGTGGATGCGCCAGCGTGGTCCTCGAAGTGGGCGGAAAGCCGTTCGCACCCGGTAAGGCGTTCAGGCAGCGGCTCTCGCTCTGCGATGCGGAATCGCACGTCGCCGGCGCGGCGGTCAAGGTCCGCTGCTTTGTCGCCTCGTATGCGGATGTGCTCATTCTGGAGATCGACGATCAGCGGGCCGAACCGCAGCCCTTCCGTTTGACCGTATCGATGTGGCGAGCCCCCGAAGTTGTCCAGGGAAGCCACGCAGCGCGATACCGGTTCTCGGAGTCGAATGACAGCGTGACCGTCGTTCAGACATTCGATGAGAAGGACCACCACTGCGCGTCGGCAGTTGCGGTTCGTGTCGGCGGCGAGGGGACAGAGGTCCAAACTGCGGGCGAGAGACTTCGCTCGGTAGTCGCGCCGGCCAGGCGGGGAAAGCGGATCATCTTCATCGCCAGTGCGGCGTCCCCGGAAGCTGACAACGAGAAGGACGAGAACACCGTGGGGGACAAGACCTCGTCACTTCTCAAAGCTGTCGAAGAACGCTCGTACGACCAATTGCGAGGAGAGCATCTGCGGTGGTGGCACAAGTTCTGGACGCGGACCTTTGTGCGTCTGACAAGCGAGGACGGTGCGGCGGAGGCGGCTCAGCAGGTGCGATACCGGCATTTGTACTACATGGCCAGTTCGTCACGCGGTTCGCTACCACCAAAGTGGAACGGTTCGCTGTTCGCCACCGCGGGAGACAAGCGGCAGTGGGGTTCGCAGTTTTGGGTCTGGACGACGGAGATGCTCTACTTTCCTCTGCCGAAGGCCGACGCGATCGACCTGATGGAGCCGTACTTCAATATGTACGTGCGCCAGTTGCCGAGTTGCGAGAAAGCCGCCCGGCAGCGGTGGGGTTCGCGCGGGGCTTACTTTCCGGAAACGACCGCCTTCGATGGCCCCACGGTTCTTCCTGATGACGTGGCAGCGGAGTTTCAGGATGTCCTGCTCGGGCGCAAGAAGCACACGGAACTGTCACAGCGGGCCCGCGACCTGTGCCGCTTCGACTCCCATCTGCAAGTCGTGTCGTTCCATCCTCGGGAAGACCGATACACGTGGATCAGCCACGTTGCCTCGTCGGGCAGCGAACTCGCCGTGCAGGTCTGGTGGCGGTATCGGTACACGGGCGATACCGAATGGCTCCGCACCCATGCCTACCCGTTGCTGCGCGGGACGGTCGAGTTCTACCGGCATCTGGTCAAAAAGGGTGAGGACGGCCGCTATCATCTTTCGGGAACCAACGCGCACGAGGACTTCTGGGGCGTCAAAGACGGCATCATGGACTGGGCGGCGATCCGCGGGACGGTTCCGCTGGCGATTCGCGCAGCCGAGATTCTGAATGTCGACGCCGATCTACGCGTGAAGTGGAAAGAGCTGCTGGACAATCTGGCGCCCTATCCGATGGGCAGTGATCCGCGGGCGAAAGCGCTCGACGGGGGCGTGCTGGCCGAAGACGTCTGGGCCGTCGGCTATTTAGGCGATGTGAACGGTCAGCACAATCCGGAAGACGTCTGGCTCACTCCCGTCTTTCCTTTTGAGGACTGGACGCTGGAGACGTCTGATTCCGTGGTCGACAGGATCGTACAGCAGACGCTCAATCTGGCGCCTCGACACGCGTCGGTGCTCAAGGGCGCCGGGCTGGGCACGGCGATTCGCACACCGATTGCGGTGTCCCGAGCCGGACGCGGCAAGGAACTGCCCGCCGTCCTGGCGAGCTACTACGCGGCGTTCTCTCCCTTGCCGAACGGCATGAGCCAGTTCGAAGGGCCGACCGCTCCGTCCGTCGAGCACCTGGGGCTCCTCACGACCACTTTGCAGGACGCGCTCGTGCAGAGCGTTTCGCCGCGGCCGGGCGAGCCCGAAATCATCCGCGTCTTTCCAGCGTGGCCAAACGAGTGGCAGGCGTCTTTCCGGCTGTTGACGAGAGGTGGCTTCTTGGTGTCTTCCGCCGCGCGCGAGGGTGAAGTGGAGCTGGTAGAAATCCATTCTCGAAGAGGAGAAACCTGCCGGCTCCGCAACCCGTGGGGAAGGCCGTGCGACGTAATCGAAACGGATGGCGAGGCTCAAGTCCTGTCCGGCGACGTTCTTCGCTTCGATACAAAGCCCGGCAAGGTATACCGCGTGGTCCCGCAGAACAAGCCGACACCCGAGTGCTAGCCGCCGTAAGAGATGATTGAAATGAAACCTGCAAACCTAATTCTGCTATTGTTCGCCGGCACTCTTGTGACGACGTCACCCGTGACGGCGGTTGCCGCCGATCCTGCGTTTCAGGTCTCGGCCGGTCAGCGACAATTGTTCCTGGACGACGTCGGCATCGAACGGATGGATAATATTGCACGCACGGTACATTCGCCGGATCGGCATGCCGACAATCCCCTGCTGAGTCCCGACACTCCCTGGGAGCGCGGTTGCCAGGTCTACGGGACCGCGTACTACGACGAGACCGCTCGGCACTTCAAGCTCTGGTATCTTACGGGTCCAAAAGACCGCGGACTCAAGCCGCTGAAGCTTGACGACTGCGAACGAGCACCCCACACAACCATGGCCGCCTATGCGGAATCGACCGACGGAGTTCACTGGGGCAAACCGAAGCTGGGCCTCTTTCCCTACGACGGCGACAGGCAAAACAACCTGCCGGGCATCGGCCGTTTCAATTGCGAAGGGATTTCGGTGCTGCACGATCCGCGCGACCCGGATCCCAATCGCCGCTGGAAGTGCGTCTACTGGGATCACGGCAGCGGGGGCTGGGAAGTGCGTGACGGCAGACCCTTCTGCAAGGCCGGACTGAAAGACGGCTGGTACGTCGCATTCTCGGCAGACGGCATCCGCTGGAAGCCGTACGACGGGAATCCCGTTATCGAGAAGTACTGCGACACCAATCAGAACGTCGTTTACGACCCGAAACTGAAAAAGTATGTTGGCTTCAGCCGGTTTGGCTTCGGTCGACGGCTGGCACGCAGTGAGAGCACCGACTTCCTTCACTGGAGCGAGCCGACGCTCGTCCTGGAATGCGACGCTGCAGACGGTCCGGGCACGCGGATTTACGGCGCGGGCGTGGACATCTACGAAGGCGTCTACCTGGCCATGATCTGGATCTACCGCGAAGGCGGTGACGGCAAGATCGACACACAGCTTGCCACGAGTCGCGACGGCGTCCATTGGACGCGGGTTGGCCAGCGGGAAACCTGGCTCAAACTGGGCGATGACGACAGTTGGGAAGGAGGCATGGTCCGGAGTGTCGAGCGGATCATTCGTCGCGGCGATCAGCTCTACATCTAATACTGTGACGTCCACGGACCCCACAGCGGACCGAAATTCAAGAAGGTCGTCCGTGAGCATCCCGTGCAGATCGCCTTGCTCATCGTTTCGAACACGATTGTCGCACAGGGTGGTACCGATCCGCGTCAGCCGGCCTTCTCGATCATGGCCTCCCACGCCTGCCGTTGCTCGGTCAGGGCGAGAACGCGATCGGGAACCGTGTCGCCTCGCTCCGCCAGCGCCCAGCCCGCCCAGTTCGCCTTCACGAGCAGATCGACCATGAGCTGATAGGGGTATTCGGGGTCGCCCAGGTCGTGAACGTGAATGACCCGAGAGAGGAAGTCCTTGACCAGGTTGAAATTCGCTTCAAAACCCTGGCCCCGCGCATCTCGGGCGTCGCAATTCAGGCGCACCCGCACGCTGCCCTGGGTCACGCGATCCATGATGGCCCGCAGCGTGGGCAGCTCTCCGGCCGGGCCGTGGGCCTCGAGCGACACTTCCTGGCCCAGGTCGGCGGCGACGGCGCCCAGTTCATCCACGGCCCGCGCGATCTGCTCGATGGTCCTTTCGCGAGGGACGCCGGGGTGGAACTGGTTGGGAAACACGCGCAGGACGTCGCAGCCGACGTCGTGGCTGAGCTGCAGGTGCGCCTTGGCCGCCTCGATGGCCGTCCGGAGTCGGTCCGGCTCCGGCCAATCCATCCGTTCGCTGCAGGCGAGGCTGACGACGTGGACGGGGGCGTCGGCGAACCGCTTCTT
>DATKZH010000608.1:0-20497 GCA_035528065.1 Thermoguttaceae bacterium | reverse complement strand
GCCGTAGCGGCGATCCCGAATAGATGGTTGAGCCCTCGCCCTTGAGGTCTCGTGGACAGCCCCGCACGCTCACCAGTTCGCAACAAGCAAATAACAACAAACTACCTGGTTGACAAAAGCGTTCCCATAGATGGGTCGAGGTACGAGACCCACGCGAGATCTGTTTCTTATTAGACGCGTGGGTCTCGTACCTCGACCCACCCTACACGTCTAGGATAGCTCCCTGAACGCCGTGATAAAACGGTTGGCTTGATTCAATTGCGTGGCTCCGCGGACAGCTCCGGGCGGGAGGCGACCGCCGACGGACCGGCGAGTCGGGCAATCTCCTCGTCGCTGAGCGTGCCGCGGTAGAGGCGGATCTCGTCGAGCGTGCCGTGGAAGTTGTTGTTGGGGGCCTGCTCCCAGCGGTTCCACGCGCCGAGGCGGAAGTCGTCCAGATCGACCGGCAGCCCGAGGTCGAGCATTGCTTCGCCGTCCTTCTTGCCGTCGACGTAGAACCGGATCGAGCCGCCGAACCGCGGATCGCAGACGACGGCCAGGTGCCGCCACTCGCCCGGGGCAAAGACCGCCTTCGCCCGATTGTGCACCCAGTTCCAGTCGCCCGTGTGGAAGGCCACGTTGGGGACGCCCTCGGCCAGCAGGCTGAAGTGGAAGCCCCCGAGAGGGCCTTCGCTGCTGAACAACAGCGGATTCCAGGAGTGGTTGAGCGAATCGACCTTGACCCACAACGCCACGGACGCGGCGTCGAACCGGCCCAGGCCGCGGACGCCCAGGTAACCGGTGCCGTCCAGCGCCAACGCGCCGCCCAGCTTGCCGTCGTCGGTCCACTGGGCACGCACCACGCTCGCCTCGACGCCGTGCCCTGAAGCATCGGTCGCGATCTCGCCGGTCCCTTCGTCCAGGCGCCACCAGGCCACCAGCTCCGCCGGCATCGGCTCGGCCTTCCAGGGCTCGGGTGGCGTGCCGCGGGCGGAGGCCAAGGTGGGAACGGGCCGGAACGCCGGGTGGTTCTTGTACTGGACGTTGCGCCGCCCGAAGTACGAGCCGTAAAAAGGCACGTTGGCGTCGACCCACGTGACCAGCTTGATCAGCTCCTCGCGCGACAGCTTGACGTCCTCATGCCCTTCGCGCAGAAGCGAGATCAGCTTGCTTTGGTGGGAGCCATACGTGTAGGGCGGGACGGCCTCGGCGTGTGCCATCGACCCGCCCACGGTGAAGCATTTCGGCGGGTCGGCAAGCCGCGGGCCCGTCCATTCCTGAATGAAGTTGACAAAACCTCCCTTGACCAGGTTCTCATACGATCGGTTGAAGTGCGAGGTCAGCTCGCCGGAGAGGTCCAGATCGCCGTCGGGCTTCTCGCTCCCGTGGCAGCTCACACAGTGCTTGTCGAGGATCGGCTGGACGTCGCTCGGGTAGTGGATCGGCCTCGGCGCGACTTCGCCCGGCTGCGGGCGGAGCTTGGCCGGTGGGTGCCGAAGCGCTTGCACCACGCGGCTGTTCGGTGCTTCGATCCGATGCTCGTGGCAGCCGATGCAGGACCGCGTCTCGCCGGGCCGGAAATTCACGAAGGTCCGCATCTTCTGGATCTCCATGAAGTTTTCGTCCAGGGCCTGGAGAAAGACGTTCCGCTTGGCCGGCACCTGGAACTGCGCCGAGCCGTCCTCTTCCACGGGCACGATCCCGAGCAACACGGCGACCCAGATGTGCGTGTGATACGAGATCGCCGGCTGCTGCCCGGGGATGGCGTCGATTCCGCCCCGGGGCGTGGCGTCCCAGGATCGCGGAATCTGCTCCATCACCCGGAGGTACTTCACGTCGCTGCGCTTCACGCCGGCCAGGCCCCGATAGACGTCGGTCACCAGCACCGTCGCTTCCTCAGGCTCACCGTCGCGGCCGGCGACCGCGGGGGAAGCCGGCGCCAACACGGGCGGCTTGCGACGCGGCTCCAGCAGCATCGGCTGCCAGCAGGACGTCTCCGGATCGTCGTAGATTCGCACCCGGTTGCCGAACGCGTCGATCAGGTAGATGCCGTAGGCCGAGCGGTCGTTGTACCGCCGGTCGGGATTGCAGGAGACGAGGAAGAACTTGTCGGAGAGCGGGTAGGGGTCGCAGTAGAACGGGCCGTACACGTCGTTGGCGATCCAACGGCCGTTCCGCTTCTGGTACAGGCCCCGCAGGCCGCGGACGTCGGTGTCGGGCGTCAGGTAGGTCATCACCTCGGCGGTCCGCTTGTTCTTGTGCAGGTCGAGCAGCAAGACCGTCCCCACCGAAAGCGGCTCGTGACCGCAGCCGGAGCAGACGACCAGATCCCTTCGCCCCGGGACCTGGCGGGCCTGGATGAACACGCCCGGGTTGGTGATGTTGTCGCCGTAGATCTGCTCGGAGCCGCTGCCGTCGGGCCGCATCGTCCAAAGCGGCTGCACGGCGGCGATCCCCTTGTAAACGTACTCCCAACGGTTGTAGAGCAGGCGGCCGTCGTCCATCACCGTGGGCGTGAACTCGCTGAGCGATCCTTGGGACAGCCGGTCGAGGCCGCTCCCGTCGGCATGGATCCGATAGAGCGCCGTGCAGGTCAACGTGTAGCCGCCGCACAGCACGCTGTGCTCGGGGCGGCTCGAGCTGAACACGATCCGCCCATCGGGCAGGTAGCACGGGTGCATGTCGTCGGTCCAGTGGCCGTAGAGCAGCGGATTCGCCTTGAGGGCCTCCGGCGAGTGCATGCTGTGCTCGGCGACCCGCTGCGGCTCGTCTTCCGGCGGGAAGGTGAGTTGCCGCAAGCCCGTGCCGTCGACGCCCGTCTCCCAGATGCGAAAACCCTCGGGCCGCGGCGGGCGGTAGCCGAAGACGATGCGCTTCGCGTCGTAAGAGAGGCCGTAGCGATCGAAGATGCCGCCGGCCAGTTGCGGCACGATCTCGCGCACGCTCCCGTCGGCCAGCGACAGCTCGCAGAGGTTGCCGCCCAGCTCGCGCAGGCCGTTGTAGAAGTCGTCGTAGTAGTGCTGCGAGTCGTAGGTGTACCGCTTGACGAACAACAGCTTCGCGCCGGCCACGAGTGGGTTGGCATCGACCAGCGCTTCGCGCCGGAGGGCTTCGAGCTCCTCGATAAGCTGCCGCCACGCTGGGGATTCAGGGTCGATCCCGTCCGGAGCGTGGCGGAGAGCTCGCTCGTCGATCTCGGCCAGACGGCCCGACAACTGCCGGCCCGGGTACTGCCCCGGATACGATCGCTGAAGCGCGTCGACGGCGGCGCCGATTCGACGCACGTCCTCGAGAGTCCGGCTGAGCTCCGCGGCGGTCACGCAGAGCTGGAGCCATCGCGGATCATGGTGGGGCACTTTGCCCTGGACCAACGCGTCAAGCTGCCGCCCGAGCGCCTGGGCCGATTCACCCATGGTCTCCGGGACGGGTGCGAGCAACGCTTGTTCCAGGTGCACGTCCCCGGCGGCGAACCAGCCGTTCGGCTCAAACCAGTCGTACTGGACCACTTCCAGAAGGCGATTCCGTGCCGGCGGGAAGTCCTCGCGCAATCGCTCCCAGAATCGGGGCACCGGGTCGGGCGAAGGGGAGAAGTAGAACTGGTATGGCTGGCGCCCGTGCACGCTTGCCTGGTGCACCTTCACCAGTAGCCGGCTCTCGCCGGCCGGCAGGGCCAGGTCCACCAGCACCTGGTCGCGCCGCGTCCCCTCGATCGTAAACCCCGTTCCGTAGCGCTCGGAAGCCAGGCCCGTGTCGGCCGCAACCACGGCCGCCTCGTTGAGCCAAAGCTCCAGCCGGTCGCCGCCGCCGAGCCCTACGGTCAGCGTGATCGGCTTCGGGGCGGTGACGGTGCGGAACAAGTACGTGGCGACGGGGCCCCCGCCGGGCCCCGGGAGCGACACGATCGTCCCGTCCTTCCAGTCGGCACGCGGCGACCAGAGGGGCTGGCCCTCGGCGGTCTTCGCGCTCAGATCGACGCCCTGGTCCGGAAAAGCCGCTCGATCGGCCTTCTGGACGCCGAGCGGCTCGGTGACGTGCCACGGGCCCAGGGTCACGGCGGCCCGGGCGGGTTTCTGCTCGGCGAGCCACTCGACGTACCGTGCCCGAGTGGCCGACATCGTCGCCGCCAAGTCCTCCTTCTTGACGTACAGCGGGGCCGTTTGCCCGGCAAACGCGTCGTCGGCAAGCGCTGGAACGGATAGGACGGCAAAGGCGATGAAGCAGACGGCCGCCATCGCTCTGGAGTACGCCTTGATGCTCATCTCGCCCTCCTGGAACGCCCGGACGTAAGCCCTGTGGTGCGGCCGTCTCGGCTGCACCGCAACCGTTTCACATCCTCTGCATGGCGTGGCGAATGTGGGTTTGCATGGCGGCCTTGGCCCGCTGGCCGTCGCCGTCGCCAACCGCCTCCAGGATCTCCGCGTGCTCGCCGAGGGCGTGCCGTCGGATGTCGACGTTGTCGCGGTAGAGGAACTGGACTTCGGCGAGCAGGTCGGTGATCGAGGCCATGAACACGTGGAAGATCGGGTTGTCGGTGCTCCGGGCCAACTCCTGGTGAAACGCCATGTCGTGCTGGATGTAGACCGGCCGGTCGCGCAGACTCTCCCGCATCCCGGCGAGCGCTTCGCCGAGCGTTTGGAGATTCCGGTCGCTGCGGCTTGCAGCGGCCAGCTCCGCGACACTCGCTTCCAGATGCAGCCGCACCTGGAAGATGTGCCGGATGTCGATCTCCGCGTGGGTCCGCAGGAGCGGCGAGAGCATGCCGAAGATGGCCCCCAGATCCAGGGGCTTCACGAAAACCCCCCTGCCGTGTTGGGCCTCGATGATCCCCAACCCCTTGAGCACACAGAGCGCTTCCCGCAATGGCAGCCGGCTGGCCCCGACCATCTGGACCAGTTCCCTCTCGGGAGGGAGGCGATCCCCCGCCTTGAGCCCCTTCTCCGCGATGTAGCGGATCAGGCCCTGGGCGATGGCCTCGACGACGGTCTCCCGCCGACCCGTGTGGATGACTTCGGCGATGGACACGATCTCGCCCTCCTGGGCATGGGCGGGGCGGTCGGGTGTTATACTCATATGACCAGTTGGCGCCAGCTTAGTTGGCTCGAACGGCCCAGTCAAGCCCCGCCTGCGATTTCCGGCCGGTCATCGGCGATCGGCCGGCGGCGATTCCCGGTAACATCGAGCCACAGTGGGGCGCGAGCTGCTATGCTACTGGTCTGTCCAGATTGACTTTGCCCGCTGGGTGCCACTGGCGTCTCGCCAGTGCGTCCGCCAAAGCACGGGCAAGATGCCCGTGGCTCCCGTGAGTTCAATCTGGACGGAGCACTACGGCACGTTGCGCAGTCCGCATTGCCTCGGCCACGATCTGTTCGGGAGGAGCCATGTTGCGCCGTCCGTTTTCCGCCCTCTTCTTTGGCGTCATGGTCCTCGGCGCAATCCTGTCGCGGTCCGGCATCGCCGCCCCCGCCCAAGCCCCGCGCCCGAACGTCGTCCTCATCTTCGTCGACGACCTCGGCTACGGCGAGCTGGGCTGCCAGGGCAACCCGGAGATCCCCACGCCGAACATCGATTCGATCGCCGAGGCCGGGGTCCGCTTCACAAGCGGCTACGTGACGGCCTCGTATTGCAGTCCGTCACGAGCGGGGCTCTTGACCGGGCGGTATCCGACCCGGTTCGGCTACGAGTTCAACCCCATCGGCGCCGACAACGAGGACCCCGGCGCCGGGCTGCCGACCTCGGAAGTCACGCTCGCCCAACACCTGCACGACGCCGGCTACACCACGGCCCTGATCGGCAAGTGGCACCTCGGCGGCACCGCCCGACACCACCCCCTGCGACGCGGCTTCGACGAGTTCTTCGGCTTCCTGCACGAGGGGCACTTCTACGTGCCGCCGCCGTATCGCGGGGCGACGACCATGCTCCGCCGACGCGCGCTCCCCGGCGGCGGCCAGGGGCGTTGGGAGGGCGAGGGTCTGATCTACACGACCCACATGGGCCACGACGAGCCGCCCTACGACGCCGACAATCCGATCCTCCGCGCCGGTCAGCCCGTCGTCGAGCCGGCGTACTTGACCGATGCCCTGACCCGCGAGGGGGTCGACTTCATCGATCGACACCGCGACAAGCCGTTCTTTCTCTACCTCGCCTACAACGCGGTGCACAGCCCGCTCCAGGGGGCCGACGCCTACATGGAGCGATTCTCCCATATCGAGGACGTCCACCGGCGGATCTTCGCCGCCATGCTCGCCCATCTCGACGACGGCGTGGGCGCGGTGCTCCGGAAGCTCCGCGACGAAGGAGTCGAGCAGAACACGCTGGTGTTCTGCATCAGCGACAACGGCGGCCCGACGCGCGAGCTGACGTCCAGCAACCTGCCCTTGCGGGGCGGCAAAGGCGACGTCTATGAAGGCGGGCTCCGCATCCCGTTTCTCGTTCAGTGGAAGGGCAAGCTGCCCGCCGGCAAGGTCTACGACCACCCGGTCATCTCGCTCGACGTCTATGCCACCGCCGCCGAGGTGGCCCGGGCCCCGATCCCGGACGATCGCCCCATCGACGGCGTCAACCTGCTGCCCTATCTCACCGGCGAGAAGGCCGGCCGTCCCCACGACATCCTCTTCTGGCGCATGTCCGGCCGCGCCGCCCTCCGCCTGGGCGACTGGAAGCTCGTGCGCAACCCCCGCGGCCGCTCCGGCTCCGAGTGGCAGCTCTACAACCTGGCCGACGACCTCAGCGAGTCGAACGATCTGGCCCGAAGCCAACCTGGCAAGCTCCGAGAGCTTCAGCAGGCCTGGGACCGTCTGAACGGCGAGATGGTCGAGCCGGTTTGGACGCGAGCTCGGTGACGAGATGCACGCTGTCTAGGTCCAGTCGGCTTCGCGAAGCACGGTCGCCAGATCCTCCTCCAGGCGTTGGAAAGCGCTCAGTCGACGAAGGGGCGAGAAATCGTCGATGTATTCTCCCACGCGATGCACTGCGTCGCGCACGTTGAATTTCTGGCGTCTGCGGCCGGAAAGCCCGCTTGCCGTTCGGAGTGCTTCGTGTAGGACGGCCTTCGGATCGGGAATGTCCTCTGCCTGACGGACAGGGACCTGCAATGGATCAGTGCCGTTGGGGTTGCCGGCGGCCCGCCGGATAGCCTTCTCATCAAACAGCAGCCACGCTTCAGTCATCCGGACGGGAACGACGGGCACCGCGGGCGGGAGATCAGCTTTCAGCCCTGCCATGGCTTGACTGATCTCCTCGTCGCGGCACGAAGGAGCTTCTCGCTCGGCATCGCGGTGAACGAACAACAGATCACAAGGGTACAGATCGAGTGCGACGGATATCCGATCACGAAGGCTGCCGGGACGCTCTCGGAGAGAGCGGAAATCGCCCCATTGAGGCTGAACCGAGACGTTGACGGACAAGTGCTGCCTCATCAGCCAACCGAGATGTCGCAGGAGGACCTGGTCCGACCGGCCATCGGCAACGAGCGTGAAACGCAGATCGGTCATTCCCGGCTCATGAACGGAAGCAGCTTCTGCAAGTCCTCGCGGTCTTTGACGCGCCGCCGTCTACGGGGCTTCTTCCCCGTTGGAGGTGGAGGTTCCTCGTCTTCCGCATACGCAAGTGGGTTCAGATAGGCGCCGAGCGTACCGCGCGAGACCGTCCGCACGTCAGGAAACGACTTGTGTCGCCACGTGTCGTTGAGCCAACTGAACTCCACGCCGCGGCATCGATTGCCCGCGATCAAATCCTCTCGACGGGTAGCAACGAGAAGATCGTCATCCTCGACGAAGCCCACGACCGCTGGCGAGTGCGTGTTGACGACCACCTGGCGGAGTGGGTTGTCCGGTCCTACCGCCTCAGTGGTATCTACGCAAAGGTCCTTCAACAGCCTGAGCATCGCCGAGATACGCTCCGGATGGATGCCGTTCTCGGGCTCCTCGAAGCACAGAAGACCTTGAGCATCCGGATCCATCTCCAGAATGGCCAGGGCCAGGCAGCGAAGGGTTCCGTCCGACAACGCCCGGGCCGCATGGAGGTTACGATCCCGGTCGAGTACCTGAAGCGTCAACAGCTCGCGCTGCCGATCTTCGTCGACGCGGACCTCATGCACGTCGTCCACCAAACCCGAAAGGCGGTTTGCCACTCGGGCGTACACGGATCCGAGGTTCCCCGCCGCACCTCCGTTACCTGCCTCGACTCGTGAAAGGTGGTGCAGGGTCGACGCCAAGTGGGACCCATCCGTTGCTACGTGCGTGGGAGCACTGAAGGAATCGGAGTTGCGCAACGAAGACGGCTCGAGTTGCAGCAGACGCCAAGACTGCATTTCGCGACGCGCCAGCAGCGCCGTCGGACTCTCTGCCGCATTGGAGCTCGACAGGACCGTGCGGGGCAAATTGGAGGCCAGATACTCGCGAGGTTTTCCGGGACGCCCGTCTTGATGGAACTTGATCAAGCGGCTGTCACCCGTTTCATCGATGGAAAGGAAGGCAGTCACCCGCCGTCCTCGGACGACGGAGCGTCGCCACGCCGGAGAGTGCCAAAATTGCAGGTGCTTGTGCGCATCGCTGACGTTGACGTGTTCAAGCTGCTCCTTGGCGATTTCCAGCCGGTCTGCCGAGGGGCCGTGCTCTTCCCGGCGGCAGCGCAGCACGAGCGTGTAACGGAGGAACGTGATCGCTGCCTTTGCCGCCTGCCCCAAGTCGTCGTGCCCCGTGGCCGGAACGAGCATCTCCGCGTCGAACGACATCTCGTCCCCGTGCTCGGCCCCGAGCTTCAGGAAGAGACTGCGCACGTCGGTGGAGCGGTTTCGCTCGTCCCGCACGCGCTTTGCAGCCTCCATAAGGGGGCGGTCGGCTACTGCGCTGAGAAACGTGATGGCGTCGAAGAGGTTCGACTTGCCGACGCCGTTGGCACCCGCAATGCAGGTGAACGGACCGAACGACACGTCGACGTTCACCAGGTTCTTGAAGCCGCGGACTTTCAGACGCGTGAGCATGGCACCCGAGTCGATACTCGCCAAGTGAGTAGCGAGGCTGCGCCTCAGACCGACGAGCGGTCTTTCGGAACCTTGACTCGCCTGTATTTGTTCCAGAAAACCAGGAAACCTAGCGTGTTGTCCCCGGGATTCCGAGCGACCGGGACATCGTCAGCTTACCACAATCCAATTGACGCGGGCAATGCGGCCCGTGATCGGCAAGGCCCTCCCCCGCCACGTCCATCGGGCGACCTGCCACGATTTCCCCCGAATCGCTTGTCAGCCGAACGCCTTCTGGGTAATGTGGGGGGAACCTGAGGGACCGTCGGGGTCTTACGGGGAGAACTGGGAAACCACGAACAGGCAATCCACGAACAGGGGCCGCTCCGCCCGCCGCACCTCTCTGGCGGGCGAGCCTGCAAATCAACACAGGAGTAAAGGTCATGACACGCAATCGGTACACGCGGCGTGAAGCACTCAAGCTGGGCGGGGCGGCGTTTGCGGTGCCGTATCTGATTCCCTCACACGTCTGGGGGGCTCCCGGCCCCAACGAGATCGTCAACGTGGCGGTGATCGGGCTCGGGGGCAGGGCACGCGGGATCATGAACGAGTTGCAGAAGAGCCCCATCCCCCAGATGCGGATCGTGGCCGTCTGCGATTGCTTCAAGCCGCTGTGCGACTCGTTCGTCAAGGCCGTCGGCCAGGGCCAGAACTGGAAGACGTACGAAGACTTCCGCGAGATGTACGACAAGGAGAAGCTCGACGGCGTGATGACCGAGACCACCACGCACGCCCGGGCATGGGTCGCGGTGCACGCGATGCAGGCCGGCATGGACGTCTACATCGAGAAGCCGATGGCCCTGACCATCTCCGAAGCACGCTACATGGTCGAGGCGGCGCGCAAGTACGACCGGGTCACCCAGGTCGGCACGCAGCAGCGGTCGATGCCCATCAACAACTGGGCCAGCGACCTGGTCAAGAACGGGGCGATCGGCAAGATCAAGACCGTGCTGGCGCCGAACTTCGTCGGCCCGAACCGCTGGCAGGGCGGCCCCACCGAGCCCTTGCCCGAGGGCGGCAAGGAAGGATGGTGGGACACCTGGACCAACCAGGCCGAGTTCCGGCCCTACAACCGGCAGCTCCATCGCGGCTGGTCCACCTGGTGGGCCTACGACGGCGGCGGACGCTGCTACGGCGTCACCGGCTGGGGCACGCACTCCTACGACCAGATCCAGCGGGCCCTGGGTACCGACGACACGGGCCCGGTCGAGATGGTGCTCGAAGAGCCGGTCGAGAACCGCCCGTGCGGCAAGTTCGAGACGCCCAAGGAAGAGGTCGACCTCACCCGGCTCGACTACCTGATCCGCTTGGCCAAGCCGGTGGTCGGGCCGCGAGCCAAGATCCGCATGAAGTACGCCAACGGCACGGAGCTGAGGCTCCACCTGGACGGCGAGTGGGGACCGGGGCTGGGCGCGATCTTCGTCGGCGAGAACGGCAAGATCGAGATCAACCGCGACAAGATCGCCGGCAATCCGAAGGAGCTGATCGACTCGCCCGAGAACCCCGGACCGATCACCCGGCCCGAGACCACCTACCACGTCGAGAACTGGATCCAGTGCATCAAGAGCCGCCGGAAGTGCAACGCCGACGTGGCGTACGGCCAGCGGGCGACCTCGCTCTGCTACCTGGTGAACATCGTCCGCGAGGTCGGCCGGGTCGGCTTCACGCTCAAGTGGGACCCGGAGGCCGAGCAGTTCACCAATTGCCCCGAGGCGAACCAGTCGTCGTACCTGGTGCGTCCACGCCGCAAGGGCTTCGAGCTGCCCGTGCTGACGTAGTGCCTCGCCTGCGCAGCCGCTCCGCGGCTTCGCTTCCAATACTCTCCCATGCAACCACGATGAACCGCACGTGGCCGGCGATCCTGTTGAGCGTAGTCGCTTGCGTCGTCGGTCAAGCGCGGGCGCTTGAGCCGACGCGGGATGAACACGCGTACGCCCGCCGGCTCGTGTCGCCGGCTGGGGAGGCGAGCCAGCCGCTGGCGGTCACGGTTCCGTCGATCGAGGTCGTTCGCCACGACTACGCCCGGCTCGAACGGCGGCGGTCGGTGCTGCTCACGCCCATTCGCATCGGTGGCCGGCCGTTCGAGCACGGGCTGGGCACGCACGCCACGAGCCACCTGCGGGTTCGGCTGCCCGCCGATGCCGCGCGGTTCGTGGCCAAGGTAGGCATCGACGACAACTACGACACGCAGGGCGAGCGGGGCAGCGTGGTCTTCTCCATTCGCGACGGCGAAAAGGAGCTCCTCGCGTCGCCCGTGCTCAAGGGGCCCGACGCGCCCTTTGAGATGGAAGTGCCGCTGGACGGCCGCACCGCCATCGACCTGCACGTCACCAATGCCGACGACGGCGACAGCCACGACCAGTGCGACTGGGCCGACGCGGCCGTCATCACCACCGACGGCAAGCGGTTGTGGCTCGACGCCCTGCCGATCCGCGACGTCACCTGGCTCCCCGACCGATTGCCGTTCTCGTTCCGTTTCGGGGAGAAGCCCGGCGCGGAGTTGCTCGAAGGTTGTCAGACGGAATGCACGTCCGCCCGAATCGACGACCTGCGGACCCGCCACGCGGCCACCTATCGCGATCCGGACACCGGCTTGCAGGTGACGTGGGAGACCGTCGCGTACGACGATTTCCCCGCCGTCGAGTGGGTGCTCCACTTCGAGAACACGGGCAAGGTGGACACGCCGATCCTCGAAGACGTGCAAGCCCTCGACGTCACCCTGCGTCGAGCCGGCGGCCCTCGCGAGGCGTTCGTGCTCCACGGCGCACGCGGGGGCGTCTGCACCCCGGAGGACTTCGAGCCGTTGCGAATTCCGCTCCGCGGCGACGACACCGCCTCGCTCGGCGCGGCCGGCGGCCGGTCGAGCAACAAGAACCTGCCCTTCTTCAACCTCGACGCCGGCGGGCGCGGCATGGTCGTCGCCGTGGGATGGTCGGGGCAGTGGAAGGCCGATTTCGCCTGCGACGGGCGGGGATACCTCCGCGTCCAAGCCGGCATGCAGCACAGCCGCTTGCGGCTTCGCCCCGGCGAGCGAATCCGCAGCCCGCGGATCCTCGCCGTCTTCTGGGAAGGCGACCGGCTCCGTGGGCACAATTTCCTCCGCCGGCTGATCTACCGGCACAAGACGCCGCTGGTGGACGGCCGGAAGCCCTTGCCCGGCGTGCAGTGCAACACGTGGTTCCCCGTCGGCGACAACGGCAACCTGGTCACCGCCCGGAACCAGATCGAGCTCTTGGAGGCGTACGCCCCGCTGGGCATCGAATACATGGTGATGGACGCCGGCTGGTTCGAGGGGCTCTGGCCGATGGGCGTGGGCAACTGGACCGTCCGCCCCGACACGTTCCCCGACGGACTGAAGCCCGTGGGCGAAGCGGCCAAGCGGGCCGGCATCCGGTTCGGCATGTGGTTCGAGCCGGAGCGGGTGTGCGAAGGGACCCGGCTCGACCGCGAGCACCCCGAGTGGCTGCTCCGCGTCGGCGAAAACCCCACGAAGCTCCTCAACCTGGGCCTCCCCGAGGTGCAAGCGTGGTTCGTCGAGATGGTTTCGCACTACGTCGACGAAGTCCCGCTGGGCTATTTCCGGCACGACTGCAACATCGATCCGCTCTCCTACTGGCAAGCGGCCGACGAGCCGGACCGCGTCGGGATGAGCGAGATCCGCTACGTCGAAGGACTCTACCGGATCTGGGACGAGCTGCACGAGCGCTATCCCGCGCTTCTCATGGAAGGCTGCGCCAGCGGCGGGCGCCGCATCGACCTCGAAAGCATCAGCCGCTGCCACATCTACTGGAAGAGCGACCTGTACGGCAACTTCCTGGCCAACCAGGGCCACGTCTACGGGGCGAACCTCTACCTGCCCGGCAACTACCTGAACACGCCGCTGTTGGACCTCTCCGACGACCCGTACGGCTTCCGCAGCCAGCTCGGCGGGGCCCTCTGCCTCGGCTGGAACCCGCGCCAAAAGGGGTTCAACATGGAGCTGGCCGCCGAGCGGGTCAGCCAGTTCAAGGCCCTCCGCCACCTGGCCGTGGGCGACTTCTATCCGCTCATGGACCCCAGCGTCGACCCGATGCACTGGACCGGCTACCAGTTCCACCGCGACGACCTCGGCGAGGGCATGGTGCTCCTCTTCCGCCGCGACCGAAGCCCCTACCCGGCCGTCCAGATCCGCCTCCGCGGCCTCGACCCGGCCGCGACCTACGAGCTGACCGACGCCGACACGAACCAGCGCCGCACGCTTACGGGGCGCGAGCTTTGTAGGCCGATGCGGATCGAAATGGAGAAAGCCGCAAGTTCCACGCTGCTCCTCTATCGAAGACCGGGAGCCGACCAGGACTGACTCCGCGACGGTCGGCCTCCGCAAACGACCGATCGGCGCACCGTGGGCAAGAGAAGTGGAAGGCAACATGAGCGATCAGCAGGCACGGTCTGCCAACGACGCTCGCGCAACGCTCAAGCGAGTCTTCGGCTTCGAGGACTATCGCGAAGGGCAGGAGGCGGTGATCACGCGGCTGTTGGCGGGCAAATCCGTCTTATCGGTCTTTCCCACCGGGGCCGGCAAGAGCCTCTGCTACCAGTTGCCCGCGCTGGTGCTCGACGATCTCACGCTGGTCATTTCGCCGCTCATCGCCCTGATGAAGGACCAGCTCGATTTTCTGGTTTCCCGCGGGGTGCCGGCCGCCCGGCTCGACTCGAGCCTCGACCGGGAAGCGACCCTTAAAGTGTACGACGACCTGAACGCCGGGCGCCTCAAGCTGCTCTACATCTCTCCGGAGCGACTGAACAACGAGCGTTTCCTGCACTCGCTACGGCGTCGGAAGATCTCCCTCCTGGCGGTCGACGAGGCCCACTGTATCAGCGAGTGGGGCCACAACTTCCGGCCCGACTATCTCAAGATCGCCAAGCTGGCGCGGGAGCTGCGCGTGGGGCGCGTGCTCGCGCTGACCGCCACCGCCACTCCGGAGGTTGCCCGGGACGTCACCGAGGGCTTCGGCATTGCCCGGTGCGATATCGTCCACACCGGCTTCTACCGGCCCAATCTCAAGCTCTACGTGACTCCCTGCCCAGGGGCACAGCGGAGGAGCCTGCTCTCGGAACGTTTGAGCCAACGTCCGCCGGGGCCGGCGATCGTTTACGTCACGTTGCAGCGGACCGCCGAAGACGTGGCGAGCTTCCTGGGCGACTGCGGCCGTCACGCACGGGCCTATCACGCGGGCATGGAATCGGGGGAGCGCGACAGCGTCCAGGACGAGTTCATGGGCTCCGACGCGATGATCGTGGTGGCCACGATCGCCTTCGGCATGGGCGTCGACAAGGCCGACATCCGCTACGTCTATCACTACAATCTTCCCAAGAGCCTCGAAAGCTACTCGCAGGAGATCGGCCGGGCCGGCCGCGACGGGAGGGAGTCGATTTGCGAGCTGCTGGCCTGTGCCGACGACGTGGTCGTCCTGGAAAACTTTTCCTACGGCGATACGCCCACAAGCGAAGCGATCGCGTCGCTCGTACGCAGCGTGCTCGGCCGGGGCCCGGTCTTCGACGTTTCCGTCTCCGAGCTGAGCTTCGACCACGACGTCCGGCCGCTCGTCGTGCGCACTCTGCTCACGTATCTGGAGCTGGACGGCGTGATCCGGTCGACCGGCCCGTTCTACACCGGCTTCAAGTTCCAGCCCCAAAAGACGTCGGAAGAGATGATCGCCCGCTTCGACCCGCGGCGCGCCGACTTCCTCCGGCGCGTCTTCCGGCACGCGCACAAGGGGCGAACGTGGTTCTCGCTCGACGTGGGCGAGGTCAGCGAGACCATCGGGGAGCCGCGCCAGCGCATCGTGGCCGCCTTGGGCTACCTGGAAGAGATCGGCGATCTGGTCGTCGAAGCCTCCGGCGTGCGCGAGGGATACCGGCTTCAGCAGGTCCCCGACGACTCGGACGCGCTTCATCGCACGCTCGCCGACCGCTTCGAGCGACGCGAGCAGCACGACGTGGATCGCGTGCACAGCGTCCTTCAATACGCGGAGCACGACGGCTGCCTGACCCGGCGCCTGTTGGCCTACTTCGGCGAGGCTCGCGCCGATTGCGGCCACTGCGGTTGGTGTGAAGGCGTGCCGCACCGGTCGCTTCCCCCGCCCAATTACGAGCCTCCCGGCGATTCGGAAGTCGACGCCCTGCGCCGACTCCGGGCCGAGGGTCACCAAGCGCTGGCAACCTCACGCCAGCTCGCCCGCTTCCTTTGCGGACTCTCTTCTCCGGCAACCACCCGCGCGCGACTCCGCCAACACGCCATGTTCGGCATCTTCCATTCGGTGCCGTTCCATCAGGTACTGGGCTTCGTCGACAAGCACGCGTGAGGCCGTTTCACTTGCCCGTCTTCAACCGCCACCCCGGGTTGATCTGGGGCTTCTGCCCTTCCGGGAGCGGCTCGGTGAGCTTGGCGTAGAGGTCGGGGCGCCGGGCGCGGAGGTAGCGGCGGCCGCTCGATTGGTCGAGCTTGTCGGGCGCGACCGGGCACGATCGCCCCATTCCCCTTTGGAAGAATATCTTCCCTACGGGTCCCGCCCCCCAAAGGGCCGGTTTGATCGCTTGTTGCGGGGTGAGGTCCCAATTAACACCTCGCGCAAGTGCGCTAGGGCCCCAGCGCACGTGCGCTCGGGCCCCATGGTGAATGCGCTGAGGTTCCAGGGGGAATGCGCGCGGGTCACAGGCCACCTGCGCGCACGCCATGTCGCGGGCGAAACGGCCTTTTTGGACGCGCGCTCGGCGCAACACATGGGGTGGAAAGGACTTGGATTTCCGGGCCACACTCGAAATTCCTGCCCAACAATTCGTTTCGACATAACTCTTTTCTCGCCAACGACTTGCAATCGGTGGCCGGGGCCTTTGTTGGACGCTTGGACGGGCTTTTTGGGCGTCTGACGGGCCGCCCGTTCTCGGTCTAACGTGGTCGAGCATACCAGGTTAGCGCCGAGCCGCAAGGCCGTTTCTGGACATGCCGCATCGCGTCCAGCTTGCCGCGCCGGGCGGCCGTCGACCGCGCGACGCCCGGATGCGCCCTGGGGAAGCTATTTCGCCCAAAGAAGAACTTCCATGCTCCGACGGTAAGACGCGTAGGGTGCGTGAAACGCACCATTCTCTCCGGGCCAGCAAATATGGTGCGTTTCACGCACCCTACGCCTGTCAGAGGGTAAGCCGAGCCGAGAGAGGGAGCATCACGCCAACAGGCCGTGCGCCTCCTTCAGCTTGTCGACGATCGCCAGCCGGTTGGGGCACGTCTGCTCGCACAAGCGGCATTCGGTGCAGGCGCCCGCGCGCTGATCCTCCGCAAGGCCGGCGTAGTACTCCCGGGCGTCCTCCTGGTGGCCGTAGTTCTTGTAGTACATCCGGAAGCGGAGGACGTCGGGGATGCGAATGCCCTGGGGGCAGGAGGGGATGCACGTCTCGCACATCCGGCAGTAGTCGTCGGTGCAGGCGGCCGCGTAGTGCTCCAGGAGCCGGTGGTGCATCGCCGTGAGCTTGCCGGTGACCGCGGCGCAGTCCTCCACCACGTCCTGTAGCGTGCTCATCCCCACCGCGGCAGCGCAGACGTTGGGGTTCTTCAGGAGCCACATCAGCAGCGCCTGGTACAGGTTCTCCTTGCCGAACTCTTCCAGTTCCCGCAAGACCCGGGCGGCCCGGGGGTTGGACGTGTCCTTGGCCCAGTTGGGCACAAAATGGCCGGTCATCGGCTTCATGCAGAGGACGCCGACGTCCTTCTTCTTGCAGAACGCGAACAGCTCTTCGACGCTGTCGCGATCGAATCGCTCGGTCCACTTGGCCAGGGCCATGTAGTTGTAGGGCTGGAAGACGAAGTCGAGCTTGTCCTGCTCGACCAGCTCCCAGTGCGTGGCCGGCACGTGGCAGCTCAGCCCGATGAAGCGGATCTTGCCCTGCTCGCGGAGCTTGAGGGCCCCTTCATAGAACGCGTCGTTCCAGCGGCCGTGGGAGAAGTAGCAGTCGATGCAGTCGGTCTGAAAGCGCTTCAGGCTGGCCTCGCAACGCTCGATGACGGCTTCGGGGGTGTTGCGGGGCGGGTCCGGCGAGGTGAAGATGATCACGCCGTCGCGGCGGCCTTTGAGCCCCTTGCCCAGCAGCTCTTCCGTGTCGTGGTAGCCGTAGGAGGTGGCCACGAAGTTCCCGCCCAAGTCGAGAAGCTTGTGGACGATCGCCGGCAGGTCCTCGCGGAACTGGTTGAACCGCACGGGCCCGAGCATCCGCGACTTGAGCCCGCTGGCGCAGCCGAGTCCGATCTCCGAGATCATCAGGCCGGTGCGCCCGAAGCGGCGGTATTTCATCTCGCCCTGGGCCGGGCCGGCCGACGCGGTGTCCTGGGCGCTGGTGAGCGCCGCGCCCACGGCGATGGCGGAGCCTTTTTCCAGGAACCGTCGTCTTGTGACCGGCGATTCTTGACGTTCGCTCATGGCATGTCTCCTTATCGGACGGCCTTGATCGGACCTGGGGGAGCACCTGGGAAATCGGTTGCCCGGTCGCCGGCGCTTGGGACCGACGCTTCACGATGACCCGACCTCCGGCCGCCTATCCTGCCGCGCAAGCCGCGGCTTGTCAACGAGAATTCGGCCCCGCGCCGGGTGCCCTTACGGCCGTAGCTCCCGGCGTGAGAAAAGCTTGACTCCCACCCTCGGATCTGGCAAGCTGGGACGCGAAGGAGACCTTGGATGAGAACGAAGTTGCGAGGCCTTGCCGTGGTAGCCCTCTTGGGTTTCGTCTTCCCGCAAGGCGTGCGGGGAGCGACTCCGTCGGAGCAGGGCAAGGCCGAAGCGGGGCCGCCCGCCCGCAGCCGGGCGCAGATCGAGGCCGATTGGCTTCGCCAGGACGTGGTCCGCAATCTCCCGCCGGGGCACAATCTTCCGGTCGTCCGGCCCGAGGAGGACGCGCCCGGGGCGTGCGACGGCGTGCGCAACGGCAAGTACGGGTTTCACACGGCCCTCGAGAAGGAGCCCTGGTGGCAGGTCGATCTGCTCAAGTCGCTGCCGTTGGAGGAGGTGCTGATCTTCAACCGCTGCGACGGCTCGCAGGGGCGGGCGCTGCAACTGAGGGTCCTGCTTTCCGACGACGGGGAGACGTGGGACAAAGTGTACCGGCACGACGGCTCGATGTTTCTCGGCCACGGCGACAACAAGCCGCTCTCCGTCAAGCTCACCGGGAAGAAGGCGCGGCTGTTGCGGATCCAGTTGCCGGGCGAGACGTATCTGCACCTGGACGAGGTGGAGATCTACCAGCCCGGCGGCCGGCGGAACATCGCCCTGCGCAAGCCGGCCACCGAGAGCAGCGCGAGCCCATGGTCGACCAAGAGCACGATGGTCTCCGTGCTCGACGAGACCGCGGCGAAGCCGGGCACGCAGCAGAGCGAGCAGGAGACGCCCGAGCCCGCGTATCCGATTGCGGAAGTCGTCCGCCGCGGCTTGCTCTTGGCTGAGAGCCTACGAAAACTCGGGGCCGAGGTGGCTCCCGAACTCGAAACGCTTCAGGGGGTTGCGGCGCGGGCCGGCGAGTGTCCTGAGGATTTGCCTGGGGAGCTTCGGCGAGATCTCTACTTCCAGGCACGCTGGGCGGTTCGCAAGATGGCCTTGGCCAACCCGCTTCTGGATTTCGACGATCTCGTGCTGGTCAAGCGGACCCCGGCCTGGTTCACCGTCTCGCCCGGGTCGCGGACGTACACGCACATGTGCGACCAGTACTACGGGTGGTTCTCCCGTCCGGGCGGGGGGCTGTTCGTGCTGGAGGACTTCAAGAGCGACGCGCCCCGACTCCGCTGTCTGACCGAGCAGTTGCCGCCGGGCAACATCATCCGGCCCGAGATCTCCTACGACGGCAGCAAGGTGCTGTTCGCCCACGCGAAGCACTATCCGGACGTGCACGGGATGGTCGACAAGCTGGACAAGTCGAAGATCCCCGAGGACGCCTTCTACCACCTCTACGAGATGAGGCTGGACGGCACGGGCCTGCGGCGCTTGACGCGGGGGAAGTACGACGATTTCGACGGCCGGTATTTGCCCACCGGCGACATTGTCTTCCTTTCCACGCGGCGGGGGCAGCACATCCAGTGCGGCCGCCAGAGCGCCCAGGCCACGATCGGCACGGAGCTGGGCGACTCCTACGTGCGGTGCGGCGGCGGGCCGTATCGACCCGTGGCCGTCTATACGCTCCACGTGATGGACGCCGACGCCGAGAACCTCCGCCAGATCTCGCCGTTCGAGATGTTCGAGTGGACGCCCAGCGTCGCCCACGACGGCCGGATCCTGTATGCCCGCTGGGACTACATCGACCGGATCAACATGCCTTACATGAGCCTCTGGTCGACCTTGCCGGACGGAACGGGTGCCCGGGCGGTGTTTGGCAACTACACGCGCAGCCCGCACTGCATGTTCGAGCCCCGGGCGATCCCCAACTCGGACAAGCTTGTGTTCACGGCCTCGGCGCATCACGGAAACACGGCGGGAAGCCTCGTGCTCTTGGACTTAAGCAAAGGGTTCGACGGCGACCGGCCGATGACGCGGCTTACGCCCGAAGTGCCCTTCCCTGAGATCGAAGCCTGGCCCAACACCTATTTCGCCAACCCGTATCCCCTCTCCGAGGAGCACTACCTGGTGACTTGGAGCAACAAGCCGCTCACCAATCCGGGCGACGGGGCCGGGACGGCGGCGATGGGGATCTATCTGTTCGACGCGTTCGGCAACCTGGACCTGATCTACCGCGATCCGGCGATTTCGTGCATGTACCCGCTGCCGATCCGGGCGCGTCCGAAGCCACCGCAGCTTGCGCCGGTTGCCAAGCACGACGCGAAGGAAGAGGGCCAAATGCTCGTGTTGGACGTCCACGAAGGTTTGGCGACGGTCCCGCGGGGAACCATTCGCAAGCTGCGCGTGGTGGGCGTCCCGGCCAAGACGCACCCCACGATGGACTACCCCAAGATGGGCCTCACCCGCGACGACCCCGGCAAGTTCGTCATGGGGACCGTGCCCGTCGACGAGGACGGCTCGGCGCATTTTCGTGTGCCCTCCGGGGTGATTTTTTTCCTGCAAGCGCTGGACGAGCGGGGGATGGCCGTGCAGACGATGCGGAGTGCCACGTACGTGCAGCCGGGACAGAGGTACACGTGCGTCGGCTGTCACGAGCCGCGGAACACGGCCCCGCCGAACGGCTTCGCGGCGGCGGTCGGGCGCGAGCCCTCGAAGATCCGTCCCGGCCCGGAAGGCTCCTGGCCGCTCGATTTCCAGGCACTCGTGCAGCCGGTGGTCCGGACGCATTGCGTCGGCTGCCACAAGCCGGGCGCGGAGGGAGCGGAGTTCGATCTGACGGCGGAGAAGTCGTACGACTCGCTGGTGGGCTACGGCGAGCCGAGTCTCGCCGCGCACGTGATGAGCCGCTATCGCCAGGGCTTCTCCACGGCCGGGGCCTGCGCGGCCAAGATGAGCCCGCTGGTCGCCCTCATCGACGGCGGACATTACG
>DATKZH010000607.1:0-3919 GCA_035528065.1 Thermoguttaceae bacterium | reverse complement strand
GGCCGTGCAGCTCTACAATCAGGCGCGGTCCACGGAGTTCCAGCAGGGCTACACGCTCTGGACGGTGGCGAAGTACCAGAATGAGTTGAAGCGGCAGCTTCGGCAGAATCACGCCGGCCTGTCCGCGCTGGCGCAGTATGGCTCGAAGATGGGGCTCGATACTCGCAAGTGGACTGCCGACAAGCCCGAGGACGAGATGGCCGCTGACGTGGCGAACAGCATCATTGCCTTCCAGATTAACCGGCCCGGTAGCATAGAGGCCACCGAGCGCACACGCATCGGGCTGTCTCAAAGTCAGGCCGACATTTTAGGCCAGGCGGCACTGCGGGGCATCAACATCGGGCTGGCTGCCCAGTTTGCGACCTCGACGCCCGAGCAGCGGCAGCAGTTCTTCCTGGACAATCCGATGACGTCGGAGGATGTTGGGGGCCTCGCCTACTTCTCCTCGTTGATGAGCAAGCAGACCGGCAAGCCGATCGGGGTCGACGAAATCATGGCGTCGTACCCGGTCGAACTCCGCAGTCTCATGCCGCAGGAGCAAAAGTTCAAGGATGACGCTTCGGGCGCCGCATGGGGTGCGGGCTACGTCGCCAAGTACGACGACGCGGTGAAGCAGATTGACGAACTCATCTCTACTACCATGAAGGGCACCCAGCGGGGCCAGCCGGACGAGCGCAAGGCGGCCCAGGCTCAGCTTGACTACTACCAGCGGGTCAAGGCCGCGATGCCGAAGTTCCTGAAGGCTGGCGCGATAGTGAACCCGGGGGCTTTCACCAGTACGGCAAACCAGTATCTACTCGAACAGCGCGGTGTGGCGACCCCGGGCCAGGCCAAGGTCGCGCAGCAGTCAGACGAAGTGGCGGGATTCTTGGAGAGTGGCGGCAAGATTGTGGCGGCTCCCGGCAAGGCGTTTGCTGGCCGGTGGGCCATCACGGGCGTCAACTTCATGTCCAACCCGGCGTCGAAGAAGCAGGTCGGCTTGAAGCCGCCGTACTCCGCCGACGCGGTGGTGCAGGGTGCGGTCAACTTCCTGCAGTCCGACGCCTTTAAGACCAAGTACCCGACGCTGACGCCGGAACAGTGGATTGCGAAGCACGTGGCCCCGCAGTTGCAGTCAGCGGTCAGGGCGATCTTGAATGGGGAAAGCGTATCCGTGAGCGCGGGCAGTCAGATTGACGGTCCACAGAACGACGAAGAGCGGGCTTACCTAGAATCACTGAAGCGGTAGCATGGCGCTCACAGAAGAACGCAAGGCTGAACTGCGGGCGTATGCGGCCGGCCCGGGGCTGAGCGAGCAGCGCAAGGCCGAACTGCGTTTGTGGGCGGGCCAGGGTCCGACCGACCCGGATGCAATCCGTCAGGACTTCCAGCAACGCATCACCCAACTCAACCTTGAACTATCCGACCTGCGGAAGCAGTATCAGGACGAAGTTGGCATTACCAGCCCCAAGATTCCGGCCGGAATCGAGGAACCGTTTGACCGCTCCGGTGACCTCGGACCCGGTGGGTCGCTCGCCATGCGGACTGGCGGCACACAACTGTCCACTCGTGCTCAGCAACTCAACGCCAAGATTGCTGAGAAGGAATTGGCGGCAGACCAGCTTCGCGCCGGGTTGGACCAGAACGACCCGAACCAGTTGCGGGCGACGTGGCAGGGACTTACGGCGATGGCGCAGCGGCCCTCTCTGGCACGGCGGAAGCTACCCATCTTCATCGGGCAGATAGTGGGCGGTCCCCTCGGGGCCTTGGCTGGCGCGGGTATTGGAGCAATCGCCTACGCTCAGCAGTCCTCATATATCAAGCGCGCAGCCGACAAGGTGGTGGCAGGTCAGCCGATAGACGATGACGAAGAAGCTGCACTACTTGGCCGCGCCCTGCAGCAATCACGCAATCCGAACTTCGGATACCTGACCGGGAGCCTAGTCGGGAACATCCTTCCCTACGCGGTAGGCTTTGCGGCTCGCAACACCATCGCGGGCAAGCCGTTCATCAACGCGCTGCGGCAGACCGGGCCGGGTCAAGCGTGGGCGAAACTCGCGGCCAAGTCCAAGTTCCTGAGCTTCACCGGCAGAGTCGGCGAGACGTTTATGGCTGGCGGGGTCATGGCTGCGCTCGACCCGGATGCGGTCGGCATGGTCATCGACCGTATGACTCCGACGTTCTCGCTTTCCGAGTCTCCAGACGGCCAGAAGATTGCCCTCGAACTCGCCAGAATGGGTGAACCGTGGTTCAAGGCTACGGCCAAGGTGGCCGGACTTCAGACCTTGGAGTACGCGACCGAGCAGTTCAGCGACCTCGGCGCACCGCTTGGTGATGCGTTCTTCAATCTTGGCAGCAAGATTGCTCCGGCTGGCAGCAAGGGCATGAAACGGGCTTTGGGCGCGACCGTTCGGGGAATGGCCGGATTGCTACTCGGTAAGTTCGGCAGCAAGACCCGGGTTGCTAGGTTCCTCAGCAGTGCGTCCTTTGGCGGTGTCCTTCAGGAAACCGGTGAAGAATTCTGGAACGCGGTGGGGGGCGAGGCGATAGGTGAGAAAGGCAGTCTGCAGAACTTCCTGTCCACCATGCCCGCTATGATGTTGTCCTTCGCCGTCTACGGCGGCGCGGGTACGTTGTCGTCCATGCGGTCGACCGCCAGGGCCGAGAATGCGATTCGTGGCACCATCTACCTGACCGGTGCGTCCGGCGTCACCGTCGAGGAGCGCCAGATCGAGCCGACCATCACACCGGACGGCATCCGAAAGAAGGCGCAGAACGACATCGCGACCCTGAACTCTCACACGGAGCCCGGTGGCCGCGGTCTGCTCGACGACGAAGAGACAGAACTCGGATTCCTCCGGGGCAATCTCGACAACCCGGAGGCACTGGCACAGCACTACGGCATGTCCGTGGATGAGCAAGCCGAACCCGAGAAACGGTGGTACGTCACATTCACTGGGGCCGACGGGAAGCCATTGTACGCACCGAACGGCAAACCGATCAGCCAGGGGTTCCGCGACAAGGATGAGGCAGAGCAGTTCGCGAGCGTGGCCGGGAACGTGATTCAGGACCGGCAGAAGCTCGCCCAAAAGGCCGAAGCGGCGGTCAAAGCGGCTGAAAAGGCGGCACCCGCGCCAGAATCCAAGCCGCAAGGCGCAGCTACGGCAGCGCAGGCAGCGCAGCCGGGGGGTAAGCCGGGAGAGCCTGCCGCGGCCTCGACGCAACCTAGGCCCCCTGCAGGCCCGCAAACGGGCGTTTCAGCGTTTTCGCAGTTTGGCCGCAAGGCCGCACCCTGGCCAGCCGCCGAACCGGCTGCCGAACCGGCCAAGACTGCGGCCGCGCCAGCGGAGCCGGCCATCGCGGACGAGGTCCGGCAGATGTACCTGACGAATGGCGTGGCGAAAGCCAATGCCGAGGCCAAGATAGCCGACTTGCAGGCCAACGGCTACTTCGGGCCGGACGTGTCACGGGCAGACGTATTCCGGGCGGCACTCGGCCAGCTCGCGCCGGTAGACGTGAGGCCGAAACTGACGCCTTACCAACCGCCTGCACCCAAGACTACTCCATCCGCAAAGGAGGGGGCTGGCCCCGCTCAACCTGGCACGGCTAGTGCGAAAACAGAGCGACCGGCTGGCCCCCCTGCTGAACCGGCGGCGACCGAGGAGCAGATACCCGAGTATCTGCTGAAAGAAGTAGGACTTGCCCCAGAGTGGTTACGTCACTTGATGGCGGTGACCGACATTGAGATGCGGCAGGACGCGAAGGTCGGACTACGTGGCACAGTTGCACCCGAAGCCATTATGCGGACTATCGCACACGAGGTCTTCAGCAAGGGTCTGACAGACAGTGAACGCCAGAGTAACCAGTCGGCGATGGCCGCTATCCCGAAGATGTGGGCGGGGTTGGGCGATGGCGATCCGGTCGGCATGGCTCCGTCGGC
>DATKZH010000606.1:0-4905 GCA_035528065.1 Thermoguttaceae bacterium | reverse complement strand
CATGGAAGACGCCTGCCTGGAAGCCGACTTCGCCAACCACATCATCGACGGCACGGTCGCCAAGTCGGGCCTCGGCCAATACGCAGGAAAGCAAGAAAACGGCACGGCGGAGCCGCAGCCCAAACCGGCCCGTTGAGCATTACCTATCGTTCCCACGCTTTGCGTGGGAACGGATTGCCGCGACGCTTCGCGTCGCAGATTAGGACGCAAAGCGTCCCTGAAGTGCGTTCCGACGCGAAGCGTCGGAACGAGAGAAGATAGCGTGCAAAAGATGCCGTGCAGCGGAAGGCAGGTTCGCTCGCCGAGGTCGGCGACGAGTTCCGCGTGGAGCTCGACCGGGTGGACGACATGGATCAGGTACGGGTGATGATCGAGCCCAGCTCGGAGAGCGCGGAGCTGAGCGATCGAGGGCGGAAGGTACAAGTGCCCCAAGCATGGAAGGCGGCGCTCGGGCTCCGCGTCGACGTCGACGTGGTTCCCCACGGCAGCTTGCCGCGGACGCAGTTCAAGGCAGACCGCCTGACCGACCGGCGTCGCAAGCTACACGAAGGATGAGCCGCCGCGTGGCCAACGAGTGGCCGCAGAGGCAACCACGGAAGATGAGGGAGGGAGAACATGGAGTCGCGAGTCGTCGTCGTTCATGCGGAGGAAGACCCGATGCCGGGGGTGGTCAACCCGGGTCCGCATCAGACGTATCGGAATCCCCGGGTGTCGGTGGAAGATCGGGAGCTCGGCCCGTTGCATCCGCACCGAGTCCGCGTCGCCCCGATCTACGCCGGGCTGTGCGGGACGGACGTGCACGTGGTTCAGACGAATCCCAAGACGGGATACATCAAGTGCTCCGCCCCCTTGCACATCCCGGCCTGGGGCAGAATCATCGGGCACGAGGGGGTGGCCAGGGTCCTGGAGGTCGGCTCCGAGGTCCGCCACGTCGAGCCCGGGGCCGTGGTGACCTTCGAGTCGATCTCGGTGTGCCACTTCTGCGACGTTTGCCGACGGGGCAATTTCAATCAGTGCCTCCGGGCCAAGCTCGTGGGCCTGGAGACGGACGGGCTGTTCGGCACGGTCGTGGACATGCCTTCGCTCCTGACGCACGACGTCAGCGATCTGGTCGGGCAGCAGAAGCACCTGAAGGCGGCGGCGTGCGTGGAGCCGGCCGGTGTGGCCTACGTGGCCTGCCGGAATACGCGGGTGTCCGGGGGCGAGGTGGTGGTGATCTTCGGCGCGGGGCCGATCGGGCTGTTGGCGGCCATGTTGTGCAAGCTGGTGTTCGGGGCGTCGGCCGTGCACGTGGTCGAGCCGCTCACGCTGCGAAGAAACCTCGCCCGGCAGTGGAGCGACGCGGTCTACGACGTCGAGGAGTTCTTCGCCGACCCGCCGCGGTCGGTCGACGTGGTGATCGAGGCCTCGGGTGCGCTGGACAACTTGGACCGGGTATTCCGCTGCCTCAACGCCAACAGCCGGGTGACGCTGTTGGCCCGAAGCGGCGAGCCGCTGACCTTGTCGGCGGTCGATCGCATGATCACCAACAGCGTGTCGATCGTGGGGTCGCGGGGGCATCTCGGCGGCGCCTTCGCCGACGTCCTCAGGCTTTACCGGTGCGGGCGCCTGCCGCTGGACGCGATCGTCAGCGACGTCCTCGAAGGTCCGGAGGCCCTGGCCGAAGTGTTGGCCTCACCGGACGGAATGGAGAAGAATAGCTGCAAGATCTTGGCCCACTTCGGCGATCCCGCATGAGGGTCGCTTGACTACCCGGTGGTCGCCGGCTTGGAAGCCGAGGCTTCGCCGCGGCGCGACTTCTGGAAGAAGCGGGCCCCGAACGGCGTGGCCAAAAGCGCCGGCAGCATCACCAGGTCGCCGAGCAGCGCCGCCGCCAACAGGACGAACATCAGCAGCCCGAACTGGGAGACGGGCTGGAACGAGCTGAGGTAGAAGACGGCCATCGACGGGCCGGCGATGAGCGTGGTCTGCGTCATGGCCGGAGCGCAACGCTGATAGGCCTCGACGATCGCCTCCTCCCGCGTGTCGCCCCGCATCAGCCCACGCCGGAACCAGGTCAAGAAGTGGAGCGTGTCGTCCACGGCGATGCCCAGGGCGACGCTGGCGGTCATCATCGCGCCCACGTCGACGGGCCTGCCGATCCAGCCCAGGAGTCCGAAGGTGACCATCATGGGGAAGATGTTGGGGAGCATCGCCAGCATGCCGGCCGAAGCGCTTCGCAGCAGGAGCACCATCACCACGGCGATGAGCACGAAGGCCAGGCAGAAGCTCCGCATCAAGCTTCGCAGGAGCTCTTGCTGGGCCGCGAAGACCAGCGGCGCGGAGCCGGTGTAGACGGCGTCCACGCGCTGGCCGGGCGGCATGCGCTTCCGGAGAAACTCATCCACGCGGCCCTCGATGGCGACCAGCACCTGGTCGTAGTAGACGTCGCGGCCGCCGTACACCCGGGCGGTAATTCGCCAGCGATCCTCTCGGCCGGTTTCGTTGAGATACCCCTGGCTGACGAAAAACTCGCGGTGCCTTTCGAGCATCGCGTTGGTCGCGCTTTGTCGGATGGCCCGCCCCGGGTTGAGGGAGGGAGCGAACGTCGCCGCGGAGATCGTCCCGCCCACCTCTTCCATGGCGTGGATCCGTCTCTCCACGTCCCGCACCACCTGCATCTGGTTCCGCATGCCGAGCTTGCTCTGTTTGTCGAAGCCCAGCACCACTTCCACCGTCACCAGCGGCGCCACGTGGCTCTGGAACCACTTCGTGTCCTTGATCCACTTGCTGTCTTGCGGGAAGAACCGGATCGGCTGGATCGCCGTGTCGAGAAACGCCACGCCGCAGCCCAGGCCGACCAATAGCGCAATGCAGACCGTGGCCACCGGTACGCGGCGGCGGATGATCGCACCGGCGATGCGGGCAAGGACGCGGTCTCGCAGCTCGGCGGATGACTGGGCCGAGGCGGTGGGCCCCGAGGGGGGGCTCCGCAGCGGCCATTTCTCCATCAGCGTCGGCAACAGCGAGAACGAGATCGCCAAGCTCAGGAGGATGCCCAACGACGAGTAGATCCCGAACGCTCTCACCGGCTCGATGTGGCTGACCAGGAGCGAGCCCACTCCCAACGCCGTGGTCACTGCGGAGAGCGCGCAGGGCGTCCAGCCGTGGGCCACGGCCCGAACCGGTGCGCCGGCAATGCCGCACTCCCGGATCGCATCGCGGTAGTAATTGCTCAAGTGGACGCTGGCCGAGATCGTCAACACACAGAGAAGCACGGGCACGAGCACCAGCAGCAGGTTCATCCTCCCGCCCGTGTAATGCACCATCGCCGTCCCCAGCCCGGCGGTGTAGACCGAGACGATGAGGACCATGATCGTCAGCTTGACCCGGCGCAAGCTGAGCCAGGCGCAGGCCAGGGCCAGCCCCCACGAAAGCGCGATCCACTTGCGAATCGCTTCCTGGCTTTCGATGTCGATGGCGGCGTTGATCACCGCGTCGCCGCCGAGTCGCAGCTTGTCGGGAGGGATGCCGCAGCGGGTGGTCGCGATCTTTTCCAACGCGTCCAGGGTGCCCGTGCGATCCTCGTCTCCTTCCTTGGAGAGGATGACCACGGCACAGGTGGTCTTCCGGTCGGGGCCGACCAGCGTGCCGACCAGACGTCCTATCGCCGCGTCGCGGGGCAGCTTGGACGGGCCGGTCATCAGGTCTTCCAGCACCCGCTGGCCCGTGATCACTTCCTGAAACCATTCCGACCCATCCCCAGGCCGGCGTTTTTCGGGCGGGGGGACCAGCTCGAGGGCGAACTCTTCGAGCCGGTCGTCATCGAGTGTGCAGTCTTCCCAGCTCACCACCGCCATGTCGTCGGAGCCGAACAGCCGGCGGAATTCCTGGTAGGTGCGGGTCTCCGGATAGTCCTGCGGGAGCCACTGGCTGACGTTGTTGTTGGCGTGCTCGAAGGTCTGCTGCACCCCCCAAAGGATCGCCGGGATAAGGGCCATCAGCCCCACGATGATCCGCCATGCGTGACGGGCGTAGAAGGAACGGTTCATCGTACTCCTGCGGACCAGGGGAGGAGAGGCGGCTCGCACGACACGGCCCAAGCGGGGCGACCGCAGGGGCTGGAGGACGGACTCGACAGCCACCGCACGCGCCGGCCGCTGTCGACCGGCAGTTCGCCCTGTCGGCAACCGGGGAGACTTCGCAAGACGGAATTCATCATGTTCGCACTGAAGAACGTCTCAGAAGCCCGCTCGAATTCGGGAAACGCCGCCTAGGTTGTCACTGCGCCGAGAGCGGCCTCCGAGGGCGCCTCCCCGCGATCCTTCGTGAGCAGGCCCAAGACGTCCTGACGGTTCGCAAGTCCTTGCTCGCTTTGGGAAAACGACACTCCGGGACGATCACGAAACCGGCAGAATACCGTCTGGCGACCGCCTTGTCTAGGCGGACATGAGCCGGGGCGAGCCGGCCGGGTGGCCACTACCTGGGCAACCTCTTGCGGTCGCGGCCCATGCGCCATCGCTTGAGGATGGCGTCGAGCTCGTCTCCGGTGGGCGGGACGAACTCGAACGGGCCGGGCGCGGCGGAGGCGAGCGGCGTTTGGTCGCCGAGCTCCGCTTGCCACCGCCGGATCAGGCCCGTCATCCGCTCGATCCGCTCAGCCTGAGCGGGGTCGTCCGCCAGGTTGTGCATTTCGAGCGGGTCGGCGGCCAGGTCGAAAAGCTGCGTGTGATGGATCAGCGGATAGCGGATGAGCTTCCAACGGTCGTCGCGGACGGCGCGCTGAGGACTGAGGATTAAATAACCTCCCAAACTGTGGTATCCTGTCGGATGGGGGTTGGACGACTGGTCTGTGGCTGGGAGGAACGACGATGCGTGTGGAACCATATCCGTCGGAGGTCGAGCGTCGGATGAAGGGCTTGTATG
>DATKZH010000605.1:0-21479 GCA_035528065.1 Thermoguttaceae bacterium | reverse complement strand
GCCGAATCAAGCAACTAGGTTTCCACTACATCGCCCCAACCAGGCCTCCACGACCGAGAAATAACGACTTGCGCCGACTTCCGGCCCCAATTTGCTCGAAAATCGCCCGGATTTTCACCGAACTGCGCAACTTGGGCTAACTCACAACTCCGTCTTTCTATTTCACGCTGAACCAGTGCATGCTCTCATGGTGTGCTCATACGTACATCATCGGGAGCCGACTCCGCCCGGGAATCATGCCCTGCAATACCGAGGCTCACCTGGTTGCGATGGGGGAGCATTCCTTGCGGCCTGAACTCGCACTTATTACTCTTGATGCGTGAGAAGCACCGCCGCGCCGGCTGCCATCGCCTGCCACACCGGCAATCCGACGACGCGGCGTACATCGCCCACCCCGTGCCAAGAGGAGGAGCCCAGATGTCGCTTCAGAGACAACTCTCCCGCAGAAGTCTCCTGAGACGCGTTGGCGCAACGGCGGCCAGTGCCGTTGCCATGCCGTACCTGATTCCGCGTCGCGTCCTGGCCTCCGCCGAGCAGCCCGGGGCCAACGACCGGATCGGGGTCGGCTGGATCGGCGTAGGACGCCGTGGCGGGCAGCTTCTCGGGCTGCCGGCGGAGGGGCAGGTCGTGGCGGCGGCCGACGTGGATCGCAAACGGGCCGAGGCCTTCGCCAAACGACAGAACTGCCGGGCGTACCAGGACTATCGCGAGATGCTCGACGCCAACGACCTCGACGCGGTCGTGATCGCCACGCCCGACCACTGGCACGTGCTCTGCGCCATCCACGCCTGCCAGGCCGGGAAGGACGCGTACGTCGAGAAGCCGCTGAGCCTCACCATCCGCGAGGGACGCGTGCTGGTCGAGGCGGTGCGCAAGCACAAGCGGGTACTCCAGACCGGCAGCCAGCGACGCAGCATGCCCAACCACCGCACCGGCTGCGAGCTCGTGCGCAACGGCCGGGCGGGCAAAATCCACACGGTCATCGCCCACAACTACCCCAGCCCTTGGGAATGCGGCCTGCCCGGCCAGCCCGTGCCCGACGGGCTCGACTGGGACGCCTGGTGCGGGCCCACCGAGCCGGTTCCGTATCATCAGGACATCTACATCCAGCGTTCCAAGCCGGGCTGGATCTCCTTCCGCCCCTGGTCCGGCGGCGAGTTGACCGGAAACGGCGCCCACGGGCTCGACCAGATCCAGTGGGCCCTCGACATGGACCACACCGGGCCGGTCGAGGTCTGGGCCGAAGGCGGCAAGCTCGATGCGCCCGTCTACGCCGAGCCCGAGAGCGGCGCCCGGGGCAATACGCTGTGCAGCAAGGGACGGATGGTCACCTACCGCTACGCCAACGGGGTGATCGTCAAGACGAACGACGGCCTGGTGACGGGCAAGCGCGCGGGCCAGTCGGCCGGGAGCCTCGTCTGCGGCGCCCTGTTCATCGGCGATAAGGGCGAGATCTTCGTCGGCTGCAACGCCTACGGCGCCGATCCCCCGGAGATCGCCCAGGAGCCGATCGGCGAGTCGGAGATCCACCTGCCCGTGAGCGACAACCACATGCAGAACTGGTTCGACTGCATCCGGTCGCGCCAGCGGCCCATCGCCGACGTGGAGATCGGCCACCGCTCGGCGATCGTCTGCCACCTGGGCAACATCGCCCGCTGGGTCGGCCGAAAGCTCGTCTGGGACCCCGAGACCGAGACGTTCCCCGGCGACGACGAGGCGAACGGGTACCTGGACCGTCCCCGTCGCAAAGGGTACGAGTTGCCGGAATCGCTGTAGCGCAGGCTTCCAGCCTGTGAGCCTCGATGTCGATCGCACGACCCGGGCTGGAAGCCTGAGCCACCGACCCCGCCCAATTGGGGGACCTAGTCCGCGACCGGTCGTTCATGTATCATCGCCTCCATGGCTGTCTCAGAATCGACCCAACCGCATGAACAGGCGGACGATCAGGCCGCCCCCCCGGTCGAGGTGCTGATCGTCGACAACGACGAGGCCCACGCCCAAGTGGTGGCGGAAGGGCTCGAACGGGTGGGGTTCTCCTGCCGCGTGGCGACGTCCGGCGCCGAGGGGGCCCGGATGATCGAGGAGGGCCAGTTCGATGTGGTGATCACCGACCTGGTGATGAGCGACGTCGACGGGCTGGGGGTCCTCGCCACGGCGAAGGAGGAACTGCCCGAGGCCGAAGTGATCCTGATGACCGGCCACGGCACCGTCCCCTCCGCGGTCGCGGCCATGCAGCAGGGGGCGTTCAACTACCTGCTCAAGCCGCTGGACCTGGCCCAGCTCCGGGCGATCACCGAGAAGGCGGCCGAAAGCTCGCGCCTGCGCCGGGCCAACGTGGAGCTCCAGCGCCGGCTCGACGAGCGGTTCGGCTTCGAGGGCGTGGTCGGCGACAGCCCCCAGATGCGCCAGGTCATCGAGCGCCTCAAGCGGATCGCCCCGACCAACGCCAGCGTGCTCATCCAGGGTGAGACCGGCACCGGCAAGGAGCTGGTGGCCCAGGCGATCCACCACAACAGCCCCCACAAGAACCGGCCGTTCGTGGGCCTCAACTGCGCCGCGTTGAGCGAGAACATCCTGGAAAGCGAGCTGTTCGGGCACGTCAAGGGCGCGTTCACCGACGCTTCGACCGACCGGGTGGGCAAGTTCGAGTACGCCCACGGCGGGACCATGTTTCTCGACGAAGTGGGCGACATGCCCCTGCCCACCCAGATCAAGCTCCTCCGCGTGCTCGAAAGCGGCGAGATCACCCGGGTGGGCTCCAACGAGCCGATCAAGGTGAACGTGCGGATCCTCTCGGCCACGAACCAGAACCTGGAAGAGGCGATTCATCGGGGCAGCTTTCGCGAGGACCTCTATCACCGGCTCAAGGTGGTTACCATCCGGCTCCCCACCCTGCGAGAGCGGAGCCAGGACGTCCCCATCCTGATCGACCACTTCATGCGGCTTTTCGCCAAGCAGCACGGCAAGCACGTCAAGGGCATGTCGCCCGCGGCACGCCGGAAGATCCTCGCCTACGCGTGGCCCGGCAACGTGCGCCAGCTTCGCAACGTGGTGGAGAGCATGATCGTGGTCGACTACGACGGGCTGTTGGACGTCGACGACCTGCCCGAGGAGCTGGCCGACCCCGAAGAGCCCCCCGTCGAGCCCTCCACGGCGTCGCTGACCAACTTGGTTGGAAAGCCCCTCAACGAGCTCGAGCGCCTGTTCATCTCCGAGACCCTCCGCGTCACCGGCGGCAACCGCGAAGAGGCCGCGAGGATGCTGGGAATCGGAGAAAGGACGCTGTATCGGAAGATTAAGGAGTATCAGTTGTAGACCGCGGTCGAAAGCTGCCGGTTTCAGGTCGCACGAGCTGAACCGAATCGCCAAGTTGGTGCAAGACCATCAGGTCCTCTTGCTGGAGCGCTGGCATGAATACTTCGGCGGCTGACGTTCAGGAAGCTCGGGCCCGGGACGTGCGGGTCGGTGAGGACAGCCTGGTGGTGGAGCTGATGGATGGCCGCACGCTCACCGTGCCGCTCGTCTGGTATCCGCGACTCTGGTACGGCAGCGCAGACGAGCGCGCGCATTTCGAGCTCATCGGCGACGGAGGCTATATCCACTGGCCCGACCTCGACGAGGACCTGAGCATTGCCGGTATGCTGGCCGGGCGTCGCTCGAAAGAAAGCCCTGACTCCCTGAAAAAATGGCTGGCACGGCGGGAAACGAACACAACTCGCCCAGGCGGCTGATCGATGCTGGCCGAGCGAGCAGAAGGTGCACACGACAGCATCGAGCGTCACGCAGCCAATCCGATGAGGTTTCTTTGGGTATCAGCGGTGAGGCTTTTTGTGACCTCTAATCCCCAATCACTAATGCATGCCTTCCCTCTATGCCCATCCACCGCCTTCCCCCATCCCTGATCAACAAGATCGCCGCCGGCGAGGTGATCGAGCGGCCGGCGAGCGTGGTGAAGGAGTTGATGGAGAACGCCGTCGACGCCGGGGCGACGCGGATCGACGTGCGGGTGGAAGGGGGCGGGGCGGAGATGATCCGCGTGGTCGATAACGGCGGCGGGATCGCGGCCGACGACCTGCCCCTGGCCGTGGCCAGCCACGCGACCAGCAAGCTCGCCGAGGCCGACGACCTGTTCCGCGTCGCGACGCTCGGGTTCCGCGGCGAAGCGCTGGCCTCGATCGCCGAGGTCAGTCGCCTGGCGATCCGCAGCCGGACCGCGGAATCGGAGAGCGGGGCCGAGATCGAGGTGGTCGGCGGAAGCGCGTCGGAGGTGAGCCCCTGCGGCTGCCCGGTGGGCACGACGGTCGAGGTCCGCAACCTGTTCTTCAACACGCCGGTGCGCCGCAAGTTCCTCCGCTCCAAGCAGACCGAGATGGGCCACACCAGCGAGGCCTTCACCCGGATCGCGCTTGCGCGGCCGCACGTCCATTTCACGCTGGGGCACAATGACCGCCAGGCGCTGGACCTCGCCGCGGGCCAGGACGGGCGGGAGCGGATCGCCTCGGTCGCCGGGCGCAGCCTGGCCGAGGGCTTGATTTGGGTCGAAAGTACCCATGGCGACGTGCAGCTCTCGGGCTACGTGGCCCATCCCAGCCACAGCCGGGGCAACAGCCGGATGCAGTACCTGTTTCTCAACGGGCGGTACATCCGCGATCGGGCTTTGCAGCACGCGCTCTCGGAGGCGTATCGCGGGCTGTTGATGACCGGTCGCTACCCGATCGCCTTCCTCTGGCTGGCGATGCCGCCCGAGCTGGTCGACGTCAACGTCCATCCCACCAAGCTCGAGGTCCGGTTCCAGAACGCCGATCGGCTCTACAGCCAGTTGCTCTCCACGCTTCGGGCGAAGTTTTTGAGCACCGACCTGACCGCCCGCGTCGAGTCGCTCCCCGACGACGACCCGACCGGCGCCCACGACGAGGGTCAAACGGCCCAGGTCCGCCAGCAGGTGGTCGATTGGGCCAAGGGGGAGATCGCCTCGTGGGGCAGGCAGTCGGCCCCGGGCGCGGACGACGGCGGCGCCGCGTCCTTGGGCCCCCGCGTCTCTCCCCCGCAGACGGCGCCCTTGGAGCTGACTCGGCTCGACCGCGCTTGGGCCCCGGCCGCGGAGGACGAGCCCGACGAGGAGCCCCCGCCGGGCGCGCACGCGACAAGCCCGGCACCCGGGTCGTTCCCGGACGTTCCCGTCAAAGCGATGCAGGTGCACAACCGTTACCTGGTGACGGAGACGGACGAAGGCGTGATGGTGATCGACCAGCACGCCCTGCACGAGCGGATCCTGTACGAGCAGTTGAAAGGCCGGGTGATGTCGGGGGCCGTGGAGTCGCAGAGCCTGCTGGTGCCCGAGCCGGTGGACCTCAGCCCGGCCGAAGCGGCGGCCGTGCTGGAGCACCGGGAGCTGTTGGCGAAGCTGGGCATGAGGATCGAGCCGTTCGGGGGCGATACGATCCTGGTGGCCGGCTATCCGGCCATGTTGGCCAACATGAATCCCGCGGAGGTGCTCCACGGGCTGGTCGACCGGCTCGTTTCCGGCGGCAAGCTGCCCGACCAGCGCGACCTGTTGGACGAGCTGTTGCACACGATCGCCTGCAAAGCGGCGGTCAAGGCGGGCGACCGGCTGGCCCCGGAGGAGATCGAGGCGCTGCTCAAAAGGCGTCACCTGATCGACGATGCGCACCACTGCCCCCACGGCCGCCCCGCCGCCGTGGTCCTCAGCCGGGAGGAATTGGATCGGCAATTCAAGCGGGTTTGATTTTCCGGGCGGCGTACGACAGAATTGATGGGGCCCGCGCGCGTGACGCGGCGCGTGCGCACCGCCGCAGGGCTCCGCGGGTTTCCGGAACATGCGCGCACGTCGCGCGGACGTTACGAACGAGGTCCCTAATCCCCAGCCGCCAGTCATGATCTGTGTCAGCATCGGCCGCGGACGTCATCGGTTTGTGATCGCCACGCACAAGCACCTGGCGGAGCAGGGCGCGGAGCTCGTCGAACTGCGCATCGACTACGTCAACCCGCCGGTCAACGTGAAGCGGCTGCTTGCCGACCGGCCGACCCCGGTCGTGGTCACGTGCCGTCGCAAGCGGGAAGGCGGGAAATACAAGGGGAGCGAAGAGGAGCGGCTGATCTTGCTGCGAAGCGCGATCGCCGAAGGGGTCGAGTACGTGGACTTGGAGGAGGACGTCGCCGCCCAGGTCCCCCGGTTCGGAGCCACGCGGCGGATCATCAGCCTGCACGACTTCCGCAAGACCCCCGACGACTTGGAGGCGATTTCCCGGCGCCTCGCGAAGCTCGATCCCGACGTGATCAAGATCTGCACCACGGCCAACCGCCCCAGCGACAACCTCCGCATGCTCCGACTGGTCGAGAAGAGCGAGGTGCCCACGGTGGGGATCTGCATGGGGGACATGGGAATACCCTCCCGCCTGCTTACCGGGCGATTCGGGGCCCCGTTCACCTATGCGACGTTTTCCGAGGAGCGGGCGATGGCCCCGGGTCAGCTCAGCTTCGAGCAGATGAAGGACGTGTACCACTACGACCGGATCGACCGCGAGACCGACGTCTACGGCGTGATCGCCGACCCGGTCGGGCACAGCTTCAGCCCCTTGATCCACAACGCCGCCTTCCGGCAGCTCAAGCTGAACAAGGTCTATATACCCATTCGCGTGCCCCGGGAGGACCTCTCCGGCTTCATCGACGAAGCGCCCCAGATGGGGATCAAGGGCCTCAGCGTCACGATTCCCCATAAGGAAGCCGTGGTGGAAACGCTGACGCAAGTGGAGGACGCCGTCACGGGAATCGGGGCCGCCAACACGATCGTGTTCGACGGCGACCGGCGCCTCGGCTTCAACACCGACCACTGCGCGGCCATGGAGAGCCTCGACGCCGTCTTGGCCGAAACCGAGGGCGGGGAGAACCCGCTGGAGGGCAAGACCGCCCTGTTGCTCGGAGCGGGCGGGGTGGGAAAGGCGATCGCCTTCGGGCTCGTGCGCCGCGGGGCCAAGTTGGTGCTGACCGACGGCGTGCCCGAGCGAGCCCAGGAGCTGGCCGAGCGGCTCGGCTGCCGTGCGATCGACTGGTCGCTTCGGCACACCGTCACCGCCGACGTGCTCCTCAACTGCACGCCCGTCGGCATGCATCCCAACGTCTATGAAACCCCCTATGAAAAACACTACCTGCGACCGGGGACCATCGTCTTCGACGTGGTCTACAATCCCGAAAACACGCTGCTCGTGAAGGACGCCCGAGCCCGCAACTGTCGGGTCATCACCGGCGTGGACATGTTCGTCCGCCAGGCCTGCCTCCAGTTCAAGCTGTTCACCGGTCACGACGGCCCCGCCGAGCTGATGCGCGACTGCATCAAGCGGGCGACGGCAGCGGCGAAGTATTAGGGGGAGTGGGGAGTCGAGAGTCGGGAGTGGGGAGCGGGGAGCGGGGAGCGGGGAGTGGGGAGCGGGGAGTGGGGAGCGATTTTTTTGAAGCCCACGGGCTGCGGCCCGTGGGACAGTCCGTGGGCTTGACACCATGAACCTCGTCCTCATCGGCTATCGTGCTACCGGCAAGACCACCCTCGCCCGATTGCTGGCGGAGAGGCTCGCGTGGGACTGGATCGACGCCGACGTGGAGATCGAGCGGCGTGCGGGCAAGTCGATCGCCCGGATCTTCGCCGAGGACGGCGAGCCGGCCTTCCGCGACCTGGAGGCCGCGGTGGTCGCCGACCTCTGCCGGCGCGAGCGGCTGGTGCTGGCCGCCGGAGGCGGCGCACCGATGAGGCCCGAAAGCCGCCGGGCGATGCGGGCCTCCGGAAAGGTCGTCTGGCTGAAGGCCCAACCGGAGACGATCCAAGCCCGCATGGCCGGCGACGCCACGACCGAGGCCCGGCGGCCCAATCTCACGGATAAGGGAGGCTTGGAGGAAATCGTCGGGCTTCTGGCCCGGCGCGAGCCGGTTTATCGCCAGTCGGCCCACCTGGAAGTCGATACCGAAGGAAAGGAGCCCGACGAGATCGCGGCCGAGATCCTCGACCGTGCGCACCTTGCATCCGAGTGAGGGCGTGACCACTGTCCCGCAAATCGCATTACCCCGTCACCCCATCACCCCGTCACCCCCGTTGAGGATTCGGCGTGAACGTGATCCTGGCCGTTCTGTTCCTGTCGGGCGTCTGCGTCGGCGGGCTGTTGAACCTGGGCGTGTACCGGCTTGCGTGGCACGCTCGGTCGATCAGCCCTTGGTCCGCTCCGCCGGCCGAGGCCCCGCGGCGCCATTGGTACGATCGCATTCCGATCCTCGGCTGGCTGGGGTTGAGTCGGGAGTCCGGGCTGCACGGGCGGGGGTTCTGGGTCCGGCCGATGCTCGTGGAGCTGCTTTGCGGGATTGGCTTTGCGGCGCTGTATTGGTGGGAGATCAGCCAAGCCGGGCTGCTTCCCGCGGGTTGGCCCAAACCCGTTCCTGCCGGCATGCTGGCCGTGTTGCACGTCCAGTACGGTTGCCACTTGGTGCTGATCTCGCTGATGCTGGTGGCTTCGCTGATCGACGCCGACGAGAAGACCATTCCCGACGCGATCACGGTGCCCGGCACGCTGTTCGGGCTCGTGGCCGCGGCGTCCTATCCCTGGTCGCTGTTGCCGGAATTGGTGGCCGGACCGACCGGCGGGGTGCGTCTCAGCTTCCTTCGGTTGACGTCGCCCAATCCCTGGCCCGACTGGTTGGGCGGATTCCCTCAGGCGTGGGCGCTGGCGATCGGGCTGTGCTGCTGGTGGGGTTGGTGTTTCGCCCTGACGCACCGGACGTGGTACGCCCGGCACGGCTGGGCCCGGGCGCTGCGGCTCTCGCTTGCCCGGCTCTTCCGTGAACGCTCCACGTGGCGAATTCTGCTCACGGGCGTTGTGGGGAGCGCCGTGTTGGGAGGGGTCTGGTTCGTGGGCGGCCCGCACTGGGAGGGGCTGCTCACGTCCCTGGTCGGCCTGGCCGCCTGCGGCGGGATCATTTGGGCGATTCGCATCATCGGGTCCGCCGTGCTGAGGCGCGAGGCCATGGGTTTCGGCGACGTGACCCTGATGGCCATGATCGGGGCGTTCCTCGGCTGGCAGACCTTCCCGCTGGTGCTCTTCGGGGCCGCCTTGACCGGGCTGGTGGTCGGAGTGATCGGTCTCGTCCTGCGCCACGGGCCCGAGATTCCCTACGGCCCGTTCCTCTGCCTGGCCGCGCTGGGGGTGCTCGTCCGCTGGGCGTCCCTCTGGGAGTGGATCGCTCCGGTCTACGGACTCGGCTGGTTCCTCGTCCTGCTCATCGCCATGTGCCTGATCCTCATGGTGCCCCTGCTGGTGGTGATCCGGCTGATCCGCCAGGTGTTTGAGCACTAGCACCAGGCGACTCTTCGGCTGATTTGCGTGGCGTTTGAGATGACACACTAACCCGAAGCGCAAGCGAGGGAAAAGGCGACATTCCTCGCTTGCGCTTCGGGTTGGTGTGACAAGCCAAGGTTAACGCGCAAGACGTCAAGAACCGTTTGGTGCTAGCGCCTCTTGAGCTACACTTCCCGTGGGGCTGCACCACGGTTCGAAAGGGTTCCGGAACGTGCCGCTGTTCGAGACCGTCACCGATCTGGACGATGGGGCCGAGGTGCTCCGCCGCCGGGCGTACGGGGTGATCGAGGCCGTCGGGGGGCGGTTCCGCCGGGTGGTGCTGCGCCCGTTTCCGAAGCTCATCTCGGTGCCGGAGATCCTTCTGTTGGGTGGGTGGCACCACCTTCGCCAGCCGGGGGATCGCTGCCTGCTCTACTACAACCAGCCGCGGCGGTCCCCCAACTTCCTGGTAGTCAAATACGCGATCTCCGCCCGGGGGACCTCGTACAAGACGTCGCGCCGCGTGGCCGAGGCCCTGGACGAGATCGCCCGGCTGAAGGGGAGCGACGCCCTGCTCTGCGACGTGGCGAACGGGCGGATCTCCCGGCGGATGATGTCCCGCTGGGGCTGGGAGCCGCACTGCCCGTCGCGGTGGCATCGGCACTACATCAAGCGGTTCTATGGGGAATACCCCCCGGCGGCGGCATGGATCGCTCCGGCCGCTGAGCCGGCGATCGAGCTGGTAACCGTGTGAACCCGCGTTGTGAACTGGCCTTGTGGCACCCCCGCCGTCTTGCTACCATCCGGCCCACTCGCGGTAGTCCCTGTGCGGGAACCCCTCATTTGTGGGGCACGGGACTGACCGGCGCAGTGCCTTTTCCGAGTCGATCTCATCTGCTGCCGCGGACCGATCGGGTAGTCCCATCTTAGAGTTTCTCGAGGAGTACGTAGGCATGCGTCGTTTCGCCTGGGCGGGATGGCTGCTTGCGCCGGCGCTCGCCGCCGGCTGCGCCGAGAACTCGATGGTGATGAAGGGCCAGCTCCAGCAGTCCCAGCAGCAGCAGTTGGCCATGACGCGGCAGAACCAGGAGATTCAGACCCGGGCCGGCGCGCTGGATCGCGACAACCAGGAGTTGGAGGCCCTGCTGGCCCAGTCGCGCCAACGCGGCCAGGTGGCGGAAGACCAGCTCAACCTGGTGCAGCAGCAGCTCAGCGGGATCACCTCGCAACTGGCCCAACTCCGCCAGGACAAGGAGGCCAGCGACCAACAGACCCAGGCGTTGACCGCGTCGATGCGTCGGCGGCACGGGGTCTCGATCACGCCGAACAACAGCCTTCTGGAGACGCTCCCGGCCATCAACCTGCCCGACGTGCAAGTTCGCCGCGACGGCGACGTGATCCGCATCGAGCTTCCCGCCCCACGGCTTTTCGAGGGCGAATCGGCCCAGTTCCGCCCCGACGCGGCCCGCCTCATCACCGACGTGGCCGCCGAGCTGGTGCGCAGCTACCCCGATCAGATGATCGGCGTCGAAGGCCACACCGACAGCGAGCCGCTCCGAAGCGGGCTGTGGCGGAACAATCATCACCTGTCCGTCGCCCGAGCCATGGCCGTCTACGAGGCCCTGCTCACCCAAACCCGCCTCCAAGCGGACCAGCTCTACGTGGCCGGTTACGGCGGCAACCACCCGGTTGTCTCCAACGCCCCGCCCGAAGGCCGAGAGCGGAACCGCCGCGTCGAGCTGGTCGTCTATCCGGAGCGGCGGCCGTAGCCCGGCGTCGGGATCGGCCCCCCATCTCCCCAGTATTCGAAGGGCCCCCTTCGGTCAACGGCTCCGCCGCGGCCCGGAGGCTGGACTCCCCGGGGACACCTCTCCTGGGGGCCTCGGGCGGACCTGATCTCGCCGAATTCTCGGTTTTCGGCGGCAATCCTGTCGGGTTGCGGCGACCTTTGTCGGTATCTCCGCTAGTGGTCTGTCCAGATTGACTTTGCCGGTCGGGTGCCACTGGCGTCTCGCCAGTGCAGCTACGAGAGCACGGGCAAGATGCCCGTGGCACCCGTAAACTCGAATTGGACAGACCGCTAGGGCACCGACACGATCAGGACAGATCGGCCAAACCCACCCCGGCCGGCCCTCTGCCCCGTTCTCGAAACCTGCGGAGGTCCATCATGGGTTGCCACATCCGAGCGATCCTCGTGGCTGGAGCAATGGCGTTGGCTTGGGCGTGGATGCCGCACGCCGCGCTCCCGGCGGACCGCGACGTACCGCCCACAACCCGTTTCCTCTCGCCCGATGGGATTCCGCTCCCTGACGACTACCGGATCGACCCCACCGCATGGACATTCTTCGTCGTCCCCGGCTTCCAGGACCCGGGCACATCAGCCCCCTCTCTGAGCCAAGCGGATGCCATCCGCCAGGCATACCCGGAGGCCAACGTGATCGTCGTCGATTGGCGCGTTCCGGCCCAAGTCGAGACCGAAGGAGAACGGAGCGGACTGGCTCTGTTCGGCCAAATCTGGGGGCTCTATCAAGAGTACCAGCGAGCGGTGGGGGTCTCCAAACAGGTCGGCCGCCGGATCGCCGAGTGGATGAAGGCAAGAGGCGTCGCCCCGAGACGGACCGTGATCTGTGGGCACAGTCTGGGGGGCCAAATCGCCGCCTTCGCCAGCAACGCGTGTGCCCGATCGGAACTGTGCAACGAGCCGGTGGGGATCGTCGTCGCCACCGACCCGGCGGGACCCTGCTTCGAGCTCAAGCCGCCCGAGGAGCGGCTCGACAAGACCGACGCCGGCCAAGTGATCGTGGTTCACACGACCAGAGTCTTTGGGGACGAGAACCCGATCGGCACGTGGGACGTCTACGTCTCGTGGCCCGAAACCAAGCAGCCGGATTACGTCTGGCAGCACAGCCAGGCGCGAGAGATGGTCACCGCTTCCTTCGTGGGGTCGTACGTGATCGACATCGATGGGAGCCCAGCGAACGCAGACTTCGCAGATTCCGATTCAAGCGACGCGCAATCGCGGGTCGCTCAACCGGAGAGACCGCCGAATCTGGCCGTGGCCTCGACCACCACCGCCTACCATTGAGCCTTGCACAGCCAATGATCGGAGGGCTTCCACCGGAAGCCCGGGACCGAAGGGTCCGAACCCCACAACCGTCTCCTCAAACCGCCCTCCGGACGGACCGAGGACAATACGCGCCCGCTGACTTTTTCCAAGAGACCCTTGAAACCCCAAGGGCAGTCTCCGAAGGAAGCTCGCCTGTTTGTGGCCTACTCGCGGCGCCGCTGCGCCTCGCCGGTCATGGGGACGAACATCACGGGGATGTTCGGCCGGCGGTGGACGTTGCCCTCCTTGTCCCGCTCGATGACGAGGAGCTGCTGGTAGTAACGCCCTACCGGGATGACCATCTTGCCGCCGGGGGCGAGCTGGTCGACCAGGGGCTGGGGCACGTGGTCCGGGGCGGCGGCCACGATGATCACGTCGAACGGGGCCTTCTCCTCCCAGCCGCGGTACCCGTCGCCGTGCCGCACCGTGATGTTCTTGTAGCCCAGGTCCTTAAGCCGTTTCTCGGCGTCCTCGGCCAGGGGCTTGACGATCTCGATGCTGTAGACCTCCTTCGAGATCTCCGCCAGCACGGCCGCCTGATAGCCGGACCCCGTGCCGACGTCCAACGCCCGGCTCTCGGCCCCGGGCTCGACCAACTGGGTCATCAGGGCCACGATGTAGGGCTGGGAGATGGTCTGGTCGTGGCCGATGGGCAAGGGGTGGTCGGCATAGGCGCGGTTTCTGAGGCCCTCGGGGACGAACTCCTGCCGGGGGATGCGCCCCATCACCTCCAGGACCTTCGCGTCCTTAATCTCGCGGCCGGGACCGCGGAGATCCTCCTCCACCATCCGCGCGCGCATACGAGCGAACTTCGGGTCCTCCGGACGAGCATGGGCGGACTCGCCCGCGACCGCCTGGCCCAGAAGCGGAGCGCTCTCGGCCCGGGCCGGATCGGCTTGCGACGTGCGTCCTTCCCAGGGCATCTCTCGACCCGCGACGAGTAAGGCCACGACCCCCGCGCCGACAAGGCAACTGACCGCCAGCACCGTCCAGATTGACCGATTCAGACGGACCATGACAATCCCCCCTTGAGGAGAGGTGCTACCCCCCGGCATTCTATCAGGGCAAGGGGCAGAGACAAGCAGGAGCGATGCGGCACGGGCATCGCGCGGAAGGGCAAGGGCGGTCAACGACTCGGGCCAGACCGGCGTACCCGTCCTTCCAAAGAGATTGACTCCCCACACCTTGCGCGGTAGCATCTAATTGAATGGGAATTCAATGCGAGGCACCGCGATGGACATCGCTCGGGATATCGAGTCGCTTACCCACTTCAAGCGAAAGACCGCCCAGCTCGTCGCGCAGCTCAAGGCGACGGGAGCCCCGATGGTGCTGACCGTCAATGGCAGGGCGGAGATCGTCGTTCAGGACGCCGCTTCCTACCAGCGGTTGCTCGACCTCATCGACCGCGCAGAGGCGGTGCTCGGAATCCGAAAAGGCCTGGAGGCGATGGAGCGGAAAGAGGGCATTCCGGCTGAAGAGGCAATCGGCAACCAGCGCCGCGATCAGTGCCGCGGGGCTTCGTAGCTCACCGGGCTTCGCAGCATCTCCTGGGTGCGGCGGCGGATCTCTTGGGCGACTTCCGCCGTGCGGGGATCGAGGGCCCGGGCCAGCGCGGCCTTCTGGCGGAGGATTCGCACGGCCAGGCGGCACTCGCCCACCAGCTCGTCCTGGTTGCCGCCGATCTGGACGAAGCCCGCGGTGAGCCTCTTGCACTTCTCCAGCGCGTCGTCCCCCTCGTAGTCGACGAGCGTCGCGCGAAACTCGTCGACGAGCCGGGTCGCGTACTCCGGGGTGTGGATCCCCTCCTTTCGGGCCGCCACGGCGGCGTCGATCCTGCTCGCCAGGGTCTCCATCTCGGAGAGGAAATCGGCCAGCTCGGGCCGGGCTCGCTTTTGGTCGTCGAGGTAGGCGACTAGCTCGTGCCCGAAGGTCACGTAGGCTTCGATCCGGGTGCGGATGTGCCGCATGAAGGCCAGGACGTCGATGAGCGCCTGCTCGACTTGGGCCCTTCGCTCGCGCTGCTGGCGTGCGGCATAGACGGCGTTCAGCTTCGTTCTCGCATCGCAGGTGGGAATGCCCGCCGATCGCTTCTTCTGCCCTTCCACGTCCAGCACGTATTGGCACGGCCCGACCCCCAGGGTCGCCCGCATCAGGTCCACGACGGTGAGCGCCGCAAGCGGCGTGGCGGCCACGCGATTGAGCGGGTAAATGACCGCGGGCCCCTGGAAGTTGCCCGGCTTCTTGAGCGGCTGAAGGAAGCCCCGGCCCTCGTTGTCGATCCAGCAGGGATACTGGAAGCGCCCGAGCACGGTGGTCCAGCGAGTGCGGTCGGGCTTCATCCAATCGTTGGTGCCGTAGTTGGCCGATTGGTCGAACCAGTCGGGCTTGAAGTAGTCGCCGTCGGGCGTTTGGAGGAGCATTTCCCAACTGTCGGTCAGACCGTCGTCCCGGCGCCAATTCACGCGCCACTGGGCGGCGAACGGGGCCTTCCAGTCGAGGCGGATCGCGCGACCGGCGTCGGCTTTGGCCACGTCGTGCCGGTGCCAGATCGCCGGGCCTTCGAGCACGGCCACGTAGACGCCGCCCTTCGTGCCGTAGGGGATTCGGGACGCGCGGATGGCCTTGGCCGCGCCCTCTCCGGCGACCTCGACTTGAACGTCCTCCTCCCGCTGGTTCCAGATCGCCGGCACGATCGCCTCGCCCTGGCCGACCATGTGCAGGAGGAAGTTGTCGCCCGGCAGCTCCGCGTTGCCCGGCGGCAGCTCGGCGGCGTCGACCACGACGTCGTCGGCGAAGAAATCGGGCATCACGGCGAAGCGGCAGGGGGCTTCCAGCAGGAGCGCTTCGAGATTGCCGCGAGGCTCCGTCTTGACGAATACCTGCCCGAGCTGAAGCTGAAAGCGCACGACGGCCTCGTTGCCGCCAGGCATTCGGAAAGCCGCATCCACCGCCGCCTCGCCCCCCGTGTTCTCGGCGACGGCGACCGACGCGAGCCGAGCCCCCGCCGCGCCGCCCGCCGGCCCAAGCACGGCCCGCAGCATCGGCCCTTCTCTTCCGTGCCCGTAGAGCTCGGCGCCGGGCCCGCCCCGGCGGAAGACGACCGTGATGCGATCGTTCGACAGGACGGCGTCGCCCTGGAACCGGTGGGCCGTCTCGTCTTCGGGGAGCTTCGTCCAAGCATCTCTTGCCGCAACGGCTCGGCCCGGCAGGGGGATCGCCGAGGAAGCGGCCGTGTCGAACACGCGCACCGACGTTTCCGGCAACTCAGCCGCTAGAGCCGGGCCATGGAGAAACAAGAAGACCGCTGCCGCCCAAGCCGCCCCGCGCACCCTCTTCGACGCCATGGGAAAGGACCCTCTCATTGAACGATCCGAGATGATGGAACCTTGCCGCCGCAATCTGAGGGGCGATTGTAGTCGCCGGGCGTGGAGCGATCAAGAAACGGGGTGGACCGTTACGCATTTCGGGGAGGGCCGATGGGCGGTCCCCAATCCACGGCCCATTCTTGCACGCGCGCCCGATGCCTGGTAGGCTCAAAGACGCCTATTTCGGGCGAGCTTGCGGCGGAATCCGAACGGGAAACCGGGAGCAACGTATGGGCAATCCTTGGACTCGGCTAATGGTGGGATTCGGTTTATGCTTCAGCGCCGTGCTCGCACTTGCGGCGTCTCCCGAGAAGCCTGGAGAGGACCCCGGGCTCATCGTGTTCTCGAGCAACCGGTCGGGTCCTTGGCGAATCTGGACCGTGCGCCCGGACGGCTCGGAGCTGCGCGAGCTTACCCAAGGCGGCGCCGACGAGCAGGACGTCGACCCGGCGTTCCGCCCCGATGGCAGAGAGATCCTCTTCAGCTCCACGCGGGGCGGCACCGTGGGGGTGTGGAAGACGTCGCGCGACGGCTCGGCGCCGGTGCGGATCTGCGACGGCGATCAGGCCGACTGGTCGCCGGACGGCAAATTGATCGTCTTCCGGCGCAACGAGAGCGTGTTCACGCGAGAGCTTGCCTCGGGGCGAGAGAAATGCCTCACGCCGGAAGACTGGCCGCACTGCTCGGGCCCTGCGTGGAGCCCGGACGGAAAGCGGATCGCCTTCGCCTGCCGCTGGGAGGCGGGCAACGCGATCTTTCTCGTGCCGGCCGGTGGCGGCGAGCCGGTGAAGGTCTACGATCGCAAGGGGGCGTGCGAGCCCCGCTGGTCGCCCGACGGGACGCGCCTGGTGTACGAGACGGAGACGAACGTCGCCGCCGTGAACCCCGACGGGAAGAAGAGCCGCCCGGTCACCTGGTTCGGCGGCATCCAGCGATACCCCCAGTGGAGCCCCGACGGCCGGTGGATCGTCTTCTGCCAGGGCCCTTCGGAGCGCGGCCCGTGGGAGCTGTATCGCACGCCAGCGCAAGGCGGCGCGCCGATCCGGATCACCGAGGGCGGGTCCGACATGAATCCGGATTGGAAGTAGGCTGGGCCGTACGCGCTCGAGAATCCCTCACGGCCACGATCAGGACCAGCTCCACCGCGGCGTTCAGGGGCAGCTCGTTGTGGCCCAGGGCGGTTCGGGCGTGGCCGGCCCGGTCGCCCAGGACTTGCGCGAACAGGTCGGAAGCCCCGTTGAGCACCTGGGGGTGGCCCGTCCAGCCGGGGGCGCTGTTGACGTGGCCCTCGACGCGGACGATCGTCTCCAGCCTGTCCAGCGAGCCGAACTCCGCCTTGATCTGGGCCAGGGCGTTTAAGGCGCAGAGCTTGGCCGCTTCGTATCCCTCTTCGTCGGTCAGGTCCGAGCCGACGTGGCCCGCGTAACGCATCTCGCCGTCCACCCAGGGAAGCTGCCCGGAGAAGAAGGCCAGGTTGCCCACCCGAACGCACCGCTTGTAGTTGGCGGCCGGCGGCGGCGCGGCGGGAAGCACCAGGCCAAGCGCTTTCAGCTTCTCTTCGACGCTCATCGGAGGACCTCCTAATCGGCACGGGACGGACGTCGGCACGGACACCGAGCTTCCCAAGGCCGGCCGATCTTGTCAAGCGTCTTCGAGGAGGCGAATGTTGCACGATGGGTTTCGTGGGGCTAGGGTGATAGGTTAGGATTTGCCGGCGGACGGCGTCCCATGGACGGCCGACGGCCGGCCTACCGCGACCCCAACCGACTGACCGCCAACGGGAGAACCGATCATGAAACGCATCGTTGCACTCACCCTGGTGACCCTCGCGGCAACCCCCCTTGGGGCCCAGGAGCAAGCCGCGGACAAGCCGAGCGACAACGCCAAGAGGGCGGAAGAGGTCATCCGGGGTTTTCACGAGATCTCCGCAAACACCCAGTTCACCACGCCCAGCTTCTGGGCCTGGGAGCTGCAATTGGCCATCGCCAGGGAGGATCGGGAGCTCGCCCGGAGAATCGCACGCGTGCTCTACGGGCTTCAGAGGCCGGACGGCCGGTGGGGCCTGGGCACCGACTGGTACCGGGCCGAGTGGGATTTCAAGGCCCGAACGGCCGACGACGCCGAGAGCTGGGAGGTCGCGGAAGTGGCCAACGCGTTTCTCGACTACGCGCAGGCCTTCGGCGATCGGGAGGCGGTCGCGTATGCCGCCAAGGCGGCCGAGTACTTGAAGCAAAGCGTCGAGTACTACGAGGGGAAGCCCTATCTGCCTCACATGCCGGAGTGCAACCACATCCTTCAGGCCCACAGCACGATCAACGCGGCGCTCGTTCTCAGCAGGATCGAGGGCTATCGGGAGCTGGCCGACGAGCTCAAGGAGGCCGGCGCCCGCATGAAGTTCCTGCGGATCATCACGTATCGCGACCGCGAGAAGCTCGATCCCCCGAAGATCGGCATGGAGATCAACGACTACGAGAAGATCCAGATCGGCTACTACCTGTTGCAGATGAAGGACCCGCGGGGGCGCGAGATCCTCGATCGCTACCAGGGCATGGACGACATCGACTACTACCGCGGCGCCGCCTACCTGGTGCTCGTCTACACCAGGCTGGGCCAGCCCGAGAAGGCGAAACACTTCGCCACGCTCCAGAAGGATCTCAAGCCCCGGCGAGGGTACGAATACGCCTTGAGGGATTTTATTGACTATGCCCTGAGCCGGGGCGGGTGATACGGCGCGACCCAACAACGGGGCAGGTTGGGCCGCAGTAGGACGTAAGCTATCAGCCATCAGTTAGCCTGACAACCCGCGCAAGACGCTGGCAGGGATACGCCCGTCTCCTGGCGGTTTGCCGGCGACACGGCGGGGCTCACGAGCCGCGGCTGGACTGCCGGCTAGTTGCGGCCGGGGTGACCTCGATCGCCTGGACCGTGGCCTCGCCTCCGTCCGCGGCGGTGAAGCGGATCTCGATGGCGCCGTTTCGCGGATCAACGTCGTCGAACGAGAGATCCAGGGCCTTGCCCGGCCCTCCGGCCTCGGCCAGGACGTCCAGCGCCTCGACCACGTCGCGGCCGTTCACGGAGACGGTCATCGGGCGTCTCGCCGGATCGTCCTCGGCGCGTCGCTCGGCGAGCTTCAGGCAGACGCGATACGCGCCGGGGGCGACGGTCAGGTTGACCCAGAAATCGGGCGCGTGCACGCCGTATCGGTAGAGCTCGGCGTCGGGCGTGCCGGCGATCGGCCCTTCGGCGGGCTCGGTCCACCAGCACTTGGCCACCGGGTCGGTATGGTGGCCCGTGCGAATCACCAGCTCCGTGCCCGGCCGCCACGGGTTGCCCGCCGAGTCGACGTAGGGCGTACGGGCCGTGTAGCCAAAGATCATGCGTTGCGCGCCGGCCGGACCACCGCCCGAGCCGAACGAAGGCTCGCCCGCCGCGGCGGACCACTGGACGGCGTCGACGTAGACCTTGCCGCCCTCGGAGCACGGATTGCCCGCTCCCCGTACGACGAGCTTCAGCTCATGCGGCCCGCCCGCAAGCCCGTTGCGGTAGTAGAGCACCTGTTGGCAGCGGGTCGCCGCGGGGCACCAGCAGTCGATCGGGACCGGTTGCTTGACGCCGTCCAAGTACACATCGGCTCGCCCGCCCGAGGGATCGACCCGGCCGATCAGCCGCACCTGGTTGCCGCGGAAGCGACACGCGGTCGTTGCCCCGGGCGCCTCGCAGGCGTGGACCTGCCCGGCGAAATCGCGCGAGTCCGAAGCGACCTCCCAGGGGCCCTCGTACGCGAGACTGCCGTCGTCGGCCGCCTGCTGGGGGTCTTCGCCGGTGACGACGATCCCGGTGCGGCCGTCGTGCCGGATCGAGACGAGGCAGTCGCCGTCCGGCAGCTCGCGGACCGTGTAGCCGTTGCCGTCGAGCCGGTCACGCCCGCTCAACGGCTCGCCGTCGGCGGTGACCGATTGAGGGCGAAACGCCAGCCGGAGCACGTCCGTGGTGCTCGCGGGCGCGTCGAACGTGGCATACTCGATCCGGCCCTTGCCGTAGACGACCGAAGTGACGGCCGACGAGCTGCGCATCACGTGGTTCTCCCGCGCCGGGCCCAGCTCGGGCGACCACTCCAGGAACTCCAGCCCGCACAGAATCGGCCCCATCCCGATCAGCTCCGACCAGTTCTTGGCCGTGATCTGCCCGCCGTCGATATTGTCCTCCACCTTGCCGCCTGCGTGGAAATGGTAGAAGCCGAGGGTGATCTCGCGCCGAGCGATCTCCCGGGCCCAAGGGCAATCGGCCTCGGCGGCGTATCGGGCCATGTAGCGGCTGAGGAACACGGGGCAGATGTCCAACGACCGGCCGCAGCAGGAGGGCCCTTCGGGATAGGCCCACGCGCCGCCGTACACGTCGCCGTTCGACTTGGGGCTGACGCACGCGTGGTGGAAGAACAGGCTCAGCACGTTGCGGACGTCGTTTTGCCAGTTCGGGAATACGTCCTGATGATCCATCAGGTACTCGGAGGCCCAGCCGGTGGTGGCGATGCCTTGCACGGGGTGCTCCCAGTCCCAGTAGTGCCGGCCCCACGTGTCCCAGGCGTGCCAGGCCGGGAGCAGCCGGTCGCGGAGATAGGCCTGCCCCGCGTCCCGCGCCTTGAGGATGGCGTCGTCCTGGCCGGTATACCCCAGCCGGATCAGCTCGTCGAGGAAGAGGAGGATATTGGCCACGCCGCCGGTCAGCACGTTGCCCGAGCCGGTTTTCGCCCAGGTTACGTCCTCGGGATTGGCGTACCGGTCCCAGGGCCGGGCCCCGGGCCCGTGGTTGCACTTGGCGGCGAACACGTCGCCCCAATGCTTGGCCGCATCGAGATACCGTTCGTCGCCGGTGAGCCGATAGACGCGGATCATCCCCTTGCCGATGCCGGCGGCCAGATCCAGTTGAATGTACCCGCCCGGCGCGGCCCGGCCGTAGGGCTTGCCCTTGCGTGGCACGCTGATGGGGAACTTGGGCCAGGGGTGGTCTTCGCCGGTCAGGTAGCCTTCGAGGAGGAAATCGGCCGCGATCTTGAGATGGCCGAAGACGACCGGGTCGCCGCTGTACCGGTAGTACCGCGGCAGCGACTCGGTGAGATACTTGAACCGCTGGCCGAGGTTTCCGTTCATGTTGTCGGAGGCGGGCAGGACGGTGATCCCCCCATCGTCGGCCAGGTCGACCCGCGCGTTGAAGACGTAGTGCGGCCCGGCCAGGAGCGACTGGTCCCGATCCACCCACGGGTACCGCTTGAGAAACTCCGCGGCGACCCGCACGCGGAAGTCGATCTGCCCGTTCTGGCCCTGGTACCACGGGGCGATCACTCCGTAGCGGTCCTCGACCGCGTCGTGGGCGTAGTAGCGCGCCTGCGAGGTTGCCGCCCGGGCGGACGGTCCGCAAAGGGCGAGCAGAACCGACAGGAGGATGCTCAAGCCGAGCCAAAACGCTGGTGCCGCCCTGCCTAATCGTGCTGCATGAAAGGCCGAAGGCATGGTGTTGACCCCCGTGAAGATGAGGTCCTTAGGATCCGGGATTTAATAACGTCCTAAACTGTTTACGCCGGAGAAATGACGTAGTTCCATTCGGGCAGACTGCGGTCAAACCGGATGTGGAGGTCATTCACCGATTCGACGATGGCTTGTTTGCCCTTTTCGTAGA
>DATKZH010000604.1:0-55565 GCA_035528065.1 Thermoguttaceae bacterium | reverse complement strand
CCGGCCGTGCTGAACGCGTGCACGAAGCGGAACGACGTGACCCGGTTGAAAAACCCATCGCCGTAGAGCTTGGCCTGATCGGGCCACGACTGGAACGTGTCCTTTCCGGCGGGATCGTCCCGCAGGTCGGCCACGTCGTCGCCACCGCCGCCATGGACCGTGACGGAATCGACGTTGGCCAGCGCGACCACGTAGTTTTCGCCGACCACGGTCCCGTGGTGGGGCCATAGCCTGGCCGTATCGACGCCGCTGGTGCCCGTGACGATCACCGTGTCCTTGCCCTCCAGGCCGTCGAATTCCACGGTGATCGCGCTACCGGACGCCTCGCCTTGCGTCACGCCGTTGAGAATCACGGTCCAAGACCCGGGCGTCGGACCGGCCGTGAATTTCAGCACGTCGTCCTCGGGCGTGCCGAGCAGGCTGACCACCGCGGGATCGGAGGCCACGCTTTCGCCGGCCACCGGCGGGTCGAAGTTCCCCACGATCGGCACGGCGAACTCGTCGCCGAACTGGGCGAACAGGTCGTCGCCCAGCGGGATCGGTGAGAAGTGATGGTCGAGCGTGTTGACCTGGCCTTCGATCCGCTTCGTCCCGTCCAGATCGTTGGAGAGGAGGAAGTACCACTCGCCCATCTCCCAGGGCGTGGCCCCGCTGCGGTCGGGCACCCAGAGGCCGACGTCGTCGATCCCGTCCCCGTCCATGTCGGCGGCCACCGGACGCTCGCGAACGCCGATGAAGTCCTGGTACTGGAAATCAATGGTCCGCAACGGGAACCACCCGGTCGCGCTCCGCAGGGCGAACGTGAAGACCCCGCCGTTGCCAATGTCGGCCGGCTGGAAGGTCCCCAGGTCGTCAAAACCGTTGCCGTCGAAGTCGCCCACGATCGGGAAGCCGAGGGTCATCCCGGGAAAGCGGATCGCGGTGTCGACGTTGAAGTTGTGGTCCGTGTCCAGCCACCAGGTTATGCCGTCGAACAGGCCGACCTCGTCGCCGTTCTCGACGTTATTTGGGTACGCCAGATCGAAGTTCCCGGCGAACGGGTGGCCGATGATATTGGCCGGATCGACCTTGACGATGTTCGGCACGCCGTCGTTGTCCGTGTCGACCATCCACCGGGCCTGACCGCCGACCTTCCCGTACGCCGCCAGCTTGTCGAAGCCGTCGGCAATGGCGCTCGAACTCAGCGCTGCAGGACCGTTGTCGTTCTCGACGCCGGCGAAATTCCCCGCGAAGATATAGTCGGTCGTGAATCCGAGCACGTAGACCAGATCGCGGTTGGTGTAATCGAGGTTGTCGGGATCGAAAGAGAAATTCCCGTTCGTGTCGACGTAGACACTCCCCGCGCTCCACGTGCCGATCTCCGGTCGGCTGTCGACCGTAAACCGGGCGACGAAATCCCCACCAGGCACGCCGTCGCCGCTGGGCAGGCTCGGATCGTCCTGCGGCTCGATGGCGTTCGTTTCCCCGTCCAGCTTGTTACCGGCCGGATCGACCAACTCGTCGGAGATTGTCAGTGTGAATCGGTCGTCCGGCAGCGGTTCGAAGAAGATGAGCGTGATCGTGCCGGTTGCCGGCTGGCAATTTGCCGGTGCAACTCCGTCGAACATGACGTGATCGATCGGAATGATCCCGTTGGCATCGCCCCGGAGCACGTAGTTGCCCGGATCCAACGTGGGATCTCCGTCAACCAGGGCACCGTAGAGGAAGTCGGTAACCCGGACGGGCAGGTCGGAGACGTCGATGTCCAGACTCGTCACCAGCGGTGTGGGAAGGTGACCGCCGGGGGTCCCCTTCGGATTGAACAGGTCGTACGTCGACTCATCGTAGTCCGTAGACCAGTCATCCCGGATCTTGACGGCATTCACCCGCGGGCCCTGCGTGTCGATGAAGATCTCCAGAGTTGCCGGCTCGGAAAGGTTGCCGGCCACGTCCATGGCCCTCGCTTCCATGGTGCGCAGGCCGTCCAATGGGAAGTAGATCGGGTCGTTCAAATCGTAGACATAGGAAGTCCGCCACTGTCCCCCGAACGGGCCTTGTCCGTCGAGAGGAACCGCGACGGTAATGGCATACGCACCGGTGAGGTTGCTCTTCTCATACAGGGCGACAAGCGCGTCGGCCTCGGTCTGGCCCACAAACCCCGGGGCCGTATCGCCGGTAATCCGGTCGGCGAGCGTGGCCGGATGCCCGGTGACTCCCGTGTCAGTGCTGGCCGGGTCGATGCCGATGAAGCTCACCGGCGGTGCCACGGTGTCGACGGTGAACTGCAGCAGGGGGGCCGAGAGCAGGGTCCGTGCGTTGGCCGGGCTGGGGGCGCCCTCCGCGTCCCCCTGGCCGTCGAAGATCCAAGTCGCCGCCGTCACGACGTAGGTTCCATCCGCCAGGGCCGCCGCGGGCGTGAAGCTGTAGAGGAAAGGATTATCGGCGTCGAGCGGATCGGCATATCCCTTCACGGTCGTCCGCGTCGTGGTATTGGTCAGCCATGCCTGGACCGCCGCACCCGCCGTGGTGCCCGCAGTGGCCTGGGCCGCGGTCAAGGCGGTGATCTCACCGGCGTCCCGGGTGTCATTGTGGTTGGTGTCCACAAAATTCAGGACGTCGGCATAGATGAACATCTGCGGCAGGTTGTTGTTCGTGATGTTGTCCGCGTTGCTGCGGCCGGTGTCGCTGGCCGGATCGAAGAACCCACCGCTCGGAATCGGCGCGGGGAAGTTCTCGACTTCGAGCGCGTAGTTCCCCACATCCTGATCACGACCATCCACCACCACGTAGTACACCTCCTGGCTGACGACCGGAATCACCAGGGACTCGTTGTGGTCGTCGCTCAGCGCTGACGTAATGATGCCGCCCTGTCCATCCCAAACCGCGAGATCCAAGTTGCCGACATCATTGTCAAACAGGGCATTGATCACCAGCTTGCCCGTGTCTTGGGCCGTGACCCGGAAAAAGTCGACGTCGCTGGGGCTGTGGATGCTGAGATCACGCAGAGTGATCTTCGGCAACGAACCCAACACGGTCGCCTGCTCCAGCGTGTCATTCACCTCGAATCGGTCCGACGCGATGAGCGTTTCGATGCTACTGAAGACCACGTTCTCATGGCTCGTCGACGTCACCACGCCCGCGGTAACGCCGCTCGGCACGCTTGCCCCCACGACGCCAACCAGGTCGAGTGCAAGGATATCGCCAGGCGGCACGCCGGGGTCGCCAAGGACCGGGGCGTCGCCGTTGACCGTGAGGATCCCCGTTGTGCTCGGCTTCACGACGAACGAGTCGTTCCCCGCTCCACCGTTTACCGTCAAGTCGCTCTCGGTCCCCTTGATCCCGAACACGTCGGCTCCGGTGCCCGCACTGACGACCTCAATCCCGACCAACCCGATCGGCACGGCGCTTCCACCGCTGCCATCGAGTGCTCCCGACGGATCGGACCGAATCGTCCAGTTGGCGTCTCGATCGGGACCAACCACGGTGTCCGTGCCGTCACCCCCTTCAACGTACACCGTGGGAACGCTCCAGCCGGGGCCCGACAAATCAAAGTCGTCATTGCCGGCGTTGCCGTACAGGAATAGAGGACTATCCGATGACACGGAAAACCTATTTGAGTCCACCAGAGTCGTGTAGTCCGGATCGGAATAGCTGTCGACCGTCATGGTGCCGTCAGCGTGCAGCGTGAATCGGTCATGCAGGTTGCTGCCCGAAACGTGCGAGTTCAGTTGTTCTACGAAATCCGGCCAATCAGTCGCTTTATAGAACTCCAGGTAGTCATACGCCGACCAATCGCCTTCGGCCCAAGATGAGCTGTTGAACCTTATCGACAACCCGTACCCACTTGTAGGCGGGTCGTCGTCGACCCAGTTCCAGGTCCTCGCCTCGAGAACATTGTCGCAGATTTCCGCCGCTGCGTCGCGCACCGCCTGCGAGACAGATGTTGCGTCCCGCATTCCTTCGGCGAATTCGTAGAGATCTCGCCATTCGGCTCCCTCCTTCTTCTCGTGCTCTTTCTTCGCGTACCGAAAACTGTTTTCACGAGCGGCTACGGCTGCCCTCCAGTCTTCCGTTGTCGCATTTCTCGTCATCTCGAAGACGAAGTCTTCTACGGAACGAGCCAAGTCATCAATAGCGGGTGAGAGGTCACCGGGGGCTCCAAGGTCGACGTTGGACAACGTGTCATAACACACGTGTTCCTTGCAGAGGTGGGTGACGAACTCCAGGGGAGTTGTCGAGTCGGTGACGTCATGGAGAAATGAGAGGTCTGGAGTTACCCCAACACGGATTGGATCCCCCAATGGATTGGGGAACTCACGGAATGCGGCGGTCTGCTGCGATCCCATCACGTAGCGAACCTGGTCCTGAAGCTCATATGCCATTTCCACGTTTTGCATGATGCAAGCGGACCAGAACAACACGTCAATCTCGGGAGTTCCCGGCACACCCGCCAGCACATTAGCGATCCTATCAGCGATCCTGTCGACCCTCAGGGAGTCTCCATCTACGTCCTTGTCTTTGAAGACGATATCGCCCGTCGACGCGGATGAGCCAGCGTTCAAAGACGAGCTGCCGACGTCCACCGGCGTGAAAGAAAAAGGAGTTGACCAATCACTCCAATCGTTGTTGCTGTCTTCATAGCGCGCTCGCCAGTAGTAAGTGAGCGTCGGATCGGTGAGCGTCCCCGCGGGAATCGACTCACGGGTCATGTCCCCAGCCGCATCCACGTAATTCCATTCCAGATCTGCCGCGTCGAAGCCGCTGTCGGTAGCCACCTGCCAGTGCGTGCTTGAGTGTGTATCCCCAGGATTCGCATCTTCGAAACTCGAACAGACAAGCTCTGGTGTGAGGCCAACTCCCGATTCTTTGTCCGCCGGCGAGAGGCAAATCGGCGTGGTCGGGCGTCCGGTGTGCGTGTCTGATCCAAACCCTCCCCCGGACCCATGGTTCGACATGATCAATGCATAGTGGTCGGCAGAATGGTTGGTGATCGTCCACGTAAGGAAATCCTCGAAGGTGTCGGGATCCCCCATATTTTGCTCGCGGGGCATCGGATCGTACCCTGCATCCGCGAAATCGGCGAGGTTCTCCCCCGGCTCAACGACGCCCCGGAACGTATTGCCCATACCAAGAAGGTCGACCTGGGCGACGATCGTAACCTCGGCATTTCCGGCGCCGGCCGCCACTGGCGCAAAAGCGTCGTTAACCCAATCCATAAGGTTGTTGTCATAGTCCCCGTAAAACATCACCGTCCACGACAGCATCTGCCGCTGCTCCAGCGCCTCTACCATCGCGCGGCGAGGCCGAACGTGTCCTGACAACCGCCTCTCGCCACCTTTCGAGCAACGACGCGACCTGGTTCGCTTGCCGAGAGTATTCTGCCACTTCATGGTTGGACCCTCCAGTCAGTAGTCATGCGCAGTTTGTCTGTTCGATACCGCCCACACGGCACGCGCGAAAGTCAAGAGCTTCTGTGCGTCCTTTCCTCTCCCAGTCAATGCTGTCACTGCTGTCACGTTGCAGCGAAGATAAAGTAGATAGTATGAGAAGTCAATACTGTATGGGGAATAAATACAGAAAAGAGCGTTATGGGAAAGATGAGATAATAAGATCGATTTGTTAAGCTGGGGTGGCAGGGGAATGTGGGAGACGCTGCCTCGGCGACGATTGTGGATCAGAAGTCAAGGGATTTGGCCTCTGCGCCGCTGGCTCGGACAACGTGGTTCCCGAAGCCAGCGAGCGAAGGGAAGAGGGAGATCACCCATCGAGCATGCTGGGGCGCGCAAGAAAAGGGCCGGGCCCGCGGTAGCGGGCCCGGCTGGGATGGGTTTCGAGTTGTCGCCTGCGGCCCATCATGGGCCAGCAGGGGGGTATGTCATACGCTGAAGGGCTAGAAGCGGACCTCGCCCCGGAGCACCAGCCCGTCGAAGCTGAGGGAGTCGCCGGCGTCGACGGAGTTGTTGGCGCGGACCGAGTCGATGAATTCGTCGGTGATCACCGTGTTGAACCAGCCGCTGAACATGTAGCCGGCCGTGGCTCGGAGCCGTCCGCCGGGGCTCGACCAGCCCATGCCGAGCTCGATGTCGAGGATGGACACGACGCGATCTTCGTTCCAGCCGGTGTTGCAGACGAGACCTCGGACGCTGTCGGCCTGGGCGTATCGGCCGCGGAACTCGCCCCCGACGAAGCTGGCCACGCCGGAGCCGTAGACCATCAGGCCAAACGTGCCGATCTGTCGCTCGCCTTCGAGGCCGAGGCGGATGCCGCCGCCATCGAAGCGAACCGCTGCGCCCACCGTCTCGATGGTGGTCGCATTCGTGAACACGGAGGCGAAGGTCTGGTCCAAGTGAGCGTAGCGGGCCCCCACCAGGTAGTTGAGATTGTAGCACCCGTCACAAATGATCACTCGGCGATAATCGAAGTCAACAAGATCGAGATCGAGGTCGAGCCCCGCCTCGGCGGTAAGGAAGTCGGTGTCGGCTGACAAACCCCCGGGATGGTTGACCAACGAGCGGAGCACGTAGGGCACATCGAAGCCGATCTGGTTGTACGTGTCGGTCTCGAAGTGGGTGTAGGCCGCCCCGATCTCGGAGCAGTCGTTCAGAATGCGACCGGCCCCAACGCGGAATCCCGGGTCGTAGTCGCAGTCAACCACGGCCTCCAGCCCGATCTGCACGGGGATCATGTCCGGCTGTGTGATGGGCCCGTTAATCGGGACGGCAAAGGCCACCTTCTCGTTGGCCGGCCGCAAGTACAACAGGTCGCCATACACCCGCCATCTCGGCCCGCAAGGGTCCTCGCAGCCGGTCGAACACCCGACGTCACAGCCCATGTCCTCGCCAGCGTCGCCATACCCAACCGTGGAGACGAGGTCGGAAGCCGGGCGATAGGAAAACAAGCCAACACTCCCGGCACCGCTGACAAATGCGTTGCCGGGGCCGCCCAGCTCTTGGCACTGCCCCGATTGTGGCAGAGCCAGGAGAGCCAGTCCCAATACCGCTACGAACAACATCCGTGTGTTCATCATGCCACCTCGAATTCTGAGTTCATCCGGCAGGATCGCGATCCTCGCACATGGCGGGAGTTATCCGTAGTATCGTCCCCTTCTTCTAAGCGATGAAAGCCAATCGCGGTTGCCCACAAGGCCAAGCTAATCGGGCAACCCGCCGCATAGCGCCCAGCCTGAACGTCGCGGCAAGCCGAACGACCCGACGGGGCGCGGCGACTCCGCGCTGGGCGAACCGGATCTGCGGGCTGCCGGGGCCAGCCCGCATTGTGCCCCCCCGAAGTGGGCCTAGGCTCGCCGCTTGGGCAGGTCGTTCTGCCTCAACACGTCGCTTCTCGGCATCTGACCACGGGAACAAGGCGGGACTCGCTCGTTATATTGGTGGGGAGCGACACATTTTCGGCACCCAGCGCAAAGGTATCTGGGGGCATCCCGAGCTCGGGATGCGCCGGTCCGTCGCGGCCGGTGGATCTCGAGGCCATGGGCGGATCGGCGCGCGCCGGGCAACCGGCCGTTGGCAGCGTCGTGACGAGTCGGCCGTGGGCCCTACGGCGGAAGCGGTGGTCGTATGGATGATCAACAGGAGCAAGAGGTCGCCCGCGGCTTGCGGCAGGGCAAGACCGAGGCCTGGCGCGCGCTGTACGAGGCCTACGCCGAGCGGGTATGGCTGGCCGTCGCGCGACGGATGGGCCCGGAGTCGGCCGACGTGGCCGACGTGGTCCAGGAGATCTTCCTGGCGGCGGCTCGGTCGGCATCGGCGTACGACGCGGCCCGCGGCTCGCTCTGGGCGTGGCTCAGCGGCATCGCGCGCAGGCACGTCGCCTTGCACTATCGCCGGCAGACGCGGCACCGCCGGCTGAGGCAATTGGCCGGTCAGGCGGGCGCAGACAACCATCGGGTCGTGCGATGGCTGGAGGGGAGGGAGGATCTGCCCGCCGACGCACTGGCCACCGCCGAGCTGGCCGATTCGGTCCGCACCACGCTGGGGCAATTGCCGGCCGACTACGAGACACTGCTCACGGCCAAGTATCTCGATGGCGTGACCGTGGACCAGCTTGCCGGGCACCGCAATTGCTCCTCCACGGCGGTCCGCTCGAAACTGGCGCGTGCCCGTCGGGCGTTTCGCCGCGCCTTCCGGAAAGCGTCGAGTCATGCCCGCCGACAATCAAGCGAGGGGGCACGATGAATCCTAACGATAACCCATCGGAAGACGATCGGTACGCCGCCCTGCTGGCGTCGATCGACACGGATACGGTTGCACCGGACAAGGCGTTCCTGGACAGGCTCCGCGAGCGATCGACGGAAGTCTTCGCGGCGGAGCATCGCCGCAGCGCCCTTCAAGGGAGAAGGAGGCGTCGAATGATGGTTGCGGCACTACGCACCTTGGCAGGAGCGGCCGCGGCGGCGGTTCTCGCGGCCGCGTGGCTCTGGTCCTCCACGTCGCCGAGCGACTCGGCCGTCGCGTTCGGCGAGGTCCTCCAGAACGTGATCGAGGCAGACACGCTCCATCTCGAGATCACCCGGGACGGCAAGACCGGCCAGGTTTGGGCCAAGCGACCGCAGCAGTTGCGATGGGACGAAGGCGGCGGCCGGTACAAGATCGCCAAGGGGGAGAAGCTTTGGGTGGTGGATGAGGGAGCCAATCGGGCCACGTCGCAAGCGTCGCCCTATTTCCACGCCGACCAGCCCGGGACGAACGTGCTGGACCTTCTGGAGCTGCCGGGCGAGCCGGACCGCGAGAGCCTGCTCCGTGCGCGTCCGGTGGACCAAGTCCGGCGAGAAGGACGCGATTGCGAACTGTACCGTATCGAGTGGCCCACCGCGCAAGGCCGAATCCGCATCGAGGCCCTCGCCGATCGCGGAACGCGATTGCTCCGCTCGCTCGAAGCGACGGCCGTCACGCGCGACGTTGGGCGTCCGATCGGAAGGCTCACCGTGTTGGCGGTCAACGAGCCGGTGGACGAAGACCTGTTCGTCGTCGGCGACACGCTCACCGAAGACGGCCGCATCGGCAAAGTGACCGACGCCCAGGGGATCGTCTCCCTGAGGCCGGTGATGCACGAGCGGTGGACGCCCGTGGATCGCTCCCTGGTCCTCAAGCCGGGCGATTGGCTGCGGACCGACGTTCGCGGGGCGAACGGCGTGCGCGTGCGCCTGGCCGGCGAGACCGAGTTGACCCTCGGTCCCGGCTCGCTGGTCGAGCTGGCCAGGCCGAACCGGATCCGCGTTTTCGACGGGGAGCTGAAGATCGTGGCCGGGGGCAAATCGCCCATCAAGCTGCTCGGGCCGAGCGAGCAGGAGATCGCCGTCCGGGGGACCGGCACGTACCGGCTCCGGGATCAACGGCTCGTCCCCGTCGACGAGGCCCCGCTTTGGCTCCGGGGGTTCGAAGGGGCGACGGCCAACGAGTCGATCGGGTCGCTGGTGGCCAACGTCGAGGGGCGCAACGTGCCGCTCTCGGTCGGCTATCACAAGGTGACGGTCGACGTCCGCGATCAGATTGCCCGGACCGTGATCGAGGAGTCGTTCGTCAACCATACCGCCGGCCGGCTGGAAGGCGTGTTCTACTTCCCCTTGCCCGACGACGCCTCGATCTCCGGGTTCGGCATGTGGATCGGCGACGAGCTGGTCGAGGCCGACGTGGTCGAGAAGCAGCGCGCCCGGGAAATCTACGAGACGATCCTCCGCGAGAAGCGCGATCCGGGGCTTCTGGAATGGTCGGGCGGGAACCTGTTCAAGGCCCGGGTGTTCCCCATCGAGCCGCACTCCGAGAAGCGAGTCAAGCTCAGCTACACCCAGGTGCTGCCGTTGCGGGGCGGCCGCTTCCGCTACAGCTATCCCTTGCGGAGCGAGATGCTCGAGCAGCACCCGCTCCGCGAGCTTGCGATCGACGTGACGGTCAACTCGGTCGCGCCGCTTGCGAGCGTCGCGTCGCCGACGCACGACGTCCGGGTCCGCAAGACGCGGCGCTCCGCGCGCCTGGAGTTCGCCGCGCAGGAGTACACGCCCACGCGGGACTTCGAGGTGGTGGTCGAGGTCGAGCGCGGCGGGTCGGACACGGTGCTGATTCCGCATCGCCGCGGCGACGACGGCTACTTCATGCTCCTGGTGACGCCCCCGGCCGTCGAGGGCGACTTCGAGCGGGACGTGCTGCCCGACGGCGAGCCGATCGAGCTGCTGATCCTGGCCGACACGTCCGCCTCGATCGACGCGGAGGGGCGCGAGTCGCAGGCCGAGTTCCTCGCGGCCGTGCTCTCGTCGCTTGGGTCCAAGGACACGTTCAACCTGGCCACCTGCGACGTGACCTGCGACTGGGTCTTCCCCAAGCCGATGGCGGCCGAGCCGGAGAACGTGGCCAAGGCACGGCAGTCCCTTGCCGACCGCACCTCGCTGGGTTGGACCGATCTGGACGGGGCGTTCGCCTCGGCATGGAAGCAGACCGGGCGGCGCACGCACGTGGTCTACGTCGGCGATGGCGCGGTGACGACGGCCGACGCCGATCCGGCCGCGTTCTCCAAGAGGCTCCGGCGCCTGGGCGAAGGCAAGCCGGGCACGTTCCACGCCGTCTCGGTGGGGAGCACGTTCGAGCCGGTCGTGCTCCGCACGATCGCCTCGCTCGGCGGCGGCTCGATGCGGCGAATCACGGGCGAGCGCGGCCCCCAGGCGGTCGCGCGGGAGCTGCTCGCGGAGATCGCCAAGCCGGCGCTCCGGGACCTGAATGTCGAGTTCCGCGGCATCCGCACCGCGCGGGTCTATCCCGAGCGCCTCCCCAACCTGCCGGCCGGTTCGCAGCAGATCCTGCTCGGTCGCTACCTGCCGGAAGGACAGGACCAGACGGGCGAGGTGGTGGTCACGGGAACCCAGGGCGATCGGCCTATCCGGTTCACCACGCCGGTCTCGCTCAAAGACGCCGAACAGGGCAACTCCTTCATCCCCCGGCTCTGGGCGCGGATGCACCTGGACAGCCTGCTCCAGCAGGGCGCCTCGCAGGCGATCCGGGACGAGATCGTCGCCCTCAGCGAAGAGTATCACGTCATCACGCCGTACACGTCGCTGTTGGTCCTGGAGTCGGACGAGGACCGCGAGCGGTTCAAGGTCGAGCGGCGGTTCCAGATGCGCGACGGCGAGCGGTTCTTCGCCGAGGGGCGCAGCGACGCCGACTACGAGCTGCTCCGGCAGCAGATGCGGCTCGCCGGCCAGTGGCGCGCCGGGCTGCGCCGCGCCGTGCTGGCCCAACTGGCCGCCCTGGGGCGCGACGTGCAGACGTTCGATCGGACTCGATACGAGCACGTACAGAGGACCGAGCGCGTTGCAGGGCCGACCGACTACTTGGCTTTCGCGTATAGCTATGAGGGCGCGAGCAGCATTGGTCCGAGGGGCGGCTTCGTCGCCGGCAAAGGCGGCAGTGGCCCGGGGTTTGACGTCAACGGTAGGTTCGGAGGAGACGCGTACGGGCTCCGCCTCAACATCAATGCCCGGGGAGCCTTTGACGTCTCCGACATCGAGGATCTGCTCGTGACCGAAAGCTCCGCGCTCTACGATCGACGCATGATAGCGGACACGTTGACGCCGGTCGGCTCAGGCGATCTCGACGTGAGCTTCGGTGACGATCTCTTTTTCATGTCCGGCGGGGGCAGTCCCTTGGATTCCGCCGAGTCGGCGCCGGCCACGGCCAGTTTGCCGAGTCGTAGTCGGAGGCTCTCACCACAAAACCAGCCGCTCTACTCGCAAATGGCTTGGCTGGGCGAGCCGCCGGTGCCTCGGTACACGCAGTGGCTGGGCACGCTCTTCCCGGGCCTGCCGAAGCCGCCGGAGGAAAAGCCTTGGAAGCCCAAGCGTCCCTGGCCCCGCGAAGCACGCGATCTGGCCCAAACCCTGCTCCGCAACGACGAGCTCGCCCGGATCGAGGGCGGACTCCAGATCGATCGCCGCACGCAGTCGTTCGAGGTCCGATCGGGCGACCTGTCGTCTCGCTCGCGCACGCTCTCGCTCGTCTCCCCCAAGCGCTGGCTCATCCGCTCCGAAGCGGACCGCTCGCAGACGACCGTTCAGTGGTGCAACGACCGCGAGCGGGGCATCCTCTCCGAAGCCTTCCAGCTCGGGCGCCTCCGGGCTTCCACTCCGGCCGATCTCCGCACGCCGCCGCTGAGCCTGAGCGGGAACGTCTTGACGCCGCTCGACCGCACGTACGAGGCCTACTCGGCCGAGCTGAAGCCGCAGGGCGAGAACCGCGTGCTGCTGGTGCTTACGCATCCATCGCGTCCGAAGCACCAGGTGCACGTCCTGGTCGACACCGAGCGGCACGTCGTCCTGCGGATCGAGACCCGCGAGGACGACCAGGTCGGTTCCTCGACGGTCTTTGGCGATTTCGTCGAGGCGGCCGGGGCCTGGTGGGCCGGCCGGATCGAGACGTTCGACAAGAAGGGGCGAAGGACGACGCTCGTCGCGCAGGAGTTCAAGCCGATCGCGGCCGACGTGTTCGTCCGTCGGGTGCAGAAGGAGTTGGCTGGGCGCGAGCACGTCCAGTTCCTCCGAGAACCGCTCACGAAGGTCGTCGACGCCAAGCGGGCGCTGGCGGCCGGCAAGGCGGGCTTCGACGACCATACGGCGCTGGTGCTCCACTTCTCGCGCAGCCAGCAATGGGACCGCGTGATGGAACACTTGGACGCCGCGGAGCAGGCGGCGGCCGACAAGCCGGCAGTGCGTTGGGTCCGAAATGCGATCCTCGACGTCAGCCGGCGTCGCGAGGAGCTGAAGCAGCGGATCGTCGACGAAGCGGCCCGGTTGGCAAACGGGGAGGCGGCGAACAAGGCCGAATCCGAGGGGCTCTTCCTGGCCGACCGCCTCGTCAGCCAAGCTGCGAGCTTCCTGCCCCCGATCGAAATGCTGCCCCTGGTCGAAAGCCTCGAGCCGGTGTACCAACGCGCCGAGCCGCACTTGCGCGCCCTGCGACAATGGAGCCAGCGCCGGGCCGACCTGCTCCGGCAGTTGGAGCGACCGGAGGAGGAGCTTCGCATCCGAAAAGAACTCGCCGAGGGATACCCCTACGACGCGGACGTGCAGGCCCAGTACGCTCGGGCACTGGTCAACAAGGGCGAATACCAGGCCGCCAAAGCGTGGCTGGACCGCGTGCTGGGCCGGGATTTCGAATGGTACGAGCACGAGGAGCAGTCGCTCCGCGGCGTCTGGGCCGACTCGTTGCGGTCGCGGGGACGCTACCCGGAGCTGGTCGACTACCTGGCCGCGTGGGTCGAGCGGAATCCGGAGAGCGCGACGGCCTACCAGCAATACCTGAGCGCCCTGATCCTGGCCGATCGTGAGGGAGAGGCGAACACCCTGATGACCACGTGGCTGGCCGAGGCCCGAACGCCGGACAAGCTCGCCCCGGCGGTGGCCGCCCGGCTCGATGCGGCCGTGCTCCAAGCGCTGGGCCAGGGGTACAACCTCTGGACAGACTGGATCGACCAGCGGTGGCTCGAGCCGCTGGCCGAGGCCGCCCTCTTCTTCGCCCGGCATGAATCCGGGATCAACACGGCTGCCCGGATCATGGGCGACTACCGTTTCCAGCGAAGCGACCCGTGCCGCCGCGTGCGCCGGACGATCGCCGACGTGCTGCGTGCCGAGATCGACACGCTCGCGCCGGTCCAGATCAACCAGTTCGTCGAGTGGATCCTGCCGAACGACCCCGAGCTCGATCCGCAAGCGTGGAAACAGATCGCCGCCGGGCTCCATCGGCGCTGGTCGGCCGAGAAGAAGCCCGAGGTGAAGCACCAGCTCGCCCAGCCGCTCGCGCGCGTGCTCTCAAGTCATGCGACGACGGACGAGCACCTCGCTTTCCTCCGTCTCCAGTGGCGCGAGGGTGACGAGCAGTACCGCGCCGGCTACGCCCTGCAACTGTTTAGCGCGCTAATCGGGCAGCCCTGGTCGGCCGAACGGGAAGACGAAGCGTTCGGGCTGTTGGACGAGCTATCCGGCGCGGACGAGCCGACCGAAAGGCTGGCCGCCGAGGTAGGGGCGCTCCATCGCCTGACGGACGCGATGGTCCGGGCCCGCTTCGATGCCGGGATGAAGAAGGTCAAGCATCAAGAACGGCTCACGCGGACCGAGCTCGAAGACAAGAAGGTCGAGAGCCTGCGCCTGGCCCGGGGGGGATTTGCCGATCGACTCCGCCGCGAGATCCCCAACCGCGCGAAGCCGCCGGCCGACTGGATGAACGTCGAGCGTCTCTACCTGGAGACGATCGTCGGCCGGGACCTCGACGCGGTCGCCGAGGAGTGCTGGGAGCTGCTCGGCGCCGAGCCGCCCGGGCCGAGGGAAGGCGATCCCGAGCGTGAGCAAGAGCGCCGGCTCCAAGAGGTCCTCGAAAACCGCTTCCTGGTCACGCTCGTGAACCTGGCCGCCCGTCGAAACGCCAAGCCGGCGCTGGTCGACCGCGTGCTCGCCTATCTCGACCGCGGGATCGCCGTCGATCCGGAGAGCGCGCGGTGGAAAGGGCTTAAGTATCAACTGCTCGTTGCCCTGGACCGGCCGGCGGAGCTGGAAAAGGCGCTCCGGTCGTGGACGGGCGTCGACGATCCGGACAACCATTGGCGCCGCTCGCTGGCGTACCTTCTGGCCGAGCAGGGGCAGATCCCCGAAGCGATCACGCTCTTCGAGGCGATCCAGGCCGCCGACGAGCTGCGTCCGGACGACTACCGTGCCCTGGCCGGGTGGTACATGGTCGCGGGGCGCCGCCCAGCGCACGATCGGGCCCTCGTCGAAGTCTACAAGGCCACCGACCAGTGGCAGCTCAGAAACTGGATCGAGGGCAAGCTCCGTCCCTGGCAGCAGAGCGACGGGCAGCTTCCCAGCCAGTTCGATCCGGAAGTGCTCCGGGCGTTCGCGGCCCTGTTCGAGAAGTCGGGGCGTCCGGAAGACCACCTGGGGCAGCTTCAGCAGTTCTACCAGGCGACCTGCGATTTCCGGTTGCTGGCCTGCCTGGCCGACGCGGTCGTGGGCCATTCGGCGGCGAAGGTCTACCCGTTCCTAAAGGGAATGGGGCCCGTGCTTTCCGAGATCCGGGACGAGGCCACCGCCGACTCGCTGGCGGAGCAGGTCGCCGAGGTCCGCAAGCGGGCGACGACGCCCGTCGACCAGCGGGCCCTGGACCTCTTGGAGGCGTTGGTCGAGCGCCGCGCGGCCGAAGTCTTGAACCAGCCCGGGCCGCACGTGGACAAGGCCCTCGCCGCCTTCCAGCGGGCCTTCCAGCGCGAATGGGCCGAGGGCGAGCCGCGCCTGGTCGCCGATCTCCTCGGCGGATTGGGAAGAATCTCCCAGCCCAAGCTGGCCGACGAGCAGATTCGCCAGCTCGAGGTCTTGCACCGGCGCGAGGCCGAAGGCTCGCTCGACCGGCTCCACGTTGCGCATCACCTCGCCCAGGCCCTATGGAGCTACGCGCGCCGCGACGAAGCCGTCGACCTGATGGAATCGGCCCTGACCGAGTTTGAGGATGCCTCCGGCGGGGTGTTGCCCGTGGAAGCCAGAGAGCCGCTCTCCACGTTCATCTCCTACCTCGAGAAGCAGGGGCACCACGCCCGGGGCGAGAAGGTCCTGCTCGCGCAGCTCGAACGTCCGATCAACCGGCAGCAGCAGCTCTGGCTTACCGAGCGGCTCTACCAGCTCTACGTGCACGCGGTTGGCAACGACGGGCACGTCTCGTTGGGGACCGGGCCGGAGCTGTACCGGGCCGTGGGGCGGAGGCTTCACGAGGCGCTGGACACGGACGATCACAACCATCGCCATAACCTGGTCGCTCGGTTATGCGACCTCTATCGAACCGCCAAGGACAAGCAGTGGACCGGCGTGGCCGACGACCTCAAGGCGTTCGCCGCGAAGCGGTTGCCCGACGTGCTCAAGCGGCAGACCGACCACTACGATTCGTGCGTTCGCACGGTTGCCGACACGATGCACACGCTGGCCGGAGTCCGCGAGGGCCTGACGTTTCTCGTGGAACGGATCGAGAACGAGCCGGCCTGGCTACGCTATAGGAACCGGGACGGATGGAGCCAGCACGCCTGGGAATTGGCCAGGTGGCGCCACGAGGCGAAAGAGCTTGATCGCGATCTGGAAGCCCGGCTGTTGAAGATCGTCCTGGCGGAGCTGCGCCGCGATCTCGTGTACCGGAATTCCCGAAATCGCACCATCTACCAGCACGAGAACCAGTACTTCTGGGCGGAAAAGGCCGACGCCTTCGCCCGCACCGCCGAAGAGGTCCTCGCCGAGCAAAAGCAGTCGGGGGCGACCGTGCAGTACGTCGCCGAGTACCTGTACCACGGGCTGGGCCGCTACGCCAGGGCGATCGAGATCCTCTTTTCCGCTCACGGACAGGGCATCCTGGACGAGCGCGGGCAGTCGACCCTGGTCGAGTTCCTGCACCAGCGGGAGCGCTACGGCGAGTCGATCGCCGTGCTCGAGCCGCTGGTCGAGCGGCGGCCGGACAACGTGCAGTACCGCGTCTGGCTGATGCACGCCTACTTCCGCACCGACCGAGGGGAGGAGCTTCTGACCCAACTCAAGAAGACCGACTCGTATTTCCACCGGGAAAACCGCTGGCAGGAAGACGCCCTCGCCGCCCTCGCCCATAGCTGTCTGGAAAACAAGCTCTACAAGCAGTCCGTGGCGTATTACGAGGAGCTGATACCGCTGGTCCAACGCACCGACCCGCGTCGCGGGATCGGAAACGAGAGCCTTTCCCGCTACTACGGCTACCTCGCGCAGGCATACGCCGGGCTGGGCAAGACGGCCGAGGCCGTCGACGCCGCGGGCGGGGCAATCGTCTGTTGGGGTCCCAGGCACGACCGGCGCAAAGAGGCCATCGATGCCCTCAAGCATGTGATCCGCCAGGCCCCGGACCTGGACGCGTACGCCGCCCAGTTGAATCAACAGAGCGACCAGACCGGGCAGGACAAACCGATCGTGCGCAAGGCCATCGGCCAGATCTACCTGGAAAAGGGAGAGCCCGACAAGGCGATCGCCCAGCTCCGGCTCGCCTGCGGGTTGCAGCCGAACGACGCCGAGACGCACCAGGCGCTGATCGAATGCTACGACCGAAAGGACGACAAGCCGGGGGCGGTCCGGCAGATCCTCCAGTCGCTCCAGCTCGCGCGACGAGACGTCGAGCGCTATCGGGACCTCGGCCGGCGACTCGACGCGCTGGAGCAGCCCGGCGAAGCGGAGCGGGCATACACGTCGATCGTCGAGGTCCTGCCCAACGAAACGGAGAGCCACGCCCTTCTGGCCGAGGTCCGCCGGGAGCAGGACCGCTGGCCTGACGCCATCCTCCATTGGCAGCGGGTCGCCCAGATCCGCGCGCTGGAGCCGACCGGACTGGTGAAGCTGGCCGCCGCCCAGGTCCACGAGCGTCGTTGGGACGAGGCGGCGCGAACCGTCGAGAAGCTCAAGGCCCGAAGCTGGCCGCCGCGGTTCGGGAACGTCGAGCAGGAGATCCGCGACCTGGAGCAACAAATCGAGCGCGGCCGCGGGAAGTGACGCGGGAAACGCGAAGCGCAGCTCGGGCCTCACCCGTTTGCAAAGCGCTCTCGCTGCAAGTATCATCAGACACGCGCGCTTACGGACTCCGGTGCGTCCGTCTCGCGCCCAGGCAGAGGCGCGGGAACGAGGTGCGGAGGCCCCCTACGGAGCGACCCGCAATCAGCTTCGACTCCAGAGCCACACCGCCAGCGCGATGAGCCCGAGGACAACGATGGCGAGGATTCCCGTTTCGGCAGCGGCCGACAGCGGGTCCGGCGACCCGTCAAGCTGCATGACGGCAAAGGGAACCCACAGGCCACCCTGCGTGAGTTGGGGTACCATGTCCTCTCCTTCCGTTCCTGGCAACCCGTCCCGGGATGCCGGCGACCCCGTCGCCGTGGCGGAGAATTCCGCGTGGGGAAAACCGCAACGGCACCCCGAGGATAGTTGGCATTCTACCCGTATGTTAACACGACCAAGAAAATGCGGCAACTCGATGGTACGGATAAGGAAGGAATTGAAACGATGAGACAATTCGTGGCGATGCCGGCCCGTCTTTTCCCCGTCTTCTTGGCGGCTTGGATGGGCCTCGTTCTGTTGCACGGCCGAGTCGAGGCAGCCCCGGAGCAGCCCGCCCCGCGGCCCAACGTGCTGTTGATCGTGACCGACGACCAGCGCCCCGATACGATCCACGCCCTGGGTAACCCGGTCATCCACACGCCCGCGATCGACTCGCTCGTCCGCGACGGCACGACGTTCACCCGGGCGATCGCGCCGAATCCGATCTGCGTGCCCAGCCGGGCGGAGATCATGACCGGCTGCGACGGGTTCCGCAACCACGTGGGCGTATCGAGCAACCAGATGAACCCGGAGCTGGTGCGGTGGGCCGACTGCATGCGCGCCGGCGGCTACCATGCCTGGTACGTGGGCAAGTGGATGAACGACGGGCGGCCGATCGACCGGGGTTACGAAGCGAGCGACGGCCTTTTTTCCTCGGGCGGGGCGAAGTGGTACAAGCCGCAGGTCGACTACCACGGCGTACCGGTCACCGGCTATCGCGGCTGGATCTTTCAGGACGATAAGGGCAACATGTTCCCTGAGAAGGGCGTGGGGCTTCGGCCCGACATCGACAAGGAGTTCGCCGACGCGGCGATCCGGTTCATCAACCGTAAACCCCAGAAGCCGTTTTTCCTCCACGTCAACTTCACGGCCCCGCACGATCCGCTCTTCATGCCGCCCGGCTACGAGGGCAAGTACGACCCCGAGAAGATCCCGCTCCCGCCGAACTTCCTGCCCCGGCACCCGTTCGATCACGGCAACTTCGAGGGGCGCGACGAGAAGCTGCTGCCCTGGCCGCGCACGCCCAAGCTGGTGCGCGAGGACCTGGCCGTCTATTACGCCGTCATCTCGTACATGGACGAGCAGGTGGGCCGCATCCTCGAAGCGCTCGATGCGACCGGCCAGGCCGACCGCACGATCGTCATCTTCACCAGCGACCAGGGCCTGGCCATGGGCAGCCACGGACTCCGCGGCAAGCAGAACATGTACGAGCACACGGTGGGCACGCCGCTGGTCCTGCGCGGCCCGGGCGTCCCCCAGGGCGAGCGTCGCGACGCCCAGTGCTATCTCCGCGACCTGTATCCCACCGTCTGCGAGATGGCGGGAATCGAGATCCCCAAGACCGTCCAGGGCCGCAGCCTGGTCCCCGTGCTCCGGGGCGAGGTCGACTCGCTCTACGCTTGCGTCTTCGGCCATTTCTCCAACGCCCAGCGGATGATCCGCACCGACCGGTGGAAGCTGGTCCACTATCCCCAGATCGACAAGTACCAGCTCTTTGATCTGGCCAATGACCCCGACGAACGAGAGAACCTGGCCACCGGCCCGTGCCGGGCAACCGTGGTGGCGGAGCTGCGCGGCAAGCTGGAGGCATGGCAGAAGGAGGTGGGCGATCCGCTCGTGCAGGCGAAGGAAAAGGAATAGCCGCTGGTCGCTGCATCGGTTAAGATTGGGGCGACCGTGCAATGAGGCCCTGACCCAACTCCCCTCTCCCGCTTGCGGGAGAGGGGTTGGGGGTGAGGGCGGCATAGTCTGCCAAGGGCTCCAAAGTACTCACCGGCTTCGAAAGCCAAAGGAGCCAGGTGGGGCGCTCTCGAACGTCGCGAGGGAGGGCGAAACGATGACACAGCGCGGCACTGAGCCTCGGCAAAGCGAACCGGATCTGACCACCGTTACGCAACAGCATATCGACGGACTTGGGAACGAGATCCGGAAGTTGAACGACAGGATCCGCGTTGCGGAGAAGGAACTCCGACGTCGGCGCGCGTTGATGGTCGCAGCACGGTTGAAGCTCCTGTACTTGGATATATCCTTGAAGCTTCGGCGCCTCGCTGGCTCCTATTTCGGGTCGCGCTTCGCCGGGGCATTCATCATTGCCGCGGCGGTTGACGCAGTTTTTCTCGTGATCGTACCATCCGTGGCGTCCGGCGTTTGCGGTATCGTGGTAGGTGGGATTGGTGGGTTTCTCCTCTTCTTTTATCCCGCCAATGCCAAGGCGGAGATCGTCGTTCCTGACCTAGAAGGGCGATTCGCCTGCTGCAAGTCGCGGGTCCCTGAAGTTGCGATGGAACTGAACCGTTTACGGGCAGAACTATTCGAGGCTTCCCAACGTCACGTGAGATGGAGTCAACTTCTCAGGCAAAGGCAGTTCCGGGAATCCAGGGAGTTTCGTCTCCGCCAGCTACTGGGAAGGGACTGGAGATCATTACGCAGCGTGGCTTTCGAAGCCTTTCTGGAAGAAGTGTTTGCGCAGTTGGGGTATGGCGTCGAGACAACAAAGGTCACAGGGGATCAAGGCGCGGATCTAATAGTGGTCAAGAATGGCTGCAAAATAGCAATTCAGGTGAAGGGGTATTTTCATAGCGTCTCCAACTCAGCCGTGCAGGAAGCGTATGCGGCGATGCGATACTACGACTGTAAAGGATGCTCCGTCATCACGAATAGCCGGTTCACCGCCTCTGCTCAAGAGTTGGCCGCCAAAATCGGGTGCGTTCTGATTGACGAGGACAGCCTGCCCTCTCTGGTGATGGGACGCGTCGATTTGTGCGAACTGTGCACAGCGATGAAACGCGATGCGGCCGACTCTGACGCCGGGCAGACCGGTTAACGCGCCCCCTCAACCACCGGCTTGCTCGTGATCAGCCCGATGCCGCGGCCCCGATTGCCCACCGCGCAGTAGTACATGTAGAACGTGTCGTTGGCCGGGTTGTAGACCAGGGAGATCTTGTGGGCGTAGGTCTTGTCGAGCCCGGCGGGGTGGCCGCCCGCCTTGTAGAGCGGCTCGGGATGGGCCGTCCAGTGCAGGAGGTCGGGGGAGAAGGCCGCCATCACGTGGGCCCCGCCGCGGCCCACGCCGAAGTAGAGCATGGTCCAGTGATCGCCGTCCCGGAAGACCTTGGGATCGGAGGCGAACCGCTCGTCGTACCCGCCCGGCCGGTTGCGGACGATCGGATTCTCGGTATGCCGCTTCCAGTGGAGCAGGTCGTCGGAGAAGGCGAGGCCGGTCTGCTCGTGGGAGCCGTTGGCGGCGTTGTAGAAGTCGTAGTACCGGCCGTCGTGCTCCACGAGCCACGGCTGGTAGATGCAGTCCTTTTCCCACGCGCCGCAGTCGTCGTCATGGACGGAGAGGATCCACGTCGGCTTGGCCCGGCGCCAGTGGAGCCCGTCGTCGCTCGACGCCACGCCCTCGTACCCGGGGCGCAGCTCGTAGCCGCCCTGGCGGGGATACGCGCCGTAGAGCGACCAGAACTTGCCCTGATGCCGCTTGAGGAGGCGCGGCGCCTTGACGTCGTAGGACGTGTAGAGGTACGCCCCCAACACGCAGCCGCCGTGGTCGAACTCGCCCTTCGGCCCGAAGCCCATGGCCAGGCCCCTCGTCCGCCAGTGGACCAGGTCGTCGCTCTCGGCCAGGAAGCTGTGGTAGCCCCGACCGTCGAACGCGATGAAGGTCATGTACCACGCGTCGTCGCCCGGGAGCTGGAACACGGTGGGGCAGTCGGTCGAGTGAAACGGTTCGTAGCCCTCGATCTTCGGCTCCGACGGGATCACGTGGTCGGGCCAGTAGTGCCAGTTGCGGTAGGGGGCCGACCAGCGGTCGAGGTCCTCTTCTCCGGCCGGTTGCGCGGAGACTCCGGCGCACGCCGAAAGCGCGATCCACGTGGCAACGAAAAGCCGAGTCGTGATTCTCATGGCCGTTCCTCCGTCGGTCGCCCCGGACTGCGGTAACTTGAATTGGAAGCGGATGAACTCACTGCGTGTGCCACTGCTTGCGGAAGCGGCTGCAAACTTGCGACTTGCGCCCCAGCACTGCTTGCCGGATACCGCCATAGTCCGAGGGACCCGCAAGCAGTGCAGTGATGTCGCCGATCGCAGCGTTCTTCGAGGCAAGCAGTGGCACACCGCTTGTCTGCTTTCCGTCTGAGATGGTAACCTCGCGAAAGACCGCCGTCGACGGATACCTGTTGACGGGGTGCGGCCCGGCGCGGAGGATGCCTTGGGTCGAACACCAGCCGGCTACTCGAACTCGAAGACCCGCTGTATCGCCGGTTCGCGGTACCTGGCCCCGCCGGTCAGGACGCGGAGGTTTTCGAGGATCTGCGTTTCGCCGCTTCCGTGGGTATGGCCGCAGAGGACCGTAAGCTCGCGATCCGGTCGGTCTCGCATCGCTTCCAGGAAGCAGTCGCCGACGGCCTGGCAGGCGAAGAAGGGGAGCCAGTCGTCGTCGGACGGCTTTCCTTGGTGCCAGGCCGCTTCGCGAAACGGGGGCACGTGCGTCAGGGCGACCACCCGGCGATGCGACTCCATCGCCAGCGGCAGCACCCGGGCGAAGTGCTCGGCCGCCTCGTCGCCGAGGGCGTTGAGCACCGGCTCGAGGCGAGGCCGGTCGAGGTCGTCCCGCTCGGCGTTCAGGAGGTGAAGCTCGTCGATCAAGAGGAAGTCGTTCAAGAGCACGTCGGAGCCGTAGAAGTCGCCCAGCCGGGCGTCGCCCCAGCCGTCGTGGCCGACCAGGGCGGTCGTGGGCGAAAGCTCCACGAAATCGGCGGCCGTCAAGTAGACCAGATGATCCGAGCCGGCCGCCAGTTCGGTCACTTCTTCTCGGGTCTGTGCGATGGAACCTCGATAGAAATCGTGATTGCCCAGCACGAAGTAGATCGGCCGGCGGACTAGGTCGGCCATCTCCTTCAGACAGTGGCCGACGTCGACGCTTTCGCCGATATCACCGGCGACGAGCACCGCGTCGGGCGACTGGGCGGCAATCGACTCGACGAACTGCCGGCGGTCGACGTCCTTGAGGAAGTTCAGGTGGATGTCCGTCAGCCAGGCGACGCGCTTCATGCGGCTCTCGTCATTCGGGCGAAAACGAGAAGGGGAGGCCCGCTGGATCTACTGACCGCTTTCCGGCTTCGGCCAGTTGAGGTGCTTGTGCAGAAACTCGTACGTCCCCACGCCGTTGATCTTGTGCGGGCCGACGAACCATTCGATCGTGGCGCGGTCGCCGAGGCCGAGCTGGGCGGCGTAGAGGTGCCGCACCTTGGCGAACTCGTAGGCCACCGTCTCGTCCGGGCCGACGCCGTCGAAGTGGCCCCGCTCGACCATGAACGGGCGCGGGGCCACGAGGGCCGCCATCTCGGCGTAGTTGAACGTGCTCCCCAGGTCGAACTCAAAGATTTCGTACTCGCCGGTGAAGACGTAGCTGTAGCGGCCGTTGGTGTTGTTGGCGGCGTTCTTCCACACCCATTCGTTGAAGTCGGCCGAGCAGATCGAGAGGCAGTAGTCAGTCACCAGCGGCGGGATCCGCATCGCCGACTTGCCCCCGTACGATAGCCCGTAGAAGGCGATCCGGTCCGGGTCGACGTAGGGCAAGGTCTGGAGCCAGTCGACGATCTGCTGGTGCTGCGGGACGATGACGGAGAAGAGCGTCTTGCCCAGCGGGTTGGCCTTGCGCTGGAGCGTGCGGAAGCGGTCCTTGAAGAGGTAGAGGTTCTGCGGGGCGAAGGTGACGAACCCCCGCTCGGCCAGCGCGACGGCGAAATCCTCGTACGCGGCCTTGGCATGGCCCTCGCCACGGATCACGTCCTGCGGCCGCCCTTCGAGCCCGTGCTGGCAGACGACCACCGGCCGCCGCTCGCCCGGCTTGACGTCCTTGGGCACGAGCAGGATGCCGTAGGCGAACACGTCGGGCCAGACGTCCATCACGACCTCGTAGCCGGTCCATTTCGGCTCGTCGTAGGCCTTGCGGCTTCGGACGTTCGGCGCGAGCGGCTCGCAGTCGAACCGGCCGATCACGTCGTCGCGGAAGATCGCTCGATACCGCTCGATCCGCTTGTTGTACTCCTCGATCCTCTTCGCCGGCTCCTCGATCTTCCTCAGCGAGTCGGCGTCCAGCTCCTTGAAGAAACCGTTGCGCACGTACGGGCTTTCGGCCAAGAGCCACTGGCTGTGCCGGGCGAGCTCGTGCATCTGCCGGCGGTGGCGTACGCCGGGGTCGAAGTCCTTGCGCAAATCGCGGGGAGCCGGGCCCGATGCGGCCAGCTTCGCCCCGGGCGTGAGGGCGTCGAGAAGCGCCTGAAGGGCGTCCGGCGTGCCGAACGGGCCGGTCCCGTCGCCGCTGGGGATCAGCCGGACGGGCACCGCCGCGGGGAGCCCCTCGACGAGCTTTCCGGCCCGTTCCACCTCGCGGCGGACATCGTCGAGCCCGGGCGTGGTGAGCCGTCCGGGCCCTCCGCGGGTAGCCTGCTCGGGGACGACCACCTCGGGGCCCTTGGCCGCCTCGACGACGAGCGCCCGGGGGGCGACCATGGCGGCCAGCTCGGCGTCGCCAAACTGCTCCAACAGCCCGAACACGTTCCGGTAGATCGGCTCCTGCCAGACGTTCTGGCGCGGCTCGAAGTAGCCGCTTGTGCAGACGGCGTCGATGCGGGGGTCCAGCGCCCCGGCGTAGAGCGCCAGCATGCCCCCCTCGCCCCAGCCGATCACGCCGATCTTGACGTCCCCCGTAGCAGGCTCACGCCGTGAGCCGTCCGCTGGTGACGGCACACGGCGTGTGCCTACTACCTCGCTGCGCTCGCCGGCGAAGAAGTCGACGCCGGCCAGCACTTTCTGGAGCTCGTAGCCGATCAGGTGCCGGCCGAGCTCGAACGCGGACCGATAGAGGAATTCACGGTTCGATAGTGGCAGGCGGTACTGGGGCGGGAGCTTCGGGTCGATCTCCGCCGGCTTGACCTCGTCTCGGTTGATCAGCATCGGCACGAGCACCCGGCAGCCGCTTTCGGCCAGGCGTCGGGCGAACTGCGACTCGGGCGGCACGCCTTCGGCGAGGCCGGCGAGCATCTCGGGCGTCTGGTCGGCGTCGGGGATGGCGACGACGTCGGCGATCTTCGCCTTGCCTTCCGGGACCAAGAGCAACCCCTCGCCATGCACGTCGCCAAAGGCGGGCCAGCTCACGGCGAAGACCTTGTAGCCCGCGCCCTCTGCCACCAACGGGGGCCGGGACGTGCTGCCGATCAGCTCCAGCCCGTCAAACGGCACGCGCTGGTCGCGGACGCCCAGGACGTGGGCCAGGCGCTGGCGATTGGGCTCGATCGATTTTTCGTAGGCTTCCGGCGAGGAGAGGTCGCGTTTCCAATGCCCGGCGCGGCGCTCGACCGACTTGGCGACCTCGCCGAGGAGGAAGCGGTCGACCCCGTCGACCAGGTGCGAGGCGAGGTCGCCCTCCATCACCAGCGGCTCGGTGCCGGGCAGGACGGGCGGGGGTCCCTCGGCGGCCTGCAAGCCGACCAACGAACCTATTCCCACCCACAGCGCAGCGGCAACGAACAGGAAACGGGCAGATCTCATCGCGCAGGCTCCTTTCCCTCCCGGACAAAGCGGATGGTTTGACCGCGTGATACGCCACGGGCCCGATCGCCCATCTTAGCAGGGGGAAGAGAGGGTCGCCATCAGCAGATGGCGGGAAGGAGAGGCCAGGACTCCGGAAGAGTCGCGCCGGAGAGAGACGGCGCGCCGCATAGAGAGACGGCGATCCCACGGGGGCGCCCGGCCAAGCGATGGCGGGACTCCCCTGCTGCCCTCAGTCCGTCAAGGGCAGCCGGCGTTTCAAGCGGCGCCGCGCAGGGCTACTTGACGTACCCGGCGATGAAATCGACGGCGTCGGCGACGGTCTCGACGGACAAGGCCGAGTCCTCGTCCATCTCGATGTCGAACTCGCCTTCGAAGGCGGCCACCAGCTCGACCGATTGGGTGCTCTCGGCGCCCAGGTCGAAGACGAAGTGGCTGTCGGGCTCGATCATCTCGTCGCTCACCTCGAGGACGCGGCATACAACACGCCGCACACGCTCTTCCACCTCATGCCTGTTCATCGCTAATTCCCTAGCCGGATTCGTACGTCGGCCACGGCGCAACCCACCTCGGCCGGGCCGACAATCAAGGGGTTAACGTCCAATTCCACGATACGATCGAAGTCGGCGATCAGTTCTCCCACCCGCATCAGGCACTCCTGGATGCCCTCCACGTCCGCCGGCTCGCTGCCGCGCAAGCCCTCGAGCAACCGGTGGGCCTTCACGCGGCGGATCATCCTGCCGGCCCCTAGCCGTCCGATCGGGGCCAGGGCGAAGGTGACGTCTTCAAACAGCTCGACGTAGATCCCGCCCAGGCCGAACATCAGCACGGGCCCGAAGGCCGGGTCTCGCTTGGCCCCCAGGATGACCTCGTGCCCGGCGGGGATCATCGGGCGCACGAGCACGCCGCGGATCTCGGCCCCGGGCACGGCGGCCGTGGCGCCGGCGATCAGCCGATCGTACGCCTTGAGGACAGCCTGGCGATCGGCCAGGTTCAGCGCCAGGGCCTTCGCCTCCGATTTGTGCACGATCAGGGGGCTGACCACGCGGAGCACGACCGGGTAGCCGATCTGGTCGGCAAACGCCACCGCTTCCTGGGCGTTCGAGCACAGCCGATGGGGCGGCACCGGCAGCCCGTAGGCGGCCAGCACGTCCAGGGCCTGGTCTTCCGGCAGGTATCCCGCTTCGGCCTCGTCGAGGATGCAGGCGGCGGGTTGCCCGTCGCGGACCATTCGCTTTCGCTGGTCCGGCGGTTGCTCGCGCCAGCGGCGGATCCGCTGGACGTCGGCCATCGCCCGGCAAGCCCACTCGGGGAGGATGTAGTGCGGGATGTGCGCCTTCTGGAGCAAGTGGATGCCGGCCACGACGTCGGTCGCCCCCATGAACGAGCAAGTGATCGGCTTGGTCGCCTTCTGGTGGATTTGGCAGACGGCCTCGGCGATGGCCTCGATGTCGGTCATCGACTGCGGCGTGAGGATCACCAGGGCCTGGTCGACGTTCGGGTCGTCGAGCACGGCCTCCATGGCCGCCATGTAGCGATCGGCTCGGGCGTCGCCGATCACGTCGACCGGGTTTTTCGTGTTGGCCGTGGCCGGGAGCGACTTCTTGAGCCGGGCGGTGGTCGGCTCGTGCAGCCGCGGGACGCTGAGCCCGCAACGGACCGCCGCGTCGGTGGCCATCACGCCCGGCCCGCCCGCGTTGGTCACGATTGCCAGCCGATCCCCCGCGGGCAGCGGCTGGTAGGCATACAGTATGGCTGAGTTGAACAGTTCCACAATGCTGGTGACCCGGAGGATCCCCGCTTCGCGGAAGACGGCGTCGCAGACGGCGTCTCGGGCGGCCAGGGAGCCGGTGTGGCTGGCGGCCGCGTCGGCCCCCTGCGGGGTCCGGCCGGCCTTGATGGCCAGGATGGGCTTCGGGTTGTCGCCTCGGGTGATCCGTTGGGCCACCTCGACCAGGCGCCGGCCGTCGCGGAGCTCCTCCAGATAGAGGAGGATCACGTCGGTGGCGTCGTCCTCGTGGAGGTACTCCAGAAGCTCGATCTCGGTCACTCCGGCCTTGTTGCCGAAGCTGAGGAACTTGGAGAAGCCGATTTCCTTCTCCCGGGCGTAGTCGAGCACGGCGGTGCACAGGGCGCCGGACTGGCTGAGGAAGGCGATCCGGCCGGCGTGGGGCATTTTGCGCGCGAAGGAGGCGTTCAGCGCGACCTCCGGGTCGGTATTGATCACGCCGAGGCAGTTCGGCCCGATCATCGCGATCCCGTATTCCGCGCAGGTCTCCCGGAGCTGCTGCTCGCGGCGGACCCCGTCGGGCCCGACCTCGCGGAAACCGGCGGAGATGACGATCGCCGCGCGAATTCCCTTCTGGCCGCACTGTTTCAGGGCCCGATGGACGACGCCCGCCGGAAAGACGATCACCGCCAGATCGACCGGGTCTTCGATGTCGAGCACGTAGCGGTAGGCGGGAACGTCGCAGACGTCTCGCTTGCCCGGAGCGACCGGATAGACCTCGCCCCGGTAGCCCGAGGCGAGAATGTTGTGCAAGATGTCGTAGGGAACGGTTCCAGGCGTGGTGGTGACGCCAACCACCGCCACGCCCTTGGGACTGAAGATACTGTCCAAGGGGTGGGCTGCGCCGGACGGTTCCTCCCGCGACGGCGCGTCGACCGTGGTGGCCATTAAGCTGTTCCTTCCTGTCCTAACGCAAGCGTGATCCTCCGCTTGACCTCGAGTGGTGCGTTACTGAACCAATGCTCATAGAGCGTCAGGATAACACTTATTATCGTGTAAGATACCCGATGCCGCGAATAAAAAGAAGACCCTATACGCACATTTCTGCAAAATCGATTGTCGCGACGGGCAAAACCTCGGTTCTTGCACTCTCTCCGCTCGCGTTTACGCTTCCTCGGTCCGGCGTTTTTCCGCAGTGGGCGAGTCGGCGCAGCACTCCGCCGCCTCGCTTCCCAGCTCCGGCTTCCCGCCTCGTTCCCAATATCGAGCTTGGCAGCGCTCTTCAACGAAACTCCGGTTTCCCCGCGGGCGAAGCAGAGCTTGGCGGAGTTGGTTCCCAAGCGGGAGCTTGGGAACCAGAGGAAGCCGCATGTTGTGGCGACAGACGGACAACAAGCAGTGCCAGACCGGCCTGAGCCACGTCCGACCGCAGCTTCATGCCTCGCTTGGGGCATGAAGCGACCGGACAATGGGGCATCAGGCGTTCCGCCAGTGTGCGAAATCGCCGGCGGTAGCGAGAGCGGCACGGGCAAGATGCCAGTGCCACCAACCACCCGGCCTCACGCGATCCGCATCGTCAGCCCGCCGTCGATGGTCACGGTTTCGCCGGTGATGTAGTCGTTGGTCACCAGCGCCGTGACCAGATCGGCCACCTGCTCGGGGGTTCCCTCCCGGTGGAGCGGGACGCGGTGGTCGAGATTGTGCTTCTTCTGGTCGGGGGGCATCTTGTCGTGGAAGCGGGTGCGGATGATGCCGGGCGCGACGCAGTTGACCCGGATGTTGTCGTCGGCAAACTCCCGGGCGAGGGCTCGGGTGAACTGCGGCAGGGCCCCCTTGACCACCTGGTAGGCCAGATTCATGGGCACCCCGCGCAGGCCCGCCACCGACGAGATCAAGACGATGGAGCCCTGCTTCTTCTTGCGCATCCAGGGGATGGCCGCCCGGCAGAGGTAGTAGACCGCGTGCACGTGGACGTTGAACGCCTCGTGCCACGCCTCGGGACTGACCTCGAGCAGCCCGCCGATGATGTTCCCGCCCGCGCTGTGCACCAGCACGTCGACGGAACCCAACCGGTCGGCCACTTGGCTCACACAGCGCGTCGCCTCGTCGGGCCTGGCCAGATCGGCGGTCACCACGAGGCAGCTCCGCCCCCGGTCCTCGACCATGGCCCGGATCCGGGCGGCCTCTTCGTCGTCATGGCGGCCCACAATGGCGATCTCCGCGCCGTGCCCGGCCAGCGATACGGCCGTGGCCGCGCCGATCCCCTTGGTGCCGCCGGTAATCAGGGCGACTTTTCGTTCCAGTTCCATGGCTTGCTCCCGCGCTGGTTGACTGCCTCAAGCGCACCCGACGTGCCTTGATCACGAGCGCAATTCATTATGGACGGGCAGGGAAGCCTTGGCTATGCGGGGACGGGGTGGCGTCGTAGCCTGGGGCACCCTCCCGTGTGTCCTGTTCCACCGGCTGCAAGCCCCTGCTAAGCGGGACAAGGAGAAGCCTGCACGACGCGGGTGCCACTGGCGTCTCGCCAGTGCACGGGCAAGATGCCCGTGGCACCCTCCCACAGCGTGCAATCTACGATCCGTCCCGCTAAGGGGCTCAAGAGCAGTCTGGGCTATCCGTGCCGGTCCAGCGCCCATCGGATGGCGTTGAGCAGGAGCCGATTGAACGGCGGGAGCTTGAAATCGTCGGGGTGCCCCAGCGAGGTGTAGAAGATGCGTCCGCCGTGGTAGGTGTTGGTCCACGCGACGGGCTCGGGGTCCGCCCGGTCGGACCACCGGCCCATCAAGAGCGGCCGGGCCGTCGGGGCAAGCGGCCGCATTTCCATGGCGACGATGCTCCCCGGGTTGGTCACGCGGCCCCGACCTGTCATGCAGCCTACGGGGGGCCTGGCGGACCGTCAACCGTCACTTGCCAGACGTCGCGGTCGAGCTTTTCGGTCCGGATCGACACGTCCAGGAAGTGGCCCAGCGTCTCGACGTTCGTCGTCGTGTGGCTCGACGGGTCTAGCGTACGGAACGTGCCGCCGCCCGCCAAGGCCATGGGGACCAGGAGCTGATCGGCCAAGTGCTCGCCCACGGGCACGCCGGCCTTGAGGTATCGCCGGGCCTCGCGGACTGCCCCGGCGGCCACCTTCTCGGCCGGGACGCCCCGTTGTCCGAACCCGGTGACCACCTCGGTGACGTGCTCGCTGTGGATCTCGATGGTGACCACGTTCCCCGGGCCGGTGGACTCGACGTGGCGGGTCGAAACGGACTCGGCCGGCCAGGACATCCGGCGCCGGACCACGTCGACCTCCCGCTCGGCAATGTGCATCGGGAGCCGGGAGACGACCCCGCAGGCCGCCCGGCGGAGGATCCGGCCCCGCTCGACCAGCTCGATCCGTCGCAATCGCGCCGCGGGCTGGATGTCCACGCGGATGCTCCCCCCGCCGGCCGGATAGAACCCGGCTCGCTCCAGGGCCACCTGCACGTTGGGGCCCATTCGGGCGAGGATCGGCAGGAAGGTCTTTTCGAGGAAGTCGACCGGCGGGGCGTAGATGTTGTGCGTCCCCCCCTCCAGGTGCAATTGCGACGGGCCCCCGGCGATCATCAGGGCCGGCAGCACGGTCTGCAACACGAGCGTGGTGCTCCCGGCGGTCCCCACGTCGAACCGATACTCCCCGGGCCGGACTTCCCCGGGCACGAACACCAGCTCGCGCGACTCCAGCCCGGCCCCTTCCACCTCCGCCTGGCCCACTTCGGCGGCCGCCAGCACGGCCGTGAGGTGCTGCCGCCGCAAGCCCGGCTTCGGCCGCCGTGCGCGGATCCGCTCGATGCGGAACGGCTTGCCGGTGACGAGGGCCAGCGCCAGCGACGTCCGCAAGACCTGCCCGCCGCCCTCGCCCTGGGAGCCGTCGATGGTGATCATGCATAAGGTTCCTCGCCGGGAGTCTGCCCTTCGGCACCTTCGTTGCCGCTGGCTTCCATCTCCGCGGTTCCCGACGCTTCGTCGGTTGGCGACGGGGGCGCGGGAGTCGGGCCGCCGGCCTCCATCAACCGCCGGACGCCGACCGCCAGCAGCCCGTTCCCGAGAACCACCGCGAAGTAGACGTTCAGAAAGACAAGCACGGCGATGTTCGGTTCGAGGGAATCGAGCACTTTGTTGAGTACTTCTCCCACGATCTGGAAGCTGTAGTAGGAGGCAACGGGAGACAGGCAGACGCCCGCCGGAAACAGCGCCCCGATGCAGAAGGTCCGCGTGTAGCCCTGGCCGTAGATCAGCATCACGGTCAGCACGGCGGGCATGGATATGACGACGCACACGGCGGCCACCATACTGACCCACGGGGGCAGGGTGAAAAAAATGGCACAGGCAATCGCGACCGCCGTCGTCAGTGCCAACAGGGTCCGCGACGTGTACTGCAACCGGCGAGCGAGACCGCCCGCCCGCGGATCGTCGGGCTCTGGCGTGGTCATCGAGTCACCAATTCAGCATCGACACGTTCTTGTCGCCGGCGCCCTCCAGCGACCGGTCGAGCTGGACCAGGGCGTAGAGCAGGTAGCCGACCCCGTCCACGGCCTCGTAGTACGGCTTGCACGGGTGGCCTCGGAACATGCCTTGGTAGTAGAGCTTGGAGACGGCCTCCTTGGCGGCCTCTCGGGCGAGCTTCTGGTACTGGTCGTCGCCGGTCAGCTCGTGCATGTGGAGGAAGAACGAGATCGTCCGGCCGTAGAGGTCGGCGTAGGTGCCGTGCGGGGCCCAGTCCTTGGCGTAGGGGCCGTACCAGGAGTTCTGCTCGCAGTTTCGCGGCGGGAACACACGGCGGATCGCATCGGCCCAATGCCGGGCCCCGTCGAGAAGTTCCTCGTCCCGCGTGACCTGGTAGGCATAGGCGTACACCTGGGCCGTGTAGATCGGGTTCTCGTAGCCGGCCACGTAGGGCTCCCACATGTCGAGGTAGCCGCGGGGCTCGTACTGCTGGTAGTCGCCGACGACGCGCGGCCCGGGCACCGGCGTGCCGTCGAGCTTCAGGCTGCCCCAGAACCGCTTGGCCTCGCGGTCGTACCCGTACTTGTGGTAGGCATTGAGATAGGCGACGGCCTGATCGCGGAACGGCGAATCCCCGGTCAGCTCGGACGCCTGGAGCAGCCCGCGGCAGAGGAAGCCGGTGATCGAGGTGTCGAAGTGCGAGCCGTCGAACCGGTCCTGGCCGGCGTTGGGACGGTTGGGGACCAGGTTGGTCTCCGGGTGCCGCGCGTTCCAGTAATAGTTGGCCACCAGCTTGGCCCGATCGAGCCACACGGACTCGCCCGTCTTGGTGTGGAGGAATGCGAAGGCGTGGAGCATCTCGCCGCCGCTCATGGCGAAGTCGCAGCCGCGCCGGCCGTCGCCGTGGCGGTTGCACTCGCCGGTGGCCTTGTCGATGATGTGCCACTGCCAGATCGCCTCGATCTCCCGCGTGACCGCCTCGGGGTTCACCTCCCACAGCTCCGGCCAGATGATCCCTTGGATGTGGATCTCGTGCGGGTTGCCGCTGTGGCCGGTCATTTCGTCGCGGTAGGCGTCGTAGTGCCGGTGCCATCCCCACCAGAAGAAGCCCTTCTCGTCGACGAGGCTCGTCATGGTGTAGTTGACGCACTTTCGGGCGAAGTCGGCGTAGCGGGGGTCGCCGGTGATCCGCGAAAGGGCGAACATCGCGCGGAGGGTGGGCTGGTCCATGTAGAGATTGCCCCCGGCCGGGCCACGCCGCCCTCGCCGGGTCACCCGATACGGCTCGTCCAACACCAGCGGGTCCTGGGGACACGTGCGCGTGCGCACGTCGAGGATGTTCATCAGAAGCGGCGACTGGACGTCCCCATAGCGGTCGGTGCCGTGGCGGATCAGCAGCTCGACGCACTCCCGGGCGTAGTCGAGGTAGCTTCGGCCCTCGACGTCCTCCGCGGCCAGTCCGCTGGACAGGATATCGGGATCGGCGGTGTCGGCCTGGGCCGTCACGCTCCCTGGGCTCGCCAGCACCGTGCAAGCGAGCAAGACGATCCGCAACCGGCTCATGACTCGCGTCCTCCCCAATTCAAGCGATATTCCCCCCGTTGCCGTGCGCGGATAAACTGCGCTCGACGCGATCGTCACCAGACCCGCCCGACCGATTGTATCTCCGGCCGGTGGACCGCTCAACGCACGCGTCGGAGCACGGACCCGCGCGACGCGTGCATTGGTTGCCCCCCAAAGAGGGGTTGGTCGCGAAGAACCGAACCGGCGACGCGAAATCGGGCAGATCGCAGTACCATGCCGCATTCCAAATGGCAGGTTGCCTGGTTGGGAGTGACCCGATGCATCGGGTCCATGTGCGGCTCCGACCGTATGAATGCGGCCACTACCGACCCGCCCCACACGACTTGACACGACAGCGACGTGAGGTCGACGGCTGGCAAAGGACCAAGCTTTGGCCGAGTATCTATTCCCTGCTTTCCTGATCGTGGTTGGCCTGGGCGTGCTGTTGGCCGGCGGCGAGGTGCTCGTGCGCGGGGCGTCGCGCCTGGCGGCCCTGTTCCGCGTGGCCCCGCTCGTGATCGGACTGACCGTGGTGGCGTTCGGCACCAGTGCCCCGGAGCTGGCGGTGGTGCTTCAGTCGTCTTCTGCGGGGCGGGCGGATCTGGCGATCGGGAACGTGGTGGGAAGCTGCATCTTCAACGTCCTGTTCGTGCTCGGACTGACCGCCATCGTGCTGCCCGTGGTCGTCTCCGCCCGGCTGGTGCGGCTCGAGGTGCCGCTGATGATCGGGGCCTCCGTGCTGCTTTGGGTGTTCGGGCTGGACGGGGTCCTGGGACGAGTCGACGGATTGATCCTGTTCGCCGGCCTGATCGCCTACATGAGCTGGACCGTCTGGCAAGCCCGCAAGGAGAGCACGCGGTTTCGGGGGGAGTTCGAGGGGGCGATCGAGACGCGGGCGGGCGTCGCCGGCAACGGCGCGGTATGGAAGACAGCCGTTCAGATCGGGTTGGTCCTTCTGGGACTGGTGCTCCTGGTGCTCGGCTCCAAGTGGCTGGTCACCGGCTCGGTCGCGATCGCCCAGCGCTTGGGCGTCAGCCAGTTGATGATCGGGCTGACGATCGTCGCGGTGGGAACGAGCCTGCCGGAGATCGTCACGTCGATCCTGGCGGGGGTTCGGGGCCAGAGCGAAATCGCCGTGGGGAACGTGGTCGGCAGCAATATTTTCAACATCCTGGGCGTGCTCGGGCTTTCGAGCATCATCGCCCCGGAGGGGATCGCGGTCTCTCGGGACGCCCTCTACCTGGACGTCCCCGTGATGATCGCGGTCGCGGTGGCCTGCCTGCCCATCTTCTTCACTCAATATCGGATCGACCGCTGGGAAGGATACCTGTTTTTCGGCTACTACCTGGCCTACACGGCCTATCTGATCCTGCACGCGACGCATCCCGCGCGGGAGCACACGCTGGCGATCGTGATGCTGGGGGTCGTCGTTCCGCTCACCGCCCTCACGCTGCTGATCGGCGTGGTCAGGGCGTGGCCGGAGCAGATGGGGAGAATCCCGATTCTCGCCTGGTTGGGCTCGACCGACGCGTCGCGCATTGCGTCGGCGAGGCGAGCGAGACAGGCTGCGCACAAAGAGAAAAGGAAACGGCGAGAGAGGAAGAAAGACCGAAGGCGACAGAGGCGAAGGAAGAAGGCCTAGACTTCGCCGGCGGGGCCTGAGATCGGTCGACGACGCGCCCCCCTCAGCCTCTTCGTTGGATTCTCCTCAGGGCTTCCGCCGCCCACGCGCGCACCAGCAGCTCGTCGTCGTGGAGTGCTTGCACCAGCGCCGGCACGGCGGTGTGGGCGCCGTGACCGATTTTTCCCAGCGCCTTGGCCGCCCAGGCGCGGACCAACGGTTCCTCGTCCTCCAGCGCCTTGACCAGGGCGGGCACCGCTCCCCGGGCCTTCCGGCCGATCCTTCCCAGAGCTTCCGCACCCTTGCTGCGGATCTCGACGTGCTCGTCCCGCAGCACGTCCACCAGCGAGGGAACCGCTTCCGGGCCAATGCTCGCCAGGGCCCGGACGGCGCGGGTGCGGACCGTCGAGTCGTCGTCGCGAAATGCCCCCAGAAGCTTGGGGATCGCCCCCGAGCCCATCTCCCCAAGGCAGACCACCGCCGACAGACGCACCTCGGCGTACTCGTCCTGAAGTGCTTTCTCCACCTGGGGCATAAGCTCCCGGGCTTTCGAGGCCAAGGGCCTTACCGCCTTGACGGCCGCCAGGCGGACGTACTTGTTCTCGTCGCTCAGGGCCCGCAGGAGCATGGGGATCGCCTCCGGGCCCAGCCTGCGGAGGAATCCGACCGCCTCGGCACGGACCTCCCAGCTCTTGTGCCGCAGCGCCATCTGAAGCACGGGGATCGCCTCCGGGCCCAGCGCGTCGAGCGATCCGAGGCTCTTGCGCAGGGCCTTCTCGTCCTCGACCGGCGGCGGCAGCTCGTCCGGCTCCAGGGATACGCGGAGCTGAGGCTCGCGGTCGCCGTGCGCCAATCCCACGCACCGCAGCAAGAAAAGAAGCAACCGGGACCCAAACGCCTGCGAAGACGGCTTGGTCATGACACAACCCTTCACGCTGGACGCTTCCGCTCCAGTGCGCGCCCTCTGCGACAAGTCCTGCCCCCGCCCCCCCCAATAAGGCCAGGAGCGCCCTACCTGCACTCTAACACGCGGCCGGATGGGATTCAATCAAAGGATCTCGGATCTTGGGCCCCGCGGGACGGCCGGGTCGACCCCTGAGTGACCCAGGGTCAAAGCGGCCCCCGGGGGCCCGAAACCGCCGCCGGCGTCAAGAGTTGAGGCACGCCATGCCCAAGGGATACGGGTCGCGTCATGGGGCCGAAAGACCTTCACTGGCGGCTCTCGCCTTCCCGTTCACCTTCCCGTTGACGCAGCGCTCGGTCGACCAATCGGCAGTCGCTGTCGAACTCCTCCCGGGTGCCGACCACCAGCAGCGTCCCTTCGCCGGGGGAGAGCGTGAGGCCGGTCAGTCCGTCGGTCATTTCCTCGCGGCTGACGAGATCGTAGACGCGGGCCTGGGTGCTTACCGTCAAGTCGAACGTCTGCGACTCGAACCCGTCGAGCGACGCGAGCACGACGTAGCGGGCGTTGCCGGGGTAGCCGGGGCGCCAGACGAAGCTGTGGGCGAGAACCTGGGGGTTGGAGCTTCGGATGAAGCCCTCTTCCGCGAAGTCGCGCTCCAGCCGGCACAGAAGCGGGGCAACGCGACCCACGCGTGAGAACAGCTCGCCCGCCGCCCGGGTGTTGGCCGTTTCCGTCCAGCCGATGTCCCACAGATGATGCTGGTCGGCTCCCCGGGCGACGGCCGCGTAGTACATCAGCCCGGTCGCTCCCTCGGCGATGGCCACCCAGCCCTGGAGCTTGATCTCGCCGGGCTCGGGCGTGCGCATGCCGCGGCGGTAGCCGTAATGGGGCGGGTCGAGCGGGGCGGTCTCGGCCTCGCCCCAGGCCTGGGGCATCATCCACAGGCTGGCCCCACTGGCGCGGCACGCCCGATAGTAGCCCGCGATCCGGCTGCGATACATGGCGATCGACCGGCGGGGGTTGGAAGGCCCCGACTGCGGCGACCAGAAGAACGGGTAGAAATCGTGCGTCACGACCAGCGGGCGGTTAGTCTCCAGGTCGACCGCCGCCGCGCTCAGGTTGTTGTGCAGCACCGTGGGAGGATGCTCGGGGTCGAGCTCGCGCACGAGCCGGTAGTATGGGCCAAGCTCCGCGGACAACTCCGGGCCGATCTCTTCGGTCAGGCTCCAGGCCAACAGCCCGAAACGCCCGCGAAACTTCGGCACCCACTCCCGCGCTTTGGGCAGAATCACCTGCTCCAGCGAACGAAGCCGTGCCTCCCCGGTGGCCAGGTGCAGGTAGTAGAGCGCCCCGTCGCTTCCGCCCTGGTAGACCAGCCGGATCCCGCGTGCCTCGGCCAAGGGCAAGATCCGCTCCAGGCCGTCGGGGTTGCCGTTCGACACGTAAACCGTGTTCATGCCGAGCCGTTTCATCTCGTCGAACAGCCACTCGCACTCCCGGTCGGACCGTGAGCAGATCCCGTCGTAGAGGCCCATCGGGAACCACTCCTGGATCGGCGGGATCGGGCGGTCGCGGGGCTCGGCTTGCGAAAACGGCGAGCGGTAGTTGGCGATCTTCTCGGGCAGGGCAGGCGGGGCGGGCGTTTCTGATCCCGCTTCCTCGTGCCACAGGGCGATCGTGTCGACGTCGTACACGCACGGCTCCTCCGGCCGGTCGTAGCCGGGCGTGGCAAGCCAATAGACGTTCATCGCCACCACCTCATCCCGGCGGAAGCCGCTGACGTCGAACGTCTGGAAGGTCCACTCCCCGGTCGGCTTGGGACGCACGTACTGGTAGCCCTTGGTGTCGGCGTTCTTGATCCCCACCATGATCGCTCGCATAGGCGCTTCCCGGCGCGCCCGTATGGCGATGCCCAGGCGGTTGTACCCGGTCAGGTCGACTCGATTGAGCGAGCGGTTGAGGCCGTGGTCGCGTCCGTTGGCCGGGAAGGTCGTGCGGACGAAATGGCGGCCGGTGAAGGCGAGCCCCGTTTCCGGACCGGCGGCGGTCTTCTCGCAGCCGCTCCAGGTGCGCGGCCCCTCGAAATCCTCCCAAACGTGCTCCGGCGGCGGACGATCGACCCAGCGGAGCACGAGCCGTGCTCGATGGGAGCCGTCGGCGTCGTCGCCAACCGTCCACTCGTTCCTTCCGGTCTCGAGCACGGGCAGACGCAGCTCGGTTGCATCGAGCGTCGCCTCGAAGAAGGTCCAGTACAGACCGACCGGCGTCCCGCGAGGCGCTTCGGCCGACAGCTCCAAGTACACCCGGCCGTGATCCAGGTCTTCGAAGCGGACCGGAAACTTTTGGTTCGGTTGGTCAGGCCCGATCAACCGTTCGGCGATCGACGTCTCTCGCCCGCGATCGGCAAACAGGCGGACCTTTACCACAACGCCTTGCGTACGAATCTGATCGCAATTGGAGCGGATTTCGAGCGACCGGATCCGGATCGGCTCGGGGAAGGCGATCTCATACAGGGCAGGCGGCAGGGGGCCGCTGGAGTGGAGCTGGAGCAGGTTCATGTCGCCGCCCGCGCACCGGACCGGCTCCAGCGGGTCGTAGCGCCACTTGTCGTACTCGACCAGCGTGCGGGGATCGATCCGCTTGCCGTCGGCGAACTGCGGCTCGCGGAAGATGTCGAATCCGGTGTGGTAGCCCCACTTCCCCGTGCCGTCGGGATAGAGGATCAGCACGCTCTCGCTCAGCAGCGTCTCGGTCAGTCGGACCTCGTTGAGCGTCACGCCCTTCGTCTTCCGCACCGGGTCGGCCGAGCGGTCCGGCAGGCCGACCAGGTAGATCACCGGCGCCACCTCGGGCCCGGGATTCTCGACGACGAAGCGATCGTTGTGCTTGTCGAACACCCGATCGAACTCACCGCCGTGACAGACGGCAGAAAACGTGGCCCACACGACAGTCCAGCAAAAGCGACGAATCACTTGAGCGCTTCCCACTCGTCCTCGGCAACCCCGGTGAACGGATCATCGAAACGAACGGGCGTTCCGCGCAACGGGTATTGCCTTCCTTTACGTTCGCGGGCGCGGACGATGACCTCGACTTTGTCGCCTGCACGGAACGGGATTCCTTCGAGTGTGAGAGTCCCGTCACTGGCGACCGTGGTTTCCGCACGGAATGTCCGCATGTCTCACCTCATTCGCCAAGGCAGAGCCGAGTGGCCCAACGGGTCCGGTACCCTAGGGCAGAGCGAGGAGACGCGCCTGGCGCATCTGGGTCTATCGACCGACCTTCCTGCTACCCCAGAATGCTAAGCCTGCCAACTCCCGCTGTCAAGCCCCGAGCCAAACTGCTGTGAGGGACGTAGCCCAGTTGGCGGCCGCGCGCGGGTGGCTTCTTCGACACGGAGCCCATCGAGTGACCGACGGTAGACCAGATTGATCACCGGGCCGAGCGACGCGGATCGCCCGATGCGTCGCTCGGCTTTCGCGTGAACGACCCTCGCCGCGCGTACCCGTGCTCCTCAAACCACGCCCACGCGTCGCGAATCGTCTCTTCGGTGGGGCGAATCTTGTAGCCCAGCTCGGTCTCTGCGCGGCGGCTCGTGTAGCTCTTGGGGAGCGCGGCCAGGGCCACGGCGCCGGAGTTGACGGCGGGCTCGCGGCCGGTGAGCCGGGTCCAGAGGTCGCCGCCCCAACCGGCCAGGCGAAGCATCAAGGGCCCGGCCCGGCACCAGGGGCGCCGGGCGCCGGTCGCTTCGGCAAACAGGCGCCAGGCGTCGAGATACGACAGCGTCACGCCGGCCAGGATGTAGCGCCGGCCCGGTTGGCCCCGCTCGATCGCCGCCAGGATGCCTTGGGCCACGTCGCGGACGTCGCAGAGGCTGAACCACCCCCGCGGCGCGAGGAAACCTTTTCCGCTTCCCACCGCCAGGAGCATGCGCCCGGACGACGGCTTCCAGTCCCATGGCCCGAGCATGAAGCCCGGATTGACGATCACGGCGTCCAGCCCCTCGGCAACCAGCCCGAGCACGACCCCTTCGGCTTCGCGCTTGGTGATCACGTAGGGGACCGGCGGCGGTTCGTTCAAAGGGGTCTCCTCGTCGGCCGGCTCTTCGAGCGAGCGGACGGCCACGGCGTCGCAACTGGAGACGTGGATCAATCGGGCGCCTTCGGCCCGGGCGGCCTCGGCCACGTTCCGCGTGCCCTCGACGTTGATCCGGCGGTGTCGATCCAAGTTGCTCCGGCCGATCTGCACGTAGCCGGCCGAGTGGATCACGCAGGTCACGCCGCCGCACGCCCGCCGGACGGCGTCCGCGTCGCAGACGTCGCCCCGCACGACCTCCACGTCGAGCCCTTCGAGCGGGCGCGGGTCGGAGGTCTCGCGAGCCAATGCGCGGACCGCCTCGCGGCGATCGAGCAGCCGCCGCAACACGTTGTTGCCGACCAGTCCGGTAGCCCCGGTGACGAGGGTGAGCGAGGATTTCATGGACGCGATCTTCGGTTGCTCTTCGTGCCGGAGTTTGACGCGAGGGCGTTGGCGACTTCGGCCAGCATCTCGCGTTGGCGTTTCTTCAACCTGACCCCGGGGCGCCTCGCCCGAACCATCCGAATCGCCTCATCGGGCCCCGTCGCGAAGCCCCGGGCCAGCAGGATCGCCGCGGCCACCAGCCCGGTGCGGCCGTGTCCTTCGGCGCAATGGACGTACCGCGTGCCCGGCACGTCGTTGAGCCGGCCGATCCGTGCGACCGGGTCGCTCGACTTGGGAACGCGGCCGTCCAGGATGGGGAAGCAGCGATAATCCGTGACGCAGCGCACCGCCTTGAACTCGGCGAACTCGCAGGTCAAATCCAGGACGCAATCGACAGCCTCCGGGCATTCCGAGGGGAACAAGCGTCGGCCGATTATAATCCCGGCAGCGGGCTCCTGGTAAGGCTCCCTTCGCCAAGTGAGCCTCCATAATCGCCAAATCACCCAAACGCACAACAGATACGGCAGCAGCAGGATGATGGATCAGACGGCCATCGTTCCGTCAGCACGCTTCCCGAAGACGCGGGGGCCCCGTCCGAGATAGGCAAATCCGACAAGCAGGAAACTGACACTCGCCTCCAGTAGAATGCAACTCGGACCCGGCGGCCGGAACGCCCACCATCCGAACAGAAGGCCGAACAGAACGAACCGGCTGCCGAGTTTCATGGGACAGACGAGCTTGGAGCGATGTGCGATGGTCGGGCCGCACAAGCGGCCCCGGTGCGAGCCGTCAGGCTTTCGTTTTCGGGGCGTTTTCCTTCGGGCGCGGATCCGCGAGCGGCTCCAGTCCCAGCACCCGCTCGACCTCTTCGGCCACCTGTGCCAGGCGGGCCATGAGGCGGACGTAGAGGCTCGGCAGCGTCTCCAGGGCCTTCTGACCCGCACCGTAAGTCGCGCCGAGGTCGTCCACCGCGGGAAGCTCGTCGATCATGTAATCGCCGATCGAGATATCCCCCTTGGCGTGATCCAGGGGATAGCGAACCGCGTGCAATCGGCGGCGCATGCCTTCGAGGTGCCTCCGGATCGCCTCCATCGTTTTCACGATCGTCTTGACCAGATGCTTGTTCTCCTCGTTGCCCTCCAGATTCTCCACGAGCACGCTCAGCGAAGCGTGCTCGTTGCGGAGTTCTCGAAGCGAGTACGCCGCGTCGCCAAGCGCCTTGAGCGCCGCAAACGACCGCGCGCATTGCTCCCGCTTCTCTTCCGCGTTGTCGATCCGCTGGGCAACCTGGGGGACGTGCAGCAGCTCGAGCGCGCCGAACAGTCGCGCTGCTGCCGCCTTCTCGAACTCCGTCAGCTTCGCGGCGGACTGCTCCTGCCGTGCGACGGCCTGCCTGCGAACCTTGGCGGCCGTCAGCGAGTCGGTGAGCTTGAGACTGAACAGGTTTGGCGGGACTCTCAAGTCGGCCTTCAAGATCGCGGTGGCCTGGTCGGCTTCCACGGTATGCGTGTCGGCCTGATCGTAAACGGCGAAGGCCTGGTCGTAGGCCGGCTTCAAATCGAGCATCCGCTGGCGCTCGGCCTTGACTTGGGCGGCACACCGCTTGGGATCGGCCGGTGGGCCGGGCGGCTCCTTGGGGAGCGGGAGCGGCCGGAGCGAATTGAACGCGCCCTGGAAGAAGCGCTCCAGCGCGCCGCCGGCCTCCTCTTCGAACTTCTGCCGGGCGAGCAGGTCGTCGGTCGGATGCATGTCGCCGGGCTTGAACTGCGGCCCGAAGACGCCGCGATAGAAGTCCCAAGTCACGTTCCTCGAAACCGCGTCGAAATTCGGGAAGAGGAGCGAAGCCGGGCACTGCAGCAGGAAGATTCCCGGGGCGTTCTCCCGGTGCGCATTGGCGATCCGGTCCCTATTGGCGGGATGGGTGTCCAGAAGCCCGCCGGTCGACTCGTCGATCATCCGATCGATCGCCTCGCGCAGGTCGTCCGGCATTTGCTCGACGTTGGCCATCACGAGGCGCGGGAGGTTGTCGCCCAGACGGCCTTCTTGGTAGAAGTGGTGCAAGTCGGCGTGTGCGCCCTGGTAAGCGACGCTGAGGATCGTGATCCGGCGGAGCGTCGATTCGAACGCGTCGCTCCCGGCCAGCCGTGCCTCGTAGCGATCGGCGTCGAATTCCATCTGCCGGAGCATGAAAGCGCTGACCACGTGCCCGACGATCATCAACACCCAGAGGACCCCCCGCGTCAGCCAGACGCAGAAGCGAGCGAGGTGCAAAATCAAGGCGATTCGCCAGTCGGAGTTCTCCGAGGCCGAGGTCAACCATTGATCCCACTCGTCGCGATCGTAGACGACGCGCGTGAACCAGATGCTGATCGAGCGGATCAGGTACGTCAACCGCATGCCCGCGCCTTGGCTGAAGTGCCCGAACTCATGGGCCAAAACGCCGGCGAACTGCCGCGCGCTCAGCCCGGCGGCGAGCGGCATGCCGATCGTCAGCACCAGGTCGCTTCCCAACATGCTCAACAGCCCGCGCCGGTAACTGGCCGAGGCGTTCACCTCGCAGTCGACGTCGATCCGCTTCGGCGTGGGGGCCCGGACCGCGGCGCACACCCGATCCACGAAGGCGAACAGCAAGGGATCGCTCTTGTGAGTCAGCGATCGGATCCTGCGATGGCCGGCCGGTCGGGCAAACAGCGGCTTGATCATGAACAAGACGAGGATTGCGCCCACCACCAGGGGGGCGACGTAAACGATCAGCGCCATGAGCCGCCCGCGCCCCACGCCCATCCCCAGCACGGCCGTATCGTAGACGGCGTGAAGGTAGACGAGATAGCCGACCAGTCCGATCAGACCGACGTACGCCAGCGGCAGGAGCACCATCAGAAGCGCGACGAGCAAGATACCGAACCGGTACGTGATCGACACCCGCACCGGCGCAATCTCCCCCTGAAAGGCGCCGAGGACCTCTTGCTCGAGCTGGGCGAGATCGGGCTTCTCCCGGGCGCCCCGGGGGGCTGCCGTCTTCTCCCGCTCGGCCGGCGACTCGGCCGCCGGGCGCGGCTCCGGGCCCGGAGCCTGGGGAACCTGGATACTCCCCTTGCAATGGGGGCACGTTCCCCGTTTCCCCGCGTACTGCTCCTTGACGCGGAACGACTTGTTGCACTCGGGGCAGGTGACGGCGATACTCATGAGCACTTCCCCCAACCGACAGCACGTGCCGCAATTCCACTTCCAGGCCCGACGCGCGGCCGCATTATAGCCCCTCCGCGGAATCTCTACTACCTTGTGGCCATTTAGCTTGTGGCCATTCATCTGCTCGGGGCCGCCGATAGAATGGTAGGAAACGGACCCAAGCAAGGAGGCGCCATGCCCCCCAGCTATCCGGCGTACCTGGAGCTTTTCGAGAGCGGCGAGCTGGCCGAGCGGGCACGGCGGGCCGTCGAATCCTTGGCCGACTGCGCCCTTTGTGCCCGGGAGTGCCACGCCGATCGGCTCGACGCGTCGAACCGGAAGTCGTATTGCCGCACGGGCCGGCGCGCCGTGGTGAGCAGTTGCTTCGCGCACCACGGGGAAGAGTCGTGCCTGCGGGGCTCAAGCGGCTCGGGGACGATCTTCTTCACCCACTGCAATCTGCGGTGCGTGTTCTGCCAGAACTTCGACATCAGTTGGGAGGGGCACGGCCGCGAGGTCACGGCGGACGGGCTGGCCGGGATGATGCTCGGGCTCGAGCGGGCCGGTTGCCACAACGTCAATTTCGTCACGCCGTCGCACGTGGTCCCGCAGATCCTCGAGGCGCTCTCGATCGCCGTCGACGCGGGGCTGCGCCTGCCGATCGTGTATAACACCGGCTGCTACGACCGCCTGGAAACGCTCCAGCTTCTCGACGGCGTGGTCGACGTCTACATGCCCGACTTCAAGTTCTGGGCCCCCGAGGTCTCCCGGGAGCTGGCCCATGCGGAAGACTACCGCCGGATCGCCTGCCGGGCCATCCGGGAGATGCACCGGCAGGTGGGCGACCTGGTGATCGACGATCGGGGCCTCGCCCGCCGCGGGCTCTTGGTCCGTCACCTGGTAATGCCCAACGGATTGGCGGGGACGCGGGACGTCATGCGCTTCCTCGCCCGGGAGATCTCCGAGGAAACCTACGTGAACGTGATGCCCCAGTATCGGCCGCACGGCCATGCGCACGAGCACGAAGGGATCAATCGCAGCCTGTGGGTCGACGAGTTCGAGGAGGCGATGGCGATCGCGAGGGAGGAAGGGATCCGGCGGTTCAATCGCGGTTAGCGGCGAGTGACAAGGTGAGGGGGTGACAAGGTGACGGGGTGACAAGGTGACAAGGTGAGGGGGTGACAAGGTGAGGGGGTAGCGGGGTGAAAGGGTAGTTATGCGGTCACGATCAATTCGGGAGGCCGGCAATGGGATACGTCCTCAGTGCCTACATCGTCAGTGTTGATCACCTTCGGTCCGTGGTCGGATCCGGAGATACGAAACTCTTAAAGCGCGTAATCAAATCGAACCCGGACGAATTTGACGGCCAGGATGAATTTCCTGAAGGTAGTAACCGCCTGCCGTTGGCAACAGCCTTGCAGCACATCATCGACGGTCAACCGCTGGTCGAGAGAGAATACAACCAGTACGGATACGCCCTGGAGGAACTGTGTCGCTATCTCGGTGTCGTATGTCTCGCCGATCGGTGGGATATCGGCTCGACAGGTATCGACCGCATCTTGGAGACAGGGCCCCCAGTACAATTGCCGCCGCGAGAGGGCTCTCCGAAGATCGGTGTACTGTTACTCTCAGAAATCGAGTCGGAGCTCGAACGTGTGGAAGCCGAGGCCGCAACAGCATCCGAGGAGCATGTTACCGACTTTTTTGCAGAGTGGTCTCGATGCTTACAGAAGGCATCCAAGACGGGGAAGGACGTCTTGCTGTTTTACGGCTGACAGCTTTGAAGAAACCGCATAACCGGTCGCTGGAGCGGACGTGCTGGGGCGGTGACTGGTCGCCATGCCGTGAACGTGGAAACGTGGTATGATGGTTGAAGTCGCCGCAAGATGGCCCGCACGCGGCTCAGCTCAAACGATAGGTGACGTGGTGGAACGGTGATGGGGTGACAGGGTGAACTGGTGACGAGGTGAAGGGACGGTCGCTTCCCCCGTCACCTTGTCACGCTGTCACCTTTGCCGCATTTGCCTCAACGCGTGGAATAGCCGATGTCCTGGCCGCTGGCTTCCCATTTCAGTGCGATGCTGCAGAACCCGAGGGTCGCGTTTCGCGATCCGTCGCTAAAGCCGTGCCGCATCGAGAAAGACCGCTGCAATCAGCCGAGGCCGTGGTCGGGGGCCTTTGCGGTCGTGTACAAGGGGATGCCGGGCGACGGGGGCGATCCGTTCGCCGTGCGAGTGTTCACCACCGAGTCGCCCGAGCGGCGGGAGCGATACGAGCTCACCAGCGCCTATCTGAAGACGAGGCGACTCAACTGCCTGGTGGATTTCGAGTACCGCGACGAGAGCATCCGTTCGGCGGGCGACGGCAAGTGGTATCCGATGATCGTGATGGACTGGGTCGAGGGCGAGACGCTTTTCCATTGGGTTCGGGCCCGATGCCTGGAAGGGGACTGGCCCGCGTTGGCCGAGGCCGCCGCCCGCTGGGTGGAACTGGTCAAGGAGCTGGCCGACGCGCGGATCGCCCACGGCGACCTTCAAGATGCCAACGTCATGGTCACCGCGGCCGGCCAACTGAAACTGGTCGACTACGACTGCATGTGCGTCCCGGCACTGGTGGGCCGCCGCAACCTGGAGGTGGGCGTCGAGCCTTACCAGCATCCGGATCGCGGCGAAACCACGCACCTTTCCCTCGACCTGGACGGATTCTCCGCCCTGGTCATCTACGTGGCCCTCCGCGCATTGGCCGTCGATCCCACGCTCTGGACGAAGTACGTCGAGAAGCCGTCGCACGACAAGCTGCTCTTTCGCACCGAGGACTTCGAGGCACCTCAAGCAAGCCCGCTGTATCGCGACCTGACCAGTTCGCCGGCGCAGGACGTGCGGGACCTCACCGATAAGCTCTTCTCGTTGTGGCGGGTCCGCATGGACCAGGTCCCCTCGCTCGTGCACCTGACCAATTCGTACGCCGAAGTCGAGGAGCTATTGCGAAACGAGCACTGGGAGGCGGCGGTCCAGTTGCTCAACCGGCGGGGCCAGTTCCGCGATGCCCCGGAGCATCTCAAGCCGCTGATCCATCAGGCGTACGAATACGTGTGCCGGAAGCAGGCCTGGGACGCCTTCCGGAAGCTCCCCACCCGGGCCAGCGAGCTGGACGACCGCAAGCTGGTCAACGCCTGGAATGAAGTGCTGTTTGGCGGCTTCGAGCCGGCCGAACGCGAGCGCCCCCGCGTGATGGGCGCCCGCAAGCGAGTGACCGTGCTCGATCGTCTCCACCACATGGTGCAGCGGTCGTCCCAGGAAACGAGCCGGAGCGAAGAGCGGGGCATCGCGCTGGCCGCCAAGCATTTGCCGAAGGGCTACCAGTACAGCCTGCGGCCGCGCGTCGAAGCCGCCCGGCAATGCCTGGACGCCATCAGCCGGCTCGAGCAGGCGTTGCAGCAGTCGGCGGGCGAGGCGGCGATTGTCGCGGCGTGGCGCAAGGTGGTCGCGGCTCAGTGCACGCGTTTCGTCCGAGCCGAGGATCGTCCTCGGATCGAGCTGGCCGAGAGGCGGTTCGCCATGGTCGAGGCCCTCCAGAGGATCCCCGAGAACCTCCCCCCCGATCAGCTCGACCGGCGATTGCTCGACGCCTGGAACGAGGAGCTGGCCGAAGGCTGCGAGGAAGTCGAAGCGTGGCGCACGGCTTACGAATGGGCGGTTTACCGCAGGCAGTTGCTCGACCGGATCGAGCGGGCGATCCGTGCCCGGGACGACGCAGCCGTGATCGAGGTGGTCGAGGAGCCCGCCTTGGAGAACTACGCGCTCCCGGTGACCTGGACGACGGCGATCCGTACGGCGCGCGAGCGGGTCACGAAGACCGAGACCCTGGTCGCGGCGCTCGAGAGCGAAGACCGCTCTTCGTTCCTCGACCTGTTCGACGCCCGGCTGATCCGCAAGTGTCCCGATATTTTCGCCCCCTACGAGTCGCTGCTCAGCGAGTGGACTCGGTGGGAGGTCTTGCCGCTCGAGGGAATGGGGCTCGGCCGAGCCTTGGGCCGGGCCAGCCTCTTCTGTATCGACAAGGCCGAGGGGACCTACCGTGTCCGCTGGACCTGGCCGCAGGCACGATTCACCGACCAGTGTATCCTGGCCGTCTGCGCGCACGAGCCCCATCCGGACGACGACCCGCGCGACGTCGACGTGCTCTATCGCCTGCCCGTCGATCGCCGCAACTGGGAGAGCGGCGGAGGCAGCCGGGTGATTCACGTGAAGCCGGAGTGGAAGGGGAGTCTCGTCGTCGTTTGGGCAATGGTCGATCTCGGGTTCCGCGTGTTTGCCAGCGAGCCGTTGGTGCTGGGGCGCCTCGACGCCGGAAGAGGCCTGAGGCGGGGGGTGGGCCGTCGGTGGCAGGTCCGAAAACTGCTCTCCTCACTGCGAAAGGACAAGACGCCGCCGCCCGCTCCGAGTGACGACGCGGTCGAACCGAGCCAGAGCGAGGACGCTCCTCCGTGAGTACGATCCATCAGATCTACTGCACTCACTGCACCCACGGGACCTCGGCGCTCTCTGCGGCGGAGGGCGAGCTGCAAGATCGCATGCTCGGCTACAGCGCCCGGGCCGGCTCCCTGGAGCACGCGCTGTTGCGCCGCTACTACCGGCAGATCGAGCGCTACGTCTACTACTACCTGCCCCGCGACACTCCCAGCGAGGAGAAACTCCGCCTGACCGCCTCGACGGCGCCCCGCCGGCTCGTCTTCTATCCTTCGGCCGGCGGCCTGCAAGTGATCGGGCAAGTCTGCTACCGGCAGACCGACACCGAAGGCCGGCCCGGGTCGTACTTCGCCCACGTCCTCTTTCGTGACGAGAACGACGGAGCGCGCCCCTGGTCCCAGCTCGACTGCCTGAAGCTCTGGGCGGCGCCCGGCTGGGTCGAGGAAGACTCCCTCCATCACCCGTTTCTGCTTCAGCCCCTGGCCTCGCTCGACCAGATGCTCGCCGGACGCCGCCCGGCCATCGACGACGGCGTCTTCCTCAGCTTCCTCAGCACGCCGGCTGGCGGCTCGTTCGACGATCCGTCGGGCACGATCCCCGAGCGATGGCGCCGGATGGACGCCGCGCGGCGCTCGGGCCTGTTCATCGAGGCGTTTCGCGGTTTCCTGGAGATGGGCCCAGCGCGGCGGGAGTCGCTCTTGTTGGTGATCGAGCCGGGCGTGGCGGCGCTGGTGTTCTACGGCATCATCCGCCTGCTTCCCATCGGCGAGATCCGCGCCCGTATCAGCTTCTCCACGTTCGAGCCCAACGCCGACCGCGTGGGCGCGTCGCTCGCCGCGACCACGTTCTGCGATCCGCAGAAGACCGACCTGCGCGGCGACGCCTACCGTTCGCGCGGGTTCGCCGTCAACACGTTCACCGAGCGTCGGTCCGAAAGCCGGCGGCCGCAGGCACAATACGCGGCGACCATGGTCCGCCGGCTGTTGGAGCAAGGGTGGGAGTCGGTCGACTGGAGTCTGGCCAGTCTCGCCGCGGCGGGTGCGCGCACGTGCGAAGACCTCGACGCCCTGGCCGCCGTGGAATCCCTGGTGCCGGCGCTGTTGGATCCGAGCCAGACGCGTCTCGACGAAGACTGGCGCCGGTCCCCCATGGCGACCAACTACCTCCGCCGGGCACTCGTCCAAGCGCTCAACGGACTAAGCAACCCCGCTGCTTCGTTGGAGCCCATTATCGGCCGGCCCGCGCACCTGACGATCCTCGAGCTGCTGGCGACCGAGCACAAGATCCCCGGGATGCGCGGCGTCGCGGCGTTTCTGCTGGAGAGGCTTCCGGGCGAGAGAATCGCCGATCTTCTCAAGCTCGATTGCGTGTCGTTCGAGGCGAAAGTCGACGTGTTGGTCCGCTACGTCACTTCGCACCGGCAACTGCCGCCCGGTTGCGACCACTTGTGGAACGAATCAGCGCGGGCTGCCGGCCCCGCGAGTCGCACCGTAGGTCCGCTCTTGCCCAGCGTGCTGGCACGACTCGATCTTGACACCCTCGAGGCGTTCTACGCGCAGATCGCTTCGCGGCAGTCGGGTGCGTTTCTGACGAGCTTGTTCGTCGCGTGCCAGAACCGGCAGTGCACGCGAGAGAGCTTGACGCGGATTGTCCGGGCGGCGGAGGATGAGGCCCTGCTGTCGCTGTTTCGCGCTTTGGGCCCCGCTTTTTTCCAGCAGTATCCCGACGGCGAGCCCGCCCTCGGCGCCAAGCTGCACGAGATGGTCGGCTCCCTGGCAAGGCATCCCCGGCAGTTCTCCGAGCGGCTCGACGTCATCCTGGCCGGCCGCCACCTCCTGCCCGACGAGGACCAGGACGTCGTCACGGCCTGGTCGAACTGCCGCCGGGCGATCCTCGAAGTGGGCGGATTGCAGGATCAGAGGTCGGGTGTCTTGCGGCAGCGACCCGTCGAGGAATTGGAGGCGCCCGCGCGCCGAATGGCCGAAGCGGCCCGAAAGGCCATGCCGCCTGACCGGATGGACGACGACCCTCAAGGGTCTCAGAAGCAGACCTGCCTACGGCAGATTGCACCGGCGCTTTTGGGCGGGAGGGCGCTTCTGCCCAAGGGCGTCTGGCAGCACGACGCCCTCTGGCAGAAGATCGGCTGGTACTTCCAGCACCGCAAATGGCCTGGAGCGCCGCTGAGGAAAATGCGCCCCAAGTCTCGATCGCTCGGGCCAGGCTGGATTCTCTTATCCGCGATCGTCGCCGTGGTGGCCATTGTCGTGGCCATTGGTGCTTTGAACTCCATGAGCCGTTCCCGCCTTGACCGGGGGGAGGGCATGGTGACGTCGGACGTGAATGGACCGAGCACGTCCCAAGCGACCGTGGAGGGTGATTCCGCGGCACAACCGACGCCCAGGGCCCCGGACACGGCCGAGCGAGCTCCGCGGCAACGTGCGGCCGCCAAGCAAGTGGCAAAAGAACGCGACACCGCTGAGCCGGCGCATGGAGAACGCCCAGTCGCGGAGCCGGTGCAAGGACAACGCGAGTCCACGGGGCCCGCGCCCGCTCCGCTCCAAACGGCTCAACCGCCGGCTGAACCGGAAGCGCCCGGCGAATCGGCGGAAACGCAGCCGTCGCGATCGGACGACCCGTGGCGACCGGACGGACCTCGCGCCCGGCAACCCGAGCAGGCCGTGACGACGTCGGTTGCCGAAAAACCGGTCCCACCTGTCGCGGAGCCGGACGGGGCCGTCTCGCCGCCGGGTCAGGACCCGGCGACCGGAAGCGCGCCGCCCCAGGCGGAGACCTGGAAGACCCTGGCCGAGCAATTCGCACGCGAGCACGCCGGGGAGTTCTTCGACGAAGCGCCTTTCGTGAACGGAGAGCTGCAAATCCCGGCCGACGCCTTGCCGGCCGCGACCGACGGTGCCGGCCTGTTCCTGGGCGGTGGCGTGCTCTACTTCGACCATGCGATGTATCCCTTCGGCGCGGGGTTTGACACCAGGGCGCCCGTCTCCCGGCACGAGGTGCCCCAACTGGCCAAGGCCCTTTCGCTCCCATCCGTCTACGTCGAGCTTCAATCGCGGCCCGGCGGCTGGGCGGTCGTATTGGGACATGTACCCCAAGCCTTGCCGCCCGACGCGGAAGCGAGACAGGAGGAGCTCATCGAGCAGGTGGAGAAGACGTCGCGGATGATCATGTCGCAGTTGCGGGCCTACAATTCGCGGGCGGCCACGGAGGAAGCGAAGGACGAGGCGTTCGACAAGCTCGTCGAGCTGACGGAAATCGAGATTCCTCGCGTTCCGCCCAAACCCATCCGCGGCAGCCAGGAGTACCGGGATGATCCGGAAGCCTACAAGATCGTGCTCGACGCGTACAACCAAGCCGTGGTTGCCCATAACCAGGCCAACAACCGTGTCGTCCCAACGGCCAAGCAGGCCGTCGCGACCGTCGACGAAAAGAAGAAGTACGTCGAGGAGGAGTTCCGCCGGTATGAGACGCAAGTGCGTCGGCAAAACGAGCAGGGATTGGCCGCCCTCCGCGAGCAGTGCCGGCGGATCAGCGTGATCGTGTACCGGGCCGGCGAGGGCGTGGGCGCGGCCCGCTCGTCCGCCGACGCCGATGCCGGCGGCGCCGTGGAATCGGTGGAAGGGCGATTCCTGATCGAGGAAAAGCCGGCCCAGGGTTTGAACCCGCCGGCGATTGCCCGGATCAGGCCCGTCGTCACGGGCGAGGGCGGGCGACCTCTCCCATCCTGGTACCACGGAGAGATCGTCAGCGCGTGCGAGGTCGTGGCGTTGAATGCCGATGGCCTCATTCTGCGAACGATCCCGCTGCGGGACGTCTTCAGCGAGAAGAGTGTCGACGTTTTCGAGAAGACGACCGCGGCCCGCGTCCGTTTCCAGTTCCTCGCTCGCGGCGACGCCCCGTTCGGCCAACCGCCGAAGGCGCCGATCGCCGCGGATTCCTATCGGATCGAACGGATCGACGAGGGGAAGCAGTATACGGTCAAGCTGCAACTTGCCAACGAGGCGCTCGACTGGCTCCGGCTGCTCGCCGCCGATCCCGACTCGGGCCAACCCTGATTTGAGTGCGAAGGTACCGGTACGTTGCCCATGAGACCTCTGGCCATCCTGTTTGTCGGTTGCCTTCCCCTGGCGGTGCTCACCGCTTGGAGTTTCGTCGAGCTCGGCTCGATCGACGACCCGTTGGGGGCTGCCGACCCCGCGCTGGGCCCCGAGGTGAAAACCGACCCGGCCGACGCGCTCGCTGAGCAGCGGAAACGGGAGAAACCGCTGGTGGATGCACTTGGCGAGGTGGACCTGCTCTCGGGAGACTCGCTTGCGGGCCTTGAGAAAGTCCCCGAAGAAAGCAGCCTCCGGCCCCTCAGGGACTCGTGGCCCCGGTGGGAGGCGGCGCGAGCGATGGTCGTCGAGTTCCTCCAGATCGATCGCGTCACCCGAGCGGCGTCGGGCGAACCGATCGCCCGGATACCTTTGGAGGATCTCGACACCGCAGGCCGCAAGCTGGAAGCGTTGCAGCAGACGTGCGAAGCGTCGAAAAAGGAGTTTGAGAAGCTGAGGGAGGAACACGGGGACTCGTCGGTCCGCGGCGCCGCGCAGTTCCTCGCCCTTCTCGATGACCGGATCGCCGATCTCGATCGGCAGATCGACGACTGCCGCAGCCGGCTCGACGCAGCCGAGCTTCTGAGCGAGGCCCGAGATGCCTTTCAACCTTCGCGGTACGGCAAGTGCATCCCGCTCTGCGACGAGCTGCTCGGCCAATACGCCTCGGTCCTTGCCCCTTCGGTGGCCGCGAAGGTGCAGATCCTCCGCGAGCGCGCCGCGTTCTGGGACGACACGGAACGGTTGTTCTCGCAGCTTGACGATGCCTCGCCCGTCGAACGGGAAGCCGTCCTGGAGAGCTTTCTGGGCAAGTACGGCGATCGCGCTGCACGAACCGAGGCGGAGCTGCGGATCATCGACGGGCGCGCGCAGCAGCTCCGCGAGGTGAAGGCCCAATTGGCGGCCGAGGCGGCCGGTCGCGCCGCCCAGGGGCTGATCCGGGATCTCGAGCAGAATCTTCCCCGCGCCTTTGAAGACCGCCTGAGAAGCACCGCGCGGATCGCCGAGCGCTACCCGACCGATTCGGTGAAGATCGCGCTCCAGACGCAAGCCAGGCAGTGGTTGCAGGAGTTCCTGCCCGAGAAGCAGATCCGCGAGCCGCCGGAGCTCCAAGAGGCGGAGACGACCCGGCACGAGATCGTCCGCGGCTTCTTCGCCGACGTCGTGGCCCCCGACGGCGCGCTCTTCGGCTACAAGCGATACCCGACCCTCCAGGCACGCAACGATCCCGAATTCGACGTGGGCACGTACCGGAAGGAGGAGTTCCTCGTCCCGCCGGGCGAGTCGGTGCCGCGCCGGTGTGTGAAGCAATACAACCAGGCGAGACAGCGGTTGATCGAGGCCCCCGGCCGTCGGACCGCCTGGGTGGACCTGGCCGACCTCTGCGAGTCGCTCGAATCGGACTTGCGCGAGTACCGCCGAAAGAACGGGGCCGCCCCGGAAGAACCCGTGCTGTCCTTCGAGCAAGACGGACGGTTCGTCCGCGAGCTGCTTGCCGGATCCGGCTGGGCCGACGTGGAGACCCTGTTTGGACCTTGAGGTTGCCTTGTTTTCCGGAGCGATTACCGATATAAGGACAATGCGGAAGGAGAAACGATGGAGGACGATTGCTGAATGACAAATAGCGGCTGAGCACGAACGTCGCCGCTCGGCCGCGGAGCCGATTCGTCATTCCGCATTCATCGTCATTCCTCTGAGCCTGCACGCCGTCGGGAGTCGAGCATGTCACGCGCACCGTATACTCAGGAGATCAGCCGCCAGAACAAGGCCTGTTTCCTGTTCCTGCTGGACCAGTCGTTCTCCATGGAAGAGCCGCTGGGGAACTCCCCGAATCGCAAGTGCGACGAGCTGATCACCGCGATCAACGGCTGGCTACAAAACATGGCCATCCGGGCGAGCGGCGACGAGGGGATCAAGGACTGGATGGACGTCGGCGTGTTTGGCTACCGCACCGATCGAAGCGCCAACCCGATCATCGAGTCGTCGCTCACCGGCGCATTGGCCGGCAGGAAGTTCTTCTCCATCTCCGAGATCGGAATGAACCCCGCCCGCATCGACACCCGCAACCAGTTCATCCCCGACGAGGAGACGGGCGAGATGATCGAGGTGCCGTGCGAGGTGCCGGTCTGGGTCGACCCGGTGACCGAGGGCGGCACGCCCATGTGCCACATGCTCTACCAGGCCCATCAGATGCTTGCGGAGTGGATCGCCCAGCATCCGAGGAGCTTCCCTCCGATCGTCGTCCACATTACCGACGGCGAGTCGCAGGATGGGGACCCCATCCCGTATGCCGATGCCGTCAAGAAGCTGGCCACCGAGGACGGCAGCGTCCTGCTGTTCAATTGTCATCTTTCGATGACGGCGGCCGACCCGTTCATGTTTCCGGCCGCCGAAGGGGGACTGCCGGACGATCTGGCCCGCGTGCTGTTCCGGATGTCCAGCGTACTGCCCGACCCGTTCTTCCGCCACGCCACCATGGAGGGCTTCCAGCTTCAGCCGAGCGCGCGGGGAATGGCCTTCAATGCCGACATGGTGTGCTTGATTCAATTCCTGAACATGGGAACGCAGGCCGCCCCGGGGCTTCGCTGATGGGGTTGAGAGTTGATGGTTGAGAGTTGATGGTTGAGGGTTGAGGGTTGAGGGTTGAGCGTTGATAGGCCGGAGTTGAGGGGTGGGAAGTGAGGGACGGAGGACGAGAGATGAGGACTCACGCGTTTGACCATCGAGAATGCACCCCTTGTCTCGTATCTCTCATCCCTCATCTCTCATCCCTCAACTCTCAACCCTCAACTCTCAACTCTCAACCACAGCCGTGAGGATCACGATGCCGGATACGAACGACGCCCACTCGCAAGGAACTCCGGCCGCCGGCGCCGCGGGGGACTCCGGGTGCGTCCTCTTCCTGATCGACGAGTCGAAGGCCATGGACGCCCGCGTGGCAGGCGGCACCAAGTCGAAAGCGGAGAGCATCGCCACCGCCCTGAATTCCCTGTTGAACCAGCTTACCGCCGGTCCGGCCATGGACGTGGCCGTCGTCGGATACCGCGCCGCCCGTCCCGGCGGAGACGACGTCGGCCCTCGCTGGGGCGGAACGCTTGCCGGACGCCCGTTCGTCCCCACCAGCGAGCTGGCCGGCGCCCCGCTCACCGTCGAGACCCGCGTCCGCAAGGTCCCCGGCTCCGGCGGCATCGGCGTTGCCCGCGAGGAATCCGTCCGGTTCCCCGTCTGGTACGTGCCCCGACTGGGCGACGCGGCATCGAGAACGGCGGCCTTCGAGCATTGCCGGGGGATGTTGTCCGAATGGGTCTCGGCGGCGGGGGGCGGGTGCAAGCCGCCGATGCTGGTCAGCTTCATCGGGGAGCTCGATGCCCAAGAGACGCCGGAAGCCGTAGGGAAAGCGATTCACCAGATCGAGACGCCCGGCGGCCCGCCCTGGATCGTGCACGCCCATCTCAGCTCGTCCGACCGCATCCCGGCGACCATCTATCCGTCGAGCGACACGCATCTCGCGCCCGGGCCGGTCCGCCTCCTGTTCGAGGCTTCCAGCGTCCTGCCCGACGAGTTCCGCGGTTCGCTCCGGCAGTTGCAGGTGAACGTGAACGCGGGCGCGCGAGGGCTGATCTACAACGCGAGGATGGTCGACCTGATCCGACTCCTCTCCCTGGTCAAGGCCTACGCCCGGTATCA
>DATKZH010000603.1:0-24490 GCA_035528065.1 Thermoguttaceae bacterium | reverse complement strand
GAGCACTCATCTGGAAGTCCCGGAGATGATCAGCGAGCTACCCGAGGCGTTGATCCCGATGCGCGAGCGTCTGGTGGCGAACCTGGTGATGATCGCGCAGATCCCCGCGCCGACCGGCGGAGAGACGGCGCGGGTCCGTTTCCTGTTGGATCGGTTCGCCGAGGCGGGCTTGAGCGACGCGACGGCGGACGACGCGGGCAATGCCGTGGGGCGCGTGGTGGGAACGCGCAGGGGCCGTACGATTCTGCTGGCTTCTCACTTGGACACCATCTTCCCTGCCAGCCAGAGCCACGACGTGATGGTCGAGGCGGATCGGGTCGTTGGCCCGGGCGTGGGGGACAACGCGCTGGGAGCCGCGATTGTCTCGCTGATGCCCACGGTGCTGGAGCATTTGGGGATCGAGCTGGAGAGCGACCTGATCCTGCTCGGATCGACGCGATCGCTGGGACGGGGTAATCACGCCGGAATCCGCTTTTTCCTCGATCACGTTCCGGAGAAGGTCGACTTCGGCATCTGCGTCGAGGGGATACAACTGGGGAGGGTCAACTTCTTCTCCATCGGCACGGCTCGGGCCGACATCACCTGCGGGATCCGCCAGCTTTCGGAACCCTCCCGCAGCTACGGCTCGGAGAGTGCCTTGGTGGTGTTGAACCACATCATCAACCGCATCCTGGGCATCTCGACTCCCAGCCGGCCGTACACGAGGATCAAGATGGGCAGGATGCGGGCCGGGCTGTACTACGACGTCGAGCCCGACCACGCCGAGCTGGGCCTGGAGATCGTCAGCCATTCCGACGAGATGATCGACCAGATCTGCGGCCAGATCAACGACATCGTGGCGGAGATGTCCGCCCGGCACGCCGTCGACGCCCAGCTCGACGTCTTCTTCTGCACGCGGGCGGGCGGGATTTCGTTTGCCCATCCGCTGGTCAAGAGCGTACTGGAGGTGATGGACCAACTGAATATCGAACCCGACCAGGGCCACAGCCCTTCGGAGCTCTCGGAACTGATCGCCCGCAACGTCCCGGCCGTCACCCTGGGAATCACTCACGGAACGAAGAGCCGCAAGGCCGCACCCGACAACGTGCTGATCGACCCCATTCTGACCGGGGTGGCCCAACTGGTCGGCGTGATCCTGGCGATCGACGGGGGGGGCTGCGATGAAGTCTGAGCAGTGGCTGGCCGAGCGGACTTTCCACCATTCCAACTTCTGGGACATCAAATGGCTGGTGGAGGAGAAGGAGCGACAGGGGCTGACCGTCTCGCTCTGCCTGCCCGCCTTGAACGAAGAGAAGACGATCGGCCAGGAGATCGTCATTCTCAAGGCGGAGCTGTGCGACCGGTATCCGCTGCTGGACGAGATCGCGGTGATCGACTCGGGGAGCACCGACAAGACGTGCGAAATCGCCGCCAGCTTCGGGGCCGACGTTTACATCGCGTCGGAGCACCTGCCCGAGGAGGGCCAGCAGTGCGGCAAGGGCGAAAACCTCTGGAAGGCCCTCTACCTCCTCAAGGGCGACGTCATCATCTACATCGACGCCGACATCAAGAACATTCATCCGCGATTCGTCTACGGGCTTCTCGGGCCCTTGATCCAGGATCGCGAAGTCCATTACGTCAAGGCCTTCTACGACCGCCCGATCGCGTACTCGGGAGTGTTGCGTCCGACGGGCGGGGGCCGGGTGACCGAGATCCTGATCCGTCCGCTGTTCAGCCTGTTCTATCCGGAGCTGGCGGCGATCTTGCAGCCGCTTTCGGGGGAGTACGCGGGCCGGAGGTCGATCCTCGAGCAGATTCCCTTCCCGGTGGGGTATGGGGTGGAAACCGCCATGCTGATCGACATCTACCAGCGGGCCGGACTGTATGCGTTCGCCCAAACGGATCTCGACCAACGCGTCCATCGCAACCAGGAGACCGTCGCCCTGGGTCGAATGGCCTTCGGTGTGCTGAGGACGTTCACGTCGCGACTGGAGCGGGAGCAGAAAATCGAGCTTCAGCGCGAACTGCCCACGATCATGAGGCAGTTCGAAGTGGGCGAGGACGGATACCGCCAACTCCAGTTCGTGATCGAGGAGGTGGAGCGGCGCCCGATGATCGAGGTGGAGGCTTATCGCCGGAAGTTCCATCCCGAGACGCAGCCTGCCTAGGGCACTTTGCTTCGGACATTTGCTGCAAATGATTCAAGTTAGTGTGGGTTTAGTGGTCAGGGTTTAGGGGTCAGGGTTCAGGATTGACGTGTATACGTGAAACTCCAAGTCCTCAACCCTCAACACTCAACCGTCAACCCTGACCACTGACCTCTCGCCGCGGTCTGAGGCCCTGCCTCGCTAGTGCTCAATGAAAATCGCCGTCCTCCACCACCACCTGAACCGCGGCGGCGTGACCAAGGTGATCCAGAATCACCTCCTCTCGCTCGACGCCGTGCTGGAGACGGCCGACGCTGTGCCGGTCGCCCTGATCCACGGCGGCCGGCAAGTCGGGTGGCCCCAAGATCTTCCCCAACGCCTCCAATCGATTCGGCTGACGCTCCACGCGGTCCCCTCGCTCGACTATGACGACGTGCAAGCAGAGGACTCCCGGCGGCCGGGCGCGCTCGCCGAGCACTTGATCGCGCTATTGGAAGAGTTGGAGTTCGCACCCGGGGAAACGGTGGTCCACGTTCACAACCATGTGGTGGGAAAGAACGCCGCGTTGCCGGCGTCGATTTGGGCCCTGGCCGAACGGGGCTACGCGATGCTGCTGCACATTCACGATTTCGTGGAGGACTTCCGCCCCGCCGGTTTTCGCAGGTTCTCCGACGCGATGGCCGGCGACTCGACGGCGACCCCCTGGCACGGCAGGCTCTACCCGCAGGCAGCGCACATCCATTACGCCGCGCTCACCGGCCGCGATCGCGCCGTGCTGGAAAGCGCGGGGACGGACAACGATCGTTTGCACTTGTTGCCCAATCCCATCCCAGAATTGGGGAGCCTGCCGCCGCGCGAAGGGGCCCGGGATCGTTTGGATGAGCGGTTTGGGGTGCCCCGGGATAAGCGGTTTGCCCTCTACCCGGTCCGCTGTATTCGCCGCAAGAACATCGGCGAGGCGCTGCTGTACAGCCGGCTCGCGCCGCCGGGCACCGTGATCGGTCTGACGCTGCCGCCGCTGAGTCCGTCCGTCCGACCGATCCTCAAGCGATGGAAGCAAGTGTCCGGCGAGCTGGAGCTGCCCTGCCGATTCGACGTCGGGGCCGAAGGCGGGCTCAGCTTCCGTGAGAACCTGGCCGCTTCCGATCTGATCCTGACCACGAGCGTGGCGGAAGGCTTCGGGATGGCGTTCCTCGAATCCTGGCTCGCCGGACGCACCCTCGTCGGCCGGGACCTGCCGGAGGTCACCTCCGACTTCAAGCAAGTCGGGATCCGCCTGGATGGCCTCCGAGCACGGCTCGACGTGCCCTCGCACTGGGTGAATATTAACCAGCTCCGTCATACTATCCTGGAGGCATTTCGGCTCAACCTGGCTCTCTACGACCGCCCGCAGCCGGTCGATCTGTCGGAGGCCCTCAACGCGAAGACGGGGGGCGCGTCGATCGACTTCGGGGACCTGGACGAGCCGCTTCAGGAGCGAGTGATTGAGCGAGTGTGTTCGGGCGACCAAGACCGGCGGGAGCTTCTGGAGTGCAACCCGTGGATCGACCAGGCCTTTTCGATCGACCCGGCCGACGCGGCCACGCTGATTCGACACAACGTCGAGACGATCAGCCGGCACTACTCGCTCGTGCCGAGCGGTCAGCGATTGCTCAACCTGTACCGTCGGGTGGCGTCTTCTCCACGGAAGACGTCGCCGGTTCCTTTGCAGCACGCTGACCGAATCCTCGACCGGTTCCTCGAACTGAAGCGATTCCGTCTGATACGGAGCGACCTGGCGACGGCGACGCCGGGCACTGCCCGCAAAGCCGGCGAGTAGCCGGACCACGGCCGCAATCGCGCCGTCTCTTGGCGAGCCTCGTCGTCCCACGCGTCCATCGGGCGGCCATCCAGCGGCCGACCCCGATTGTGTCCTATCGATGTCTGCATGGACCATGGACGCTCAGCTCAACCGAGAGCGCGGATTCCCCGGGCTTCCGCTCCCTGGCCTCGCTCAGTAGCGGGCGAAAAACGGCTTCCGCATTTCTCGAGGCCGGCGGGGAAACGCGGAAATCGTGCTTCGGCTGGGCGCTGAGCGGGGTGCAGGAGACAAACCAGAAGCCGCGCCGGTCGGTGTATTCGGGGCTGGTCGTGCGAGTTGTCGCGTCCCGCCGAATTCCACCCAGACCTCCCAGCCTACCTAACCTTCCGCGAATCGCCTTCTCCTGCCATATCCGCACCCCTACCGATTGTGCAAACTCTGCGCCAAACGGTCAGATTATCGAGTCTATTTATCTGCCCCTAATCCCGGTAAATCCCTATAGGTACTTGACATCCTCACTTGCGTAGTTTATCACACAGGCCGCTCGTAAGCGCAGAATATGGGCTCTCCTCATCAGTTTCCCGGGCAGAGCATCGCCTTCCCATCGCTAGGCATTGGAGACTTGAACCATGTGGTGGCGCAGACCTTTCGGTAATCGAATCAAGTCCCGCAATCTGCTCACCGTCGCAAACCTCAAACGCACCGCCCGTGGCGGTCGTCGGCCGTTGCAGCTCGAGGCGCTTGAAGAGCGAACGCTTCTGGATGTGGGGGGCCTCTTGCAGGCGGACATGCTTGCGGGCTTCTCGCAGCAGGAGGTGGCCGTTGCGGGCCAGTTGGGTCCTAGCTCCGTCGCCATGGATGCCCGGGCGCAAGAACTCATCGACGCCATTACGACGACGGGATCGACCCAGCCGATCTACGTGGGCGGCGAGGTCGGGGAAGCCGGAATCGGGGGGCTTTCCCCCGCCACGGCCGAGTCGACGCCGCAGATCAACCTGGCTGCTTTCCGCGCGGACGCGCGGTTTGCGGGGATCGACGGCAGCGGGTTCGCCACCGTGATTCTGGACACGGGCATCGACTTGAATCACCCGTTCTTCGGACCCGACGTCGCCCCGGCCGACGGAATCGCCGATCGGATCGTCTACTCTTGGGACTTCGCCGATGGCGACCCGGACGCTTCCGACGTCAACGGCCACGGGTCGAACGTCTCCAGCATCGTTGCGTCTGAAGACGCCACGTACCCCGGCATGGCGCCTGGGGCCGATATTATTCACCTGAAAGTCTTCGAGGACGGCGGTGACGGGAATTTCGGCTATATCGAAGCCGCCCTGCAATGGGTCGTGGACAATGTCGACAAGTACAACATTGCCAGCATCAACATGTCGTGTGGCGACGAGCAGAACTACACCACTCCCCAGACGCTGTACGGCATCTCCGACGAGTTGGCCGCGCTGGAGGCCATGGACGTGATGGTGGTTTCTTCCTCCGGCAATGGTTTTGCCACGCACGAGAGCGCGCAGGGCGTCGCCTATCCATCGGCCGATCCGAGCTCGCTCTCCGTGGGCGCGGTGTACGACGGGAACACGGGGGGATGGACATACTCAAGCGGGGCGATCGCCAACTCGACCGACGTGGACCGCATCGCGCCCTTCTCGCAGCGGCACGAGACGCTGACCACGGTGATGGCGCCCGGGGCCGTGATTACCGGCGCCGACGATTCAGCAGGCGACGCCGACTATCACGGCACCAGCCAGGCCTCGCCGCACATCTCCGGCATCGCCGTGCTGGCCCAGCAGTTGGCCGTCCAGGAAATGGGCCGGCGACTCACCCAGACCGAGTACGCCGGTCTGCTCCAGACGACCGGCGTGACGATCAACGACGGCGACGACGAGGACGACAACGTCACCAACACCGGGCTGGACTTTCCCCGCGTCGACGTCTTGGCGCTGGGCGACGCGATCTACGCGATGGCCCATCTGGAAGTCGACGCCGACGACGACCCGGGCGGGGACAACGTGGCCGACAGCGGTGTCGACGACGTGTTCCTCATCAAGCTCAACGCGGCGGGGACGGACGTCGAGGTGTACATAAACGGCGACCTCTTCACGACGGCTCCGCTGGGCGACTTGAACTCGATCACGGTCAACGGCTCGGACGACAGCGACAAGCTGATCGTCGACTTCAGCAACGGCAGTCCGATCCCCGCGGGCGGAATCGACTTCCAAGGCGGACTCAACACCACGGGCCCCGGCGACACGCTCGAGCTGACCGACGGCACGTTCGACACGATCACCCACTACCTCGACGCCGCAGGCGAGGGGAGCGTCGAGCTGGACGGCGTTATCGGGGCGATCACCTACACCGGCCTGGAGCCGATCAGCGACATGCTCGTCGGCACCACGCGGATCATGGATTTCGGCGCGGGCAACGACGCCGACGTGCACCTGTTCGATCCCGACCCGGCCGACGACACCGTGCGAGTCGAAGCCCCGGCCAACGCCGAGCTGGTGGACGTGAACACCACCGGGATGACCAACCTGGTGATCAACCTCGGGGCCGGCAACGACCGGATCGAAGTGGAGCGGCTCGGATCGGGGTTCGGCGCCGCCATCGCCGTCAACGGGGAGGGGGACGACGACACGCTGGTCGTCAACAACGCCCAGGGTCTCGTCGTCACGCCTGGCGGGATCGTTTTCGACGGCGGCGGTGGGGCCAACTCGCTGGTGATCGAGGGCGATCCCGCTCCCGTTTCCGTAGAACGAGAAACGTACGCGTCCGGCCCGGCCATCCCAGCGAGCTTGGGCGGTCCCTTCGGTCCCCACGACGGGGCGGTGGTGCTCGATCCGGACGACGTCCCGGCGTTGGGCGGAATGGACGGCGACGAGGAGCTGATCCTGTTCTTCAACCTCTCGCCGGTGGTCTCGGTCACGCCAGCGGGCCAGTTGGACGTCTTCGCCACGCCCGGGCCCGAGACGATCAACGTAGTCGACGGGGCCGGCTTCGGCGGTTTCACCACCACCCGGGTGAGCTCGGGCGGCGCACTGTTCGAGAGCTACGAGTTCGCCAACAAGGGGATCGTCTCGGTCAACGGTCTCGACGGAGCCGACACGATTACTGTCAACAACCCCAACGCGGCCACGGGGCTGTCTGACCTGTTCGTCCTCGGCAACGAGCTGACCGGCGGAATCCTCAATCTGGACGATAACGCGGCCGATCAGCTCAACGTCGACGGCACCGCGGCATCGGTGACGACTTGGGCGTTCGGTCAAGGCGGGAGCGATTCCCTTCGGTTGGGATCGAGCGGAACGCTGGACAACATCTTGGGCCCCGTCACCATCGACGGCGGCGTCGGGTGGGGAGACGGGGCCTACGTCCTCGACCCCTACGGCACCGCCCAGGATCCGACCATCACCTTGACCGACGCCGATATCACGGGCGTGGCCGGGGGCGTGATCAGCTATGCCAACGTGAACGGCTTGCTCTTCTATACGACCGAAGACTTCGACACCACGGTCGACGTTCTGAGCACCGCGTTGGGAACCGACACGCAAGTCTGCCTGACCAGGGGCGCCCATGCCGCCACGGTCACCGTGGGGAACGAAACCGCCAATTTCGGCGACGGCACCGGAAACCTCGATGCGATAGTGGGCACCCTGGGGTTGATTTTCAACGATGGCGTGAGCCGCCTGCAAATCGACGACACGGGCGACGCGACGGGGGATACGGCGTCGATCGCCGACAACGGCACCTACACCGGCATCGACGGCTTCTCGCCGCAGAGCATTATGTATTTGACGAGTCCCGGCAACAAGCTGGACGATTTGGTCATCCTGGCCGGGTCGGGCGGGAACACCATCGACGTGGACGACACGACCGCCACCAGCAGCACGGCGGTCGATTCCGGCATTGGCAGCGACTCGAACACCGTGACGATCAACGCCGACGGCCTGACCGGCGACAATATCTTTACGGGCAACACGGGCAACGACCGGTTCGTGCTCAACGTGACCGCCGACGTGGGCGGCGCGAGCCTGCTGATCGAGGGGAACGACCCGGCGGGTGACCCGGCCAACCGAGACGTGCTGGAAATCAACGACCTGGGCGGCGGCGCGCGGAATCTCACGTTCGGCTATCCCACCACGGTGAACGGCGACCTCACCGTCAGCGGGTTCGCCATTCCCGTCAACGTGCGCTCGATGGAGACGGTCTCGTACGACGGCGACGCGAGCAATGACGACACCGTGCTGGTTGCGGCCACGCCCACGGCCGACGCTTTGACGGTCACGCCCACCGGCCCGAATTCGGCGGACGTGACCATCGACGGGGGCGTGGGGGCGTCGCTGGGGCCCGATCTGGCGCTCTCCGGCCTGAACGCGACGACTGGCCTGACCATCGACGGCAATCTGCCGGCCTTCCCGGGCGCGCCGGGCGACCGCGACGTGCTCTACTACGACGGCGGGCCGGCGGCGACCTTGATGGTGCTCGGTCCCGGGGCGGGCAAGATCACCGAGCCCGGCTCGATCGACGCCAACTATCTGAGCATCGAAGAGGTCCAGTCGGCGCTGCCGATGACCGTCGTCGTGACCGCCGACGCCGATCCGGGACCGAACGAGGCGGACAATGGGGTGGCCGACGATTTCCTCGTTCAGTTGGACGGGTCCGGCAACAACGTTCAGGTGTTCGTCAACGGCACGCTCGTCTTCGACAGCCCGACGGCGCACGTGGCCACTCTCCTGATCGAGGGTTCGGACGACGACGACACGCTGACCGTCGACAACGCCCAGGGGCTGGTCGTTCTACTCGCTGGAATCATTTTCGACGCCGACGCGGGTGCCAACACCCTGATGATTGAGGGCGATCCGGGCATCGGCATTGCTCGCGAGTGGTACGTCACCGGGCCCTCGGTGCCGCCGGGCCCGCCGCTTTACGGACCGTATTGGGCCAGCGATGGGTTTATCGTGTTCGATCCGGACGATAGTGCCGCTCAAGCAGGCGGGATGCTGGGTCTGAACGGGGACGAACAGATCATCGGGTTCTTCGATCTCGCCCCCATCTACGACACGACGCCCGCCGTGCAGTTGGACATTGCGCTGACGCCGGCCGGCGACACGGCCAACGTGGTGGACGGGCCGGGCATCGGACCGTTCACTACGACGGAGATCAACGACGGCGGCACCGCGGCGTTCGAGAGCATCGAGTTTGCCAACAAGCAGGTGGTGACGGTCAACGGGCTGGACGGCGCGGATACGTTCGTCGTGGACAATCCGAACCCGGCTACGGGCCTCCTCACCCTGGAACTGTACGGCAACGAATTGACCGGGGGCACGCTGGAGAGTGACGACGGCGCGGCCGATCGCTTCGACTGGGAAGCCACCGGCGCAGCGGTCGGCTGGTTTGCCTTCGGCCAGGGCGGCAACGACGTTTTCGACGTGGAGAAGGCCGGCAACGTCGACGAGATCCTGGGCGACGTGACCGTCGACGGCGGCGCCGGCGACGACGCCTTGAACGTCGACGATCGGACCGCCCCTTCCAGCGCCACGACCGAGGGCGTCACGATCACCAACACGATGATCGTCGGGATTACCGGCCCTCCCGGCGCGATCCCCTCCGGGGACATCACGTATCAGAACCTCGGCGCCGGCACGGTGACGATCTGGACGAACGACGACCCCCAGATCTTCACCGTCAGATCGACCGCGGCCGGCCTGGCGGAAACCGAGCTGAACACCGGCGGCGGCGACGATTTCATCCAGATCAAGGACGCGTTCGGCATGACGATGGGGGTTGTGAGCCCGGTGGATCTGAACGCCGGCGCCGGCTCCCGAGACGAGCTGCGCATTGAGGACTTCGGGGACGCCTTCGCCCGTGAGTTCCACATGGACGCGACGACCATCGGCGGCGGGGCGTTCAACACGCCGGTCGCTCCCGGCGGCATCTTCGGCCCGGGAGGAATCCTGTTCTACGACCAGGACCTCGAGGACGTCGACGTGTACGGCCCGGACGGGCCCGGCCTGGACAACATCTATAACATCGACGCAACCGGCATGGGGCTCACGGAAGGCTGGGGGGCGCTGGCCGTTCTCGACGGCGAAGGCGACGGCACCTTTTACATCCAGGGCAACACGCTCTCGGCCGCCGCCAGCCACTTCTTCTCCGGCGACGAAGGGATCGACGCGTTCCGCGTGTACCTGGACGCCGGCACGGTGATCGCCGGCACGTACTTGGACATCTCGGGCGGCGACCCTGTGGCCGACTCCAGCAACCGCGACCTGATGCGAGTGATCGACGCGGGCGGCGCGCGCCAGACGGACATCCACTACCTAGGCATGGGGATCGCGCGGACCTACGTGCAGATCGACGCGGGGACGCTACTGCGGTCCGACGCGGTCGAGCAGATCGTCTATGTCGGCGACGCGGCCAGCGACGACAGCGTCACGGTGGAGGGCACCGCGATGAGCGACGACCTGACGGTCGCGCCGCTCAGCACCAGCTCGGCGCTGGTATTCCTCGGCGGAAACCCGTGGGACGGCCCCATCGAAGGGGATTGGCGCGACCAGTTCCCCGGCGTGGCGGGCGGCTCCGACGGGCCCGATCTTCACTTGATGGGGTTGGGCCCCGCCGGCGTCAACGTGACCGGCGGCGGTGCCGGGGCGGCGGGCGACCAGCTCTACGTTTACGCTCCCAGCGAAGAGCCGCTTTTCGACGCCGCCACGACCAGCGATCCGTTCGGCTTTGGACAGGGCGTGATCATACCGGGCTTTGGGACGGGCGGCGCCTACGACCAGATCGAGGTCGACGACACCCGGGTCGACGTCGTCAACAACTCCGTCGGCCGGCTCGTGCCCGTAAACGTCGACACGCCGACGTTCGCCCCTGCGCCCGGCACGATTCCGGGGCTGATCGTCAATGCCGGCTTCGAAGCGGCCCCGGCCGCCGCGACCGGCCTGGCGGACGACATTCATGCCGCGCTGTCGTTCAACTTCGCCATTCAGATCAACGGCGGCGATCCCGTCCCGGCCTTCGCGCCGCAGGGGGACCGGCTCGAGGTGACCACGCCGGCCGAGGTGAACATCTTCAGCGACAAGACGGCCACGCCCAACGTGACGATCAACTCGGCCGGCTCGATGAACCTCACGTGGAGCTCGATCGAGCACACGATCCTCACGCCCGGCGCGGTCAGCCAGACGGTCAACATCTACGGCGACAACGACGACCCGCTGGTCGACCAGCCCGACAACTACGTGATCGTCGGGGCGGACGTCGATTCCACGCTAGCCCCGATCCCCGGCGCGCAGCCCGAGTTCCAGCCTGACGCCGACGGCGACAACGAGCTCTACCTCCAGATCAACGGCTCAGCGCCGATCGGATTCCGCAACGTGGCCACGCTCAACGCGTACGGCGATGATTCCGCGCTGACCGACAGCGACGAGGACGTGCCCACGGAGCTGGGCGACAACGACACGCTCGAAATCACGCCCTACGCCGACGACACGCCGCGCGGCTGGGGGATCGACGTTTACTTCGACGAGGGCAATCCGTCGGGGATGGACGGGGACCAGGCCGACTTGCTCATCTACAACGGCGTGGCCGGCGTTTCCGAAGAGATTGTCGTCGCTCCCTCGGGGCCGGACGCCGGACAGTTGATCGTCAACAACGCCGCGACCGGCACGCCGATCGTGGTCGTCGATTACGTGTTCAACACGGGGATCATCATCAACGGCAACGACGGCTCGGCGGGGGACACCGACACGTTGACGCTCCGCGGCACCGACGGCACCACGCCGCTGACCAGCGGCGACGAGACCGTCCTGGCCGACTTCGACGCCGCGGGCAACGCGGCCAATCCCCTGGTCACCGTCAGCGATACCGCTTCGGCCACGATCCTGTATCAACTGGTCAATCTGACCAACATCCAGACGGTCAACTTCGAGCTGGGCGACGGCAACGACGACGTCACGCTGCGGGGCCCGGCGGTGTTCGGCTTCGCTTCCGGCGTGGAGGGGATCAACGTCTCGGCCGGCGGCGGCGACGACGACCTGATCCTCGACGTCGACGGGCGCGACATCATGCACCTTGCGCGGGTCACGTTCGACGGCGGTTCGGGTGCCGATTCGATCATGGCCACGGGCACGCCGAGGTTCGGGCTGATCGACGTCACGTACACTCCGGGCTCGGCCCCGGGATCGGGCCAGCTCGTTTACGACGACGGCTTCTCGCCGGAAATGACGGTCGACTTCCTCAACGTGGAGCCGATCATCGACCTCTTGCCGGCTCCCGTGCTGATCGTCAACGGCACCCCGGCCGACAACGCGATCAACTACGCGCAGGGCCCGAATAGCGGGACGCCGGCGGTCGGTTTGGCGACCACCGGGCAGGTCTCGGTCGACAACTTCGAGTCGATCGAGTTCGCGAACAAGGCGAACCTGGTGATCAACGCCCTGGCCGGCAGCGACGAGATCAACCTGAACAACCCGAGCACGCCGACCGGGTTGGGCGGCAACATCACCGTCAACGGCGGCGATCCGACCGCTTCGGATACCGTGATCGTCAACGGCACCACCGGGGACGACGCCATTGAGTACCGGCCGACGGCCGCCGATGCAGGGACGGTCCAGGTCAACGCCTCGGGATTGGTGACGCTGGCCACCGTCGAGTCGGTGCACGTCAACGGGCTGGGCGGCGACGACGACCAACTGACGGTCACGACGCCGGCCGGAGAAGACGAGATTACGGTCACTCCGGGGGTGGCGGCCGATTCGGGCACAGTCCGAGTCTCGGGGCTGCTGCCGATGACTTTCGAGAACGTGCCTTCGTCTTCCTACTCGTTGGTGCTTGCCGATGCGCTTGGGGTGCGGTCTGACTTTCTGCGCCTGGAAGGAACAGAAGCCAGCGATTATTGGCTCATTCGGGGCGACGAGATTCTCCGCTCTTATGCCTATCGCGTGTTCCTCCAAGCGCAGGGCGTTGACCAGGTGCTGATCGATAGCCTCGGTGGCGACGACCAGTTCGTGGTGGATGCGCCCGTCCCGTTTTCCTCTCTAGCACTTGTCGGGGGTGGCCCGTCAGCCTCCGATAGTGCCGCTCTCTGGGGGGATGGAACGCCGATCGAGATATTGTCGCACGAAGTCCAGGGGGGTGGGCTAGGATACGTGACGCTCGACGGCATCGAACAGGCGTCCTTAAATGCCTTCTCGGGCGATGTGACAGTCTATGGCAGCTATTCGGACGATGCCATGTCCTATGCGCCCGGTGCTGCCGGGGAAGGAGTTCTCCACCGCGAGGGCGTGGACCCGAAGTTCTACTTCTATGGACTCGGTACGCTCACGATCGACCCGCAAGGCGGCAACGACACGGTGACGGTCGAAGGCGACGGGGCCGATAACACGATCGACGTGACCGGGGGTGCGACGACCACCGTCAGCGTCGACGGATCGTCGGTCGACGTGGTCGCGGCCAATACCGAAGCCCTGGTGATCAACGCCGGTCCGGGCAATGACAACGTGACGGCCAGCGGGGCAGTCGTCGGCCTGGTGGTCGAGGCCGGCGCCGGCAACGACACGGTCGACGCCTCCGCCGCGACCACCGCCGTAACGCTCCTCGGCGAGACCGGCGATGACCGGCTGACCGGCGGCGACGGGTCGGACCGGATCGAGGGCGGCGACGGCATCGACACCCTTGACGGCCGTACGGGCGCCAACGTCCTCTTGGGCGGTGCGGAGCAGGATTTCTTCACCATCCACGGGTCCTATGACACTGTGGATGGCGGAGATGGGCAGGATGTGCTCAACTTCTACGGCACTTCCGGCAACACGACGGTGGGCGACGCACTGGGCGTCCAGGTGGGCATCCGCGATAGCGCCGTGCATGTTTTCGCGGACAACGTGGAAGAACTGAATGTGCAGAGCGCCGCGGACTACCTCATCGCCGATCTGGCCGGCAAGGGGGTCCAGTTAGTCAACATCGGCGCAAGCCACGACGGTTCTTTCGCCATGATTGGCGGCCTCGGGAGCACGCTCACGGTCAACGGCTCCATCCTGGACGACGATATCGTGGTCGCCGACAGCAACGCGTTCGCGGGGTCATTCCCCACCGTGAGGCTGGCGTGGGGCAACGTGGTCTTTTTGGGCTCGAGCGGCACGCTGGTAGTCAACGGCGACACCGGCAACGACAACATCAAGGTCGATCCCTCCACGTCCCTCGGGAACACCGCCATCATCCTCAACGGCGAAGAGGGCGACGACTACCTCTCGGCCGACGCCACGCTCAACGGCGGCACAGGGAACGACATTCTCGAGGGCGGCTCGGGCAACGACACGATGGACGGCGGCGACGGCGACGACACGTTCATCGGCAACGGGGGCACCGACACGGTGACCGGCGGGGCCGGCTTCGACACGATTCTTGTGGAGGGCACGGCCGCCGCCGACACGATCAGCGTGGCCGAGGCCGCCGGCGCGCACACCGTCACCATCAATGGGGTCGCGACCACCTACGCCGCCGGCAGCACCTTCGAGCGCATCCTGGTCCAGGCCGGCGACGGCAATGACAACGTGACGGCCAGCGGGGCAGTCGTCGGCCTGGTCGTCGAGGCCGGCGCCGGCAACGACTGGGTAAACGCCTCCGCCGCGACCACCGCCGTAACGCTCTTCGGCGAGACCGGCAACGACGTGCTGACCGCGGCGCAGGGTGGGGGATGGCTGGACGGCGGCGATGGCGACGATCTACTGATCGTCAACGGCGGCCTGACCGGCACCCTCCTTGTCTCCGGCGGTAATCCCTCGGCCAGCGACGTGCTGCAAATCATCGGCGAGGAGGGCGAGAATGAGTCGTTCGAGGTGTTCCCGTCCACGGTGGTGGGCACCGGGTACGTGAGCGTCGACGGACCGAGCGTCCGCTATGAAGGCATCGAAAATCTCCACCTGTTCGGGCAGTTGATGCTCGGTGATGTGGACGCCCTGGTCATCCACGACGACCTGGCCGACAACGTCTGGAACGTCGACAAGGGCGTCCTGCTGAACGGCACCCGCGTGCAGATCGACGATCGGGAGCGGATCGAGTACGACGGCTTCAGCGAGGTGGAGCTAGTGAACGGGCCCGCCGCGCCGATGGGACACGACGTGTTCCGCGTGCATACGACGGTTCTCGGCTCGTTGACCGTCACCGGGGCCGGAGCGGACGTACTGGAGGTGATCGGCACAGACACGGACGATACCTTCAACTCCTTGCCGGGCGGAGGCGTTCAGGGTACGGCGGGTCCGGTCCAGTTCGGCGGGCTCGAGACGGTAAAGCTCGTGGGCCTTGAAGGCGACGACACGTTCCACGTCGAGCCGATTGCGGGCGTGACCACGGTGGTCGACGGCGGTGGCCCGACGGCGTCCGACACGTTGAGCGTGACGGTGCCCGGCAGCGCCACGATCACCCAGGGGGCCGACTCGACGACCGGCACGATCAGCCCGAGCGGAGGCGTGGGAGACATCGATTTCGCGGGCGTGGAGCTGTTGAACATCGATACCAACGACGTCGCCTCCCCCACGCGGACCTTGACCGTGATCGCGACCGATGACAACGACGCGATTTCCACGCGCTCGGCCGGCCCGCTCCCGCGGGGAAGCGTGTTCGTCAACGACGGGCCCGAGATTCAGTTCAACTACCTGGCCGCCCAGGGAAGTTTCGACCAACTGTGGCTGGAAGGCCGACATGGCGACGACGCGTTTTCCATCCGGCCCATCACGGGAGTGACGATTAAGGCCGACGGCGGCGATCCGGCGGCATCGGATACGGTGGCGGTCATGGGGACATTCGGTCAAGACACGATCAATGTACAACCCGGTGCCGGAACGGTTCAGGTCAATGCCCTGGGTCTGGTGGTCCTGGTAAACGTCGAGTCATTGACAGTTGACGGCCAGTACGGCCACGACAACCTGGAAGTCGTCGGCAGCGGTCGGTTTGTGCATACGCCCGGGGCGACGGTCGACGCGGGCTTGGTGCAAGTCACTCATCTGGTGTCTTTCGTGCCGGTTTACTACGAGAGCTTGGGTGCTGACGGTACCGTGACGGCCATTGGCGTGGGAGAAGATGACACGCTGGTCGCCCTGGGGACCGACGGCAGCGACCAGCTCGTGGTGGACTTCACGGGACCGGGCGACGTGGACGTCGATTTGACCAGCGCCGCCGGAACGCACATGGATCTGCTCAGCAGGAACGTCGAGAATCATGAGATTCGCGGCCTGGAAGGGGACGACGACGTCCGTGTGCAGGCGCCGATTCAAGCCAGCGGCACGTTCGCCCTGTTCGGCGGCGGGCCCGGCGACAGCGACTTGTTGCAGGTGTTTGGTGCCTTCGACGTGGATGAGGAGTTCGAGATATGGCCCGGCCGCGTCCCCGGTGACGGAACGATCTCGGTGAATGGGGTCCCCATGGTGTTTAGCGGGACCGAGCAGGTCCTTCTGCTCGCGGGCGCGTCTCTCGGCGACGACGACAACCTGACGATCTACGACGATACGGGCGACAACACGTGGAACGTGCGTGCCGGAGAAAGTGTCACTCGCGTGGAGATCGGCGATCACAGCCCGGTTGAGTTCCTCGACTTCGGCGACGTGGAACTGCGAAATCGGTGGGGGACCGACCGGTTCCGAGTCCAGATGCCGACGTTCCACCTGGGCTCCAACGGCACGTTCACGATTACCGGCTCGGGAAGCGACGTGTTGGAGCTGACGGCGACCGGCGACAGGGACACGTTCGACGTGGTCCCGGGCGGAGGCGCGCAGGGGACGGCGACCGTCTTCGCTACGAGTCTCCAGTTCGGCGGCCTCGCCGATCTCAGTCTGTTCGGGATGGAAGGGGAGGACACGTTCAACGTCACGCCGCTTGGCGACGTGGCCGTCTTCGTCGACGGCGGCGATCCAATCGGCGTGATCCAGAGCACGGGCGACGCGTTGAACGTGCTGACCGGCGGATCTTCGTTTGACTACTTCTATGGCCCGGAAGCCGACGAGGGGAGCTTTGTCGTATACGACGGCAGCGAGGCGGTCAGCTTCGACCACGTCGAGGAGTTCCTGGTCGACGGCGTGCTCTACGTGCTGCCCGACGAGTTCGAGCCCAACGACAGCATTGCCGAGGCCACCGTGCTCGGCTCGCTGCCGAAGATCACGCTCCGCGATCTGACGATCCACGAGACAAAGGTTCACGTCACCGAGCTGGACTACTTCCAGATCACCGCGCAGGATACCGGCAAGCTGGTGATCAACGCGTTCTTCGAGCACGACGGCGTCTACTTCAACCGGCTCGACGGCGACGTGGACATCCAAGTGCTCGACGCCGACGGCAATTTCATCGGCGGCTCTTTCAGCATTACGGACGACGAACAGGTCATCATCCCGGTCGTCTCCCAGGAGCGGTATTTCCTGCACGTCTACACTGCCGGCGGCGACCCGAACACGTACGACCTGGAGATCGAGAACTTCGCCGCGCCGGTGCCCTCCGACGTCGTGCTCGATCCCGCTGACGACAGCGGATCGTCCATGCTCGACAACGTGACGAACGTCCAGATGCCGACGTTCTTTATTCAGGCCGACTTGCTCGATTTCGAAAACGAGTTCTTCCTGAACCCGGTGCCCAATCCTTCGGGAGAGATCGATTCGGACGGGGCGACTGGAGCGGACGTCGACGTGCTGATCTTCGGCGTCAATACGGGAACCATCGTCACGGGCAGTGCGACCCGCGTCGGACCGGTGAAGTGGTCGTTCACGCCCACCAGCCCGGACGCGCTTCCGGATGACCTGTACGAGGTCAGCGCACGGGTGGCGATCACCGACGGCCAGGATACGCACGTTACGGGATACACCCAATACTCGGCCCCGCTGGAGGTGATCGTCGACGCCACGCGGCCGGCCACGCCCTCCACGCCCGATCTGCTGGAGTCGAGCGATACGTTCGACGACGTGGTCGGCCTGATCGGCCCGGTGTGGTCCGACATGGACGACGTGACGGCGATCGACCAGCCGGCGTTTGACGGCATTGCAGAGGCCAACGCGCGGATCCGCGTGTTTGCCACCGACACCAGCACGGGGACCCGGCAACTCGTGGGTCAGGGGATCGTCAACACCGACGACACCTTCGGCGAGCCCGGCGACGGACTCGGCACCTGGGAAGTGACGGTCGAGCCGCTGGCCGACGGGAATTACGACATCACGGCGGAGGCGGAAGACCTGGCGGGCAACATCAGCCTGCTGTCGGGGGCGTTGAACGTCACGATCGACACGCTCGCGCCGCAGCGGCCGACGCTGGACTTGACCGCCGCGGACGACAGCGGCTCGTCCGACCTGGACAACGTGACCTATCGGGCCAACAACGTGCCGGTGACGGTCACGGCGGAGGCCGGCTCGCGCGTGTTGATCAAGGACGGCGAGGACGTCATCGACGACTTCGTGATGCCGGGCACGTCGGTGGTTCGCGCGCTCCCGTTGGCCGAGGGGACGCACCTGCTCAGCGCTGAGGCGTTCGATCAGCCGGGCAACCGCAGCGCCCAGTCGGAGGAGCTGGTGCTGGTGATCGACCGGACACCGCCCAGCGATGGCGAGATCACCGTCGGCTTGGCCGCCACCAGCGACACGGGGATCGTGGGCGACCACATCACCAGCATCAATCAGCCGGCCTTCGTGGGCACGGCCGAGGCGAACGCCAAGGTCCGCGTGTTCGCCGACGACGGCGTCCATGGGCCGGTGCTGGTGGGTGAGGGATTCGTCAACACCGACGACACCTACGGCGAGCCGGGCGACGGCGTGGGCATCTGGGAAGTCACCGTCGAGCCGCTGGCCAACGGGATCTACACGATCACCGTTCAGGTCGAGGACCTGGCCGGGAACATCACCGACGCCAGCGACGGCGAAATCGTCGTCATCGACCCGTTTGAGCCGAACAACAGCATTGACGAAGCCACCGTCCTGGGATCGCTCCCCAAGATCACGCTGCGGGACGTCAAGCTGCACGCTCTTCCAGAGCTGGAGCCGGAGCCGGAGCTACTGGACCAAGACTTCTTCCAGATCACGGCCCAGGACACCGGCAAGCTGGTCATCAATGTGTTCTTTGAAAACGACCGCGGCGACGTGAACACCTTCGTGTGGGACGGGAGCGGCAACTTCATCACCGGTTCCGCTTCCGGCGTCGCCGACACCGAGCACCTGGTCATTCCGGTCGTTGGGCAGCAGCAGTACTTCCTGCAAGTTGTGTTGGCGGATGACCCGGACGGGCTGGGGAACGAGTACGACCTGGAGATCGAGAACTTCGCCGCGCCGGTGCCGAGGGCGCCGCAGCTCGATCCGAACGACGACAGCGGGCTGTCGAACACCGACCTGGTGACGTTCGTCGACGACGCCCGGCTGTTCATCATCGCCGACTTGAGCGAGTTCGACGCGGAGGGGATCGACGTCCTCACGGCCGCTCAGGCCAATGCGGGTCTCACGCCCGGGGCCGCGGTGCAGGTGTTCGCCAACGGGGCTCCGATCGGCTTTGCCGACCCGTTCTTCGGGTCGACGCTGTTCGAGTTCACCTTGGACGTGACGGCGAATCTCGACCCGGACGTGGGCGAGTGGAGCCAAGCCATCGAGATCGGGCCGGACGGCGCCCCGGTGGCCGCCGACACGCTGGGCTACTTCAACATGATCACGGCGGCGGTGCGGATCTTCGACGGTCAAGGGGGAGAGCAATCCCCGGCGCCCGCCCAAGGGCGATCGCAGAGGTCCGACCCGCTGAGCGTGCACTTCGATCCCAACGTGCCCGACGCTGCGCTTGCGACCATCGCCATGGCCACCTACAGCGACACGGGCGACCTGGGTGATTTGACCACGCGCATCAACCAGCCCGCGTTGGTCGGGGTGGCCGAGGCGAACACGAGGCTCCGCCTGTACGCCCAGCGGTTTGACGACGCGGGCGCCCCGATCGGCGTCCCCGACCTGGTCGGGCAGACGGTGGTCGGCTCCGACACGTCGGACGTGGGAGCGGCGGGCGACGGCGCAGACTACCTCGGCGAAGGCGGCGCGCCCGACGATGGGCTGGGGCTCTGGGAGATCACCATCGAGCCGCTGGCCGACGGGTACTACCGGCTCACGTTGGAGATCGAGGACGTCGCCGGCAATTCGAGCGATCAGGACGACGGGCCGAGCCTGGACGTCGTGATCGACACGCTTTCGCCGCAGCGGCCCACGATCGACCTGGTCGGCCCCGACGTGATCGATCCCTTGCTCGACATGACCGGCAACCCGGAGATTCCGGTGCTGATCGACCCGATCTACTCCGACACCGGCCGGTCGACGATGGACAACGTGACGCAGGGGTTCGCCCCGGATCCGGACGAGGATCAAACGCAGGTCCAGGTTAGGGTGTCGGCCGAGCCGCAGAGCGACGTGGCAATCAAGGACGGCGAGGAGGTGATCGCCACCTTCACGATGCCCGATGCGGACTTCGTCTTCGTCACCCTGACTCTCGACGAAGACCCGCACCCGTTGAGCGTCGAGGCCTTCGACGAGTCGGGCAATCGCAGCGACCAGTCGGAGGAGCTTCTGGTGACGGTCGACCTCACCGACCCGGACCCGGTGAAGGTGACGCTCGACCTGCTCGACGCGAGCGACTCGTTCGGCCCGGACGGCGGGCGCCTGGGAGGCAACGCCGACAACGTGACCAACATCAACCAGCCGGCGTTTGCGGGCATTGCCGAGGCCAACGCCCAGATTCGCCTCTTCGCCGAGCGGATCGTGGACGGCGATCCGACGGGCGTGCGCGAGCTTGTGGGCCAGGGCGTGGTCAACTCGGACCAGTCCGACGGCACGACCACCATCGACCCGCCCAATACCGACGTCTTGGGCACGTGGGAGATCACGGTCGAGCCGCTCATCGACGGGGAGTACCAGATCCACGTGGAGGTCGAGGACCTGGCCGGCAACATCACCGTGGTCGACGACCTGCTGGGCGAAAACGATCTGGTGATCGACACGCTGCCGCCCCAGCGGCCCACGATCGACCTGGTCGACCCGGACGACACGGGCAGCTCCGATCTGGACAACGTGACGATCGGCGACCCCGACGTGCTGCCGACGGACAGCGTGGCCGACTTCCGCATCTCCGCCGAGCCGGGCACCTGGGTGCAGGTGAAGGACGGCGAGGTGGTGATCGCCGCGTTCGTGTTCGACCCCGCGTTCGATATGACCGACGGCGTGCCGGACGGCTTCGGCATCCTGCGGATCGACTTCCTCGCCAACCAGGGCGTGTTCGGGATTCCGGCGGAAGGCCCGCACCCGTTGAGCGTCGAGGCGTTCGACGTCGCCGGCAACCGCAGCGCCCAGGCGGAGGAGCTGTTGGTGACGATCGACACCTGGCCGCCGCTGGCGCCCTCCATGCCCGATCTGCTGGCAGATAGCGACAGCGGTTTGCTCGACAACGACAACGTCACCAACGAGTCGGCGCCGGCGTTCCGCGGGACCGGCGAGGCCAACGCGATCGTCCGCCTCTGGGCCCAGAACGCGACCACGGGCGGCGGGCTCGAACTGGTCGGCGAAGGCGTCGTCGGCTCCGACGAAAGCGACCTGGCCCCCGACAACGGCGTCGGCATCTGGGAAATCACGATCGAGCCGCTCGACGACGGCGTCTACGACGTGACGGCGGAGCTCGAGGACCTGGCGGGCAACATCAGCCAGCTTTCCGATTCGCTCCTCGTGGAGATCGACACGTACCAGCCCAACACCCCGTTCCTCGACCTGTTCGAGAACGACGACACGGGGCGTCACAACGACGACAACGTCACGAACGTCACGCTCGTGCGCAACCCCACGTTCTCGATGACCACGCACGATCCCAACGCGGCGATTCACATCTACCCGCAGAACTTCATCTACCGCGTCTACGACCGGCTCGAGCAGACGGCCGAGGTGTTGCTCTTCGACTCGTCGACCCACCCGAGCTTCGGCGGCCTGAGGGCGGAGACCTTGCTCAGCGAGGTGTTGAGCGCGGCGCTGAACAATCCGAGTCCGGCCGCGCCCCGGCTGGCCGACGGGATCCACAACCTCAAGCTCGAGGTGGAAGACCGGGCCGGAAACATCAGCGAGGACTTCCTGCTCGACGTGCTCGTCGACACGGTCGCCCCGCCGGTGAGCATCATCGGCATCGATCCGATCCTGAGCGATACGGGCGTCGAGGGGCATCCGGCGACGTTCGCCGATCGCGTCACCAGCAACACGGCGCTCGGGTTCGTGGGCCGGGCCGAGGCCGACGCGATGGTGCGACTGTACGCCGATCCCTCGGCCGACGACTCGGTCAACCGCCCGGCCGAGTTCAGCCTCACGGTGGCCGTGCCGCTCGACGGGGACGACGCCTTCCCGAACGGCCAGTGGAACACCTCGTTCATCCGCGATCTGAACGACCCGGCCTTCTTCCCGTTCGACGGCGTTCGGGAGATCCTGGTGACGGCCGAGGACCTGGCCGGCAACGTGAACCAGGTCGGCGACCAACTGGGCGATGAGGGCCAGGTTCTGGACGTCTTCATCGACACGCAGGGTCCGCGGGTCGAAGAAGTGTCCATCACGGGCCATTCGGACTTCGACCTGTTCGACCCGAAGTATCCCGGCGGCACGGCGTCGCCCACGCCGCTGGTCGACGCGTTGTCGATCTCGATCCTGGACCTGCCCAACCGCAGCGACGTGGATCCCAACTTCCTCTACCTGGCGTTGCAGCCGGAGACGGCGACCGCGGAGCCCGGCCACTACTTGCTCGAGCCGGGCCACTTCCTGCTGGTCGGCGACGCCAACGGGATCATCCCGATCGAAAGCGTCGTGTTCGTGTCGGGGCCGATCGCGAGCGGCCTGCCGGCAACCGGCGAGATCATTCTCACGTTCTTCGAGCCGCTCCCCGACGACCGGTTCACTCTGACGCTCTCCGACAGCCTGGTCGACCCGGTGGGGAACGCCCTGGACGGCGAGACCGACGCGATCGAGCCGCAGGAGACGCCCGACCTGCCCAGCGGCGACGGCGTGCCCGGCGGCGACTTCGTCGCCCGGTTCACCGTCGACAGCCGGCCGGAGATCGGCACGTGGAGCGGCGGGAGCGTGTACGTCGACACGAACGGGAACTTCCGCTTCGATCCGCAGAACCCCGACTTCACCCACCGCGACATCACCTACACGCTCGGCTTCCCCAGCGACGACGTCTTCGCCGGCAACTTCGCCTTGCCGGCGGATAACGACGTTGGCCCGTTGTCCGACCCTGTGGTCCATGCCGACGGGTTCGACAAGCTGGCCGCCTACGGGCAGAACGAAGCGAGGCGGTATCGCTGGCTGGTCGACGTGGACAACGACGGCGTGCCCGACATAAACTCGATCGAGCCGACCTGGTTCGACGGCCTGGGCGCCCCCGTGGCCGGCAACTTCGACGTCGTCGACCCGTCCGATCCCGACGACCCGGGCCTGCTCAACGGCGACGAAGTGGGTCTGTTCACCGGCACGAGCTGGCTGTTGGACACGGATCGCGACTTCCTCGTCAGCGACGAGACGCCGATCGTTTCCGACTTGCGAGGTTACCCGATCGTGGGCGACTTCGACGGCGACGGGTTCGACGACCTGGGGACCTTCCTGAAGGGCATCTTCTACTTCGATCTGGCCGACAACGGGCTGGGGGGCGCCGTCGACAAGGAGATCCGCTTCAACTTCCTCGACTTCAGCGGCGTTCGAGAACGGCCCGTGGCCGCCGACATGAACCAGGACGGCATCGACGACCTCGGTCTCTGGGTGCCCGACCGCAGCGGCGCGACGCCGGAAGAAGGGGCCGAGTGGTACTTCCTCATCTCCGACGCCGCGGTCCAAGCGGACGGGTCGGTGGCGCCGTTGGATCATCCGTTCGAGCCGGTCCCGTTCGGCGACGACCTGTTCGCCCAGTTCGGGGACGACTACGCGGCCCCGATTGTGGGGAACTTCGATCCGCCGGTGGCCGGAAGCACGGAGCCCACCGGTCCGACGACCCGGACGATCGAAGGTACGGAGGGCAACGATACGTTCAAGCTGGTCGTGGGAGGCCCGGGCGCGTGGACCGTCACGGTCAACGGCGTTCCGGTCACGGTCGGCGCGAACGTGACCACCGTCGACCTGGACGGCCTCGGAGGCGACGATACCGTGCTCGTCATCGGCTCGGCGGGCAAGGACACCGTGGAGCTCTGGCCCGGGCACGGCACGCTTTCCGGCGAGGGCTACACGGTCAACGTCGCCGACGCCGAGTCGATCACCGTCCACGGCGGGGGCGGCTCCGACGTCGCCGTGCTCCACGACGACCCCGACGGCGTGGATACCCTGCGCGCCGACCCGAACGCGGCCAGGATCTCCGGGGAAGGCTATTCAAACCGGGTTGTCTCGTTCACCAACATATACGCCTACGCCACCCCGGGACACGACGACGTGGCCGACCTGCGGGACGATCCCGCCGGAAAGGACACGTTCCAGTCGTGGCCCGATCAGGCCAAGCTCTACGGCGATGGGTTTTTCAACCGGGTCACGTCGTTCCGCTTCGTGCACGCGTTCAGCACGGCCGG
>DATKZH010000602.1:0-6705 GCA_035528065.1 Thermoguttaceae bacterium | reverse complement strand
ACGCGTGGGTCTCGTGCCTCGACCCACCCTGCGGAATTGCACGGATCGTGCAACCCTATTCAGCATAGGCCCCCGCACCAACGACCCCGTGAACGCTTCACCCAAAATCGCGCCTGCCAATCCGGGAGGAACTAACGCCATGAAAGACAGAGTGACACGACGTGGATTCGTCCAAACCGCCGCGGCCGGTTCCGCGGCATTGGCGGCCGGGCTGAGCGCCGGCCGAGCGCCCACGGTGTTCGCCGCCACCGCGAACAAACCGGCCCTCCTCGGGGGCACGCCCGCTCACAAGGGCGGCTGGCCGAGTTGGCCCCAGTGGAACGAGGCGTGGGAATCCGACATCATCGACGTGCTTCGCAGCGGGCGGTGGTGCTCCTCCGGCAGCGGCGGGCGCGCCGAGGACTTCGAAAAGGCCTACGCCGAGCTGCTCGGCGCCAAGGGCTGCGTTACCATGTCGAGCGGCACCACGTCGCTCCTGACCGCCCTGTACGTGATGGGGGTCGACGCGGGCGACGAGGTGATCGTTTCCCCCTACACGTTCATCGCCACGTACAACGTCTGCCTGATGCACAAGGCCTTGCCGGTATTCGCCGATACCGACCCGGCCACCCTGACCATGGACCCGGCGACGATCGAAAGCCGCATCACCGACCGCACCCGCGCCATCCTGCCGGTCCACATCTACGGCATGCCCTGCGACATGGACCCGATCAACGCGATCGCCAAGAAGCACGGTCTGGCGGTGATCGAGGACGCCTGCCAGGCGTGGACCGCCGAGTACAAGGGCCGCAAGTGCGGAACGCTGGGCGACCTGGGCTGCTTCAGCTTCCAGAACTCCAAACACATCCCCTCCGGCGACGGCGGCGCCGTCACCGGCATGAACCAGGAACTCCTGGACCGCTGCTGGTCGTTCCACAACTGCGGCCGCGCCCACGGCACCTGGAAGGGAAGCGGCTCGTTCAGCCGCGGCACCAACTTCCGCATGACCCACTACCAGGCCGCCCTGCTCCTCCAGGAAATCGACAAGCTGGTCTCCGACACCAAGCGCCGGCAGGAAAACGGCGACTACCTGACGGCCGGCCTGAAGGAGATCCCGGGCGTCGAGCCGGTGCGTCTGCCGGAGAACAGCCGGGCGGTTTGGCACCTGTTCGCCTTCCGGTACGACAAGGATCAGTTCCACGGACTGCCGCGCGACAAGTTCATGAGGGCCCTCAGCGCCGAAGGCGTCCCCTCGAGCGGCGGCTACCACGAACAGTATTTCGACGGGCTGCTCGACGAGGCGATCAACTCGCGCGGCTACAAGCGCCTGTTCCCCGCCGAGCGCCTCAGGGCCTATCGCGACAGCTTCCAGGAACTCAAGGGCAACAAGCAAGTCTGCGAGACCACCGTCGGGATGTTCAACACCCTGCTCCTGGCCGACCGCAGCGACGTGGATCACATCATAGAAGCGATCCGAAAGATTCACGCCCACAGCGCCGCGCTGGTGGGGTGATGTCGGATCCAGTCGCGGAACAGAAACCTATTAGGCGAGGAAACCTCAATGACAATCTCTAAAAAGATCTCCCGGCGCCGGCTGCTGCGGAGGGCGCTGGGCGCGGGAATCAGTTTGCCGCTGTTCATTTCCTGCCGGAGGGAGCCGGCTCCGGGCCCAAGTGGCCCGGTCGGGCCTCCGCCGCAAACCCCCGAGCCCTCCCCCGAAGACGAACAGGCCGCCGGGCCGAACGACCAGGTCGGCGTGGGAATCATCGGTTGCGGGCGGCGCAACGGTCAACTGGTCATCGGAAAGGGTGGGCAGGGCAAGATGCCCAAGTATGCCCGCATCGTCGCCGTCGCCGATCTCAACGAGAAGCGCGCCGGGCAATGGGCGGCCAAGTACGAGTGCCCGGCCTTCAAGGATTACCGAGAACTCCTGGATCGCAAGGAGGTGGACGTCGTCATCTACGCCACCCCCGAGCATTGGCACTACCTGCCCTGCATCCATGCGTGCCAGGCGGGCAAGGACGTCTACGGCGAACAGCCGCTCTCGCACACGATCCGCGAGGGCCGAGTCATGGCCGACGCGGTCCGCAAGCACCAACGCGTGTTCCAAACCGGGGAGCAGCAGCGATCCCACCCCATGACGCGCAAGGCCGTGGAGCTGATCCTCAACGGGCGGATCGGCAAGGTGCAGTCGGTCATCGGCTACAACTATCCCAGCCCCTATGAGTGCAACTTCCCCGCCCAGCCGATCCCCGAGTGGCTGGATTGGGACCGGTGGTGCGGGCCGAACGAAGTCGTGCCCTACCACACCGATCTTTACCTGTCGCGTGTACCCTATGTCCGGGAGAAGTACGCGGCTCAGCCGGCGGAAAAATACGCGGTCGGCCCGGGCTGGATGTCGTTCCGGCCCTATTCGGGAGGCGAACTGGCCAACTGGGGCTGCCACGGACTGAGCATGGTCCAGTGGGCGCTGGGGATGGATGAGAGCGGTCCGGTCGAGATTTGGGTGGACCCGGCCGAGAAGCTCCAGGAGGTGGTCTACGACGACCCGGAGGATCGCGATCGCGGCGATGCCATCGCCAGCAGGTCGATCATCAACTACAAGTATGCCAACGGCGTCGTGCTGACACTCAGCGGGACCGAGAGCCGGCTGGGCGGCGGAGCGACCTTCATCGGCGACAAGGGTAAGATCACGATCTTTCGCGACGGGTACGAGTGCGATCCGAAGGGCCTCGACCAAGACCCGCTCCCGGCCGACGCGATTCGCGTCTACCGCAACGACCACCACATGGGCAACCTCTTCCGGTGCGTGAAGTCGCGCGAGGACCCGATCATGAACGTGGAAAACGCGCATCGCGTCGCCACCTTGTGCCATCTGGGCAACATCGCCCGCTGGATCGGACGGCCGCTCAAGTGGGACCCGGAAAAAGAGGTCTTCCCCGGCGACGACGAGGCCAACCAGTATCTCGATATCCCAAGACGCAAGGGCTACGAGCTGCCGGAGAAGGTGTAGAGTCTTGTTCTTGTGGGGCACGTTTCCAACGTGCCTGTTGCACCTCGTTCGCAAGATCACGTACTCCTCACGCTCCGCGTGAGGGACCTGAAGCCTGAATTGACCTCACGCGGAGCGTGAGGAGTACGTTTCGTTAGGGGCCTTTTTGGCGTATCTCGTTCCCAAGCTCCCGCTTGGGAACGAGTAAGCTCCTTGATGACCAACGTAGGAGTACACTCATGACATGGCGATCTCTGGCCGGGACTCTGCTGGCTGGCTGCTGCGTCGCGTTGGCCGTTTGCCCGGCCGTCCAAGCCGCGACTGAGGACGGCACCCCCGAGAAACCCGCGGCCGTCAAAGACACGCCCGTCGAGGAGACGAACGAGCCGGCAGTCCGCTACCTTCCCCTCGACGCCCCGGCAGGCATGTCGCAGGCCGTCGTTGTCCGGGGGCTTCCGCTGGTGTACACGCGCCAGCTCTTGCCGCTGGATAGCGAGGGGAAACTCGTTGGCGAAGGGTCGGCCGACGAGCAGATCGAACAGGTTCTCACCAACCTGGAGGCCGTGTTGGGCGCCGCCGGATCGGGGCTCGACAAACTCGTTCGGCTGAACGTCTGCGCCCTCTCGCACCAGGCGGCCGACCGCCTGCGCGAGCAGTTGACGGGGCGACTCGACCCGGCCGTCCGTCCGGCCATCACGGTGCTTCTGACGCCGCTTGGGCATCGCAAGGCGCTGGTGGCCGTCGATGCGGTCGCGGTGGCCGCCGAGAAAGGCGAGGCCGTGGCCCTCCAGCGCTGCGAGGCCGTGGCCGGCGACAAGGACTGCGCCGATGCCGCGGTGATGCCGCCCGGCGGCGTGGCGTATCTGTCCGGTCAGCCGGAAAAAGGCGGACTCGCCATGTCGGCCGTCGCCCAGTCGCTGTCCACCCTGCTCGGAAGGCTCGGGCAATTGAAGCTCTCGCCGTCGCAGGTGGTGCAGGTGAAGGTGTTTCTGACGCCGGCCACGTCGGCCGACGCGGCCTTGCGCGAGGTGAAGAAGCTCTTCCCCGGCCAGCTCACTCCGCCGGTCGTCTTCGTGGAATGGATCGCCTCGGCGCCGGTCGAGATCGAACTCGTCGCGCAGTTGCCCCTGACGGGCCAACCCGCCGAGACCGTCGAGTACTACAACCCGCCCGAGGTGAGGCCCTCGCCTGCCTTCAGTCGCGTGGCGCTGGTGCGCACGGAACGGCAGATCCACATTTCCGGCCTGTCGGCGCGTGAAGCGGGCGACGGCGAGGCCCAGGCCCGCGACGTGTTCGACCAATTGCAGTCGATCCTGGCCAAGACGGGCGGCGACATGCTCCATCTGGCCAAGGCCACGTACTACGTGTCCGACGACGACGGGAGCAGAGGGATCGACATACTGCGTCGCGAGTCCTTCGACCCGCAACGCCCGCCCGCGGCGTCGAAGGTCACCGTGCACGGCGTGGGACAGCCCGACCGCACGCTGACGATCGACCTGATCGCCGTGGGGAGCGGGCCGTAGGGTTAGAAAGCCCGGGCAGCGGCGGGGCGTTTCCACTGACCGCGGATGCTCCGTCAATCTCGAAGACGTGAGTTGCGTGGCACCGGCGTTTCGCCGGTGCAGAGTAAACGGCACGCGCAAGCCAAAAGAAGCCGCGTCCCCTTCCGTCGACCAGGGCGCATCTTCCGGTCGAGCCTGCCACGTTCAGTATCCCCCTGCCGGCTTGTCCAGCAGTGCCCTTTAGGATCGGCCGAAAGATAACTTCCCGACTTCCGTAGCAGGCACACGCCGTGTGCCGTCCGCCGGTTACGGCACACGCCGTGTGGGCTGCTAAAACGTGCGGAAAACAGAGCCATGAATCCGCGGGAAGCGTGTGCCATTTCTGTTCCCCTAACCGCGAAGCGGTTTCACAACACAGCCCAGGGTTGCGAAGCTACCCTGGGTTGGCGGGCACCAAGTCCCCCCCAACCCCAACGGGGTTGCACCCCGCGCAACCCTCGAGCGGGCGATGTGCAACCCCTTCGGGGTTGATGGGCGACGTCGGAACCGGGACCCAGGGTAGCTTCGCAACCCTGGGCTGTGTTGTCTAACGCCTTCGGCGTACGGGGATGGAACACAAACGGGACACAATGCGGCGAGTGATTGACGGCCGTTTTGAGCAGCCCACACGGCGTGTGCCTACTACTCCGCAAATGCGGCAGCTATTCTTCGGCCGATCCTTAGATGCCGAGTGAACCCTTGTGGTTCAGTACTCCAAACGGCGGACCGTGGATGGTCGGCAGCGCATCCTCTTCCTGCTTGCAGTCGTTCCGATAGAACCGAGCAGTCCATCATGGCCAGTCCATTTTCCATGCGGCTGCAAGCCTCTCATAACAGACATCGTATCAGGTCGGGCACTGCTGGACAAGCCAGCAAGTGGCACCCCCCGCGCGTGCTCCCAACTCCTCACTCCCTACTCCCCCCTAATAATTCGGCGTCGGCGGGCGGTAGTGGCCGAGGTCGATCGATTGGAACCACTCGATTGTTTTGGCCAGCCCTTCTCGGAGCGGGACTTTCGGCTCCCAGCCGAGCTTTTGTCGGGCGAGCGTGACGTCGGGCTGGCGCTGGGTGGGATCGTCGGCCGGGAGCGGCTCGTGGACGAGCTTCGAGCGGGAGCCGGTCAGCTCGAGGACGACTTGGGCCAGCTCCCGGATGGAGAACTCGCCGGGGTTGCCCAGGTTCACCGGGCCGATCAGCTCGTCCGGGGCGCCCATCATCCGGATCATCCCCTCGACCATACAATCCCGGTAGCAGAACGACCGGGTCTGGCGCCCGTCGCCGAAGATGGTAATCGGTTCGCCCTGGAGTGCCTGGCGGATGAAGTTCGAGATCACGCGGCCGTCGAACGGGTGCATGCGCGGCCCGTAGGTGTTGAAAATTCGCACGATGCGGACGTTGACGCGGTTCATGCGGTGGTAGTCCATGAAGAGCGATTCGGCGGCCCGCTTGCCCTCGTCGTAGCAGGCCCGGGGCCCGATCGGGTTGACCGAGCCGCGGTAGCTTTCCGGCTGCGGATGGACGTCGGGATCGCCATAGACCTCGCTGGTCGATGCCTGCAAGATCTTCGCCCGGCACCGCTTGGCCATCCCCAGCGCGTTGATCGCGCCCATCACGGAGGTCTTCATCGTCTTGATGGGGTTGTACTGGTAGTGGCCCGGGGCGGCCGGGCAGGCGAGGTTGTAGATCTCGTCGACCTCGAGGTAGACGGGCAGGGTGACGTCGTGGCGCACGAGCTCGAAGTTCGGCTCCACGAGCAGGTGGGCGACGTTCGACTTCTGGCTGGTGAAGAAGTTATCGAGGCAGATGACGTCGTGCCCCTGGGCCACCAGCCGCTCGCACAAGTGCGAGCCCAAGAACCCGGCCCCGCCGGTCACCAGAATGCGCTTCAGGGTGGACATGATCGGAATTCCGTTCTGACGGTGCTGGTGCGGCCAGTTGTGGTGTAAAAGGCTTCCTAAGTGCGGTGGCCGTTGGTGCCGAGAAGAGTAGGGTGGGTCGAGGTACGAGACCCACGTGTCTCATATGACGACGCGCCTGCGCGTGGGTCTCGTACCTCGACCCATCTATGGGAACGTTTTTGTCAACCGGGTAGTTTGTTGTTCTTTGCTTGTTGCGAGCTGGTGAGCGTGCGGGGCTGTCCACGAGGCCTCAAGGGCGAGGGCTCAACCATCTATTCGGGATCGCCGCTACGGC
>DATKZH010000601.1:0-8499 GCA_035528065.1 Thermoguttaceae bacterium | reverse complement strand
GCCGTAGCGGCGATCCCGAATAGATGGTTGAGCCCTCGCCCTTGAGGTCTCGTGGACAGCCCCGCACGCTCACCAGTTCGCAACAAGCAAATAACAACAAACTACCTGGTTGACAAAAGCGTTCCCATAGATGGGTCGAGGCACGAGACCCACGCGTTTGCCGCGAAAGCGAGCCGCCTGTGCGTGGGTCTCGTGCCTCGACCCACCCTACGGAAGAAGACTGCAACCGCCCATGGCAAACGCGTCCGGTGACTCCGTTTCCCTGCTTGGCTCGTCGCCGTCGGGCGCACGCCGTTCGCTTGTCGACCGGCTGGACCCCCGCTCGCGGATCGTCACCGCCGTGGCGTTCTCCGTGGTGGTTGCGCTATTCAACGGTTTTCCCGCGCTGGGTCTGGCGATGGGCCTCGCCGTGGTCGCGGCGATGCTCGCCCGGTTGCGCCCGTTGACAGTCGCCCGGCGGCTGGCGCCGGTCAACGCGCTCATGCTGCTTCTTGTGGCGATGCTGCCTTGGGCGGTCGAGGGACGCGCGCTGGCCGCGCTGGGCCCGTTCGAGTACACGTGGGAAGGACTGCTCCGGGCCGCGGCGATCTCGCTCAAGGCGAATGCCGTCGTCCTGGCGCTGGTCGTGCTTCTGGGAACGCTGGACATCGTCACCTTGGGCCACGCGATGAGCCATCTCCGCGTGCCCGACAAGCTGACCCACCTGTTCCTGTTCACCGTGCGCTATCTCGACGTGCTCCGGCGGGAATACCTGCGACTCAGGGCGGCCATGAAGACGCGCGCGTTTCGCCCGAGGATGAGCGGGCAAACCTGCCGCGCGTACGGCTACCTGGTCGGGATGCTCCTGGTCCGCAGCCTGGATCGCTCGGAGCGGATCGTGGCGGCGATGAAGTGTCGCGGTTTTCGTGGGCGGTTCTACCTGTTGGACCATTTCGTCTTCGCGGCCCGCGACGCCTGGTTCGGCACGGCGGCGCTCGTGCTCCTGGTGCTTTTGGCCCTGGTGGAGTGGCTATGAACGACGTGCTGGTCCGTTTGCGCGACGTGAGCTTCTCGTACGGTCCGGACCGGCCGGTCCTCGGCGGGTGCGACTTCTCGTTGAAGCGGTCGGAGCGGGTGGCGTTATTGGGCGCGAACGGGAGCGGGAAGACGACGCTGTTGGCCCTGATCGTGGGGCTGGTGCGGCCCACGTCGGGCGAGGTGGAGGTGTTCGGCAAGGTCCGCGCGCGGGAGGCCGATTTCCACGAGGTCCGCGCCCGGGCCGGGCTCCTCTTCCAGGACGCCGACGACCAGCTCTTCTGCCCCACGGTGGCCGAAGACGTCGCCTTCGGGCCGATGAACCTCGGCAGGAGCCGCCACGAGGTGCACGAAATCGTCGCCCAAACGCTCCAGTCGCTGGGCCTGGCCGGCTACGAGGACCGGATCACGTACAAGCTCTCCGGCGGCGAGAAGCGGCTGGTGGCCCTGGCCACCGTGCTGGCGATGGAGCCCGACGTGCTGCTGTTGGACGAGCCGACCTCCGGATTGGACGACGCAGCGACCCAACGCGTGGTCGACATCATCGCGCGGCTCCCCCAGGCGATGGTCGTCGTGTCGCACGATCGGGCGCTTCTGGAGAAGCTCACCACCCGATGCGTGCGGCTTGTGGAGGGGCGACTCGAACCGGTCGACCCCGGCGCGCCGAAGACAGGGTGATCAGAGGACAGGGGCGACGGTCGCCGTCTTGCTTTCATCCGGCTCGATTCCGTTTCCACCTTCTTCATCCCCCTTCTCACACAGAACGAGGGGGCCGCCTCCCCCAGGGTTGACAATCGGCGGAGTCTCGGTTATCTGGGAGTTTCCTGAGGGAAGCCACCGCGGTCGTGGTGTCGTCGCCCGCCTGCCATAAGGAGACCTTGATGGAGTTTGTCCTTCTCGATTACTGTGCCTTCATCGGATACATCCTGCTCGTCGTCATCTTCGCGATGTACATGTCGCGGCGAGAGGAGTCGTCGGAAGACTACTTCCTGGCGGGCCGGAAGCTGACCTGGTGGCTGATCGGGATCTCGCTGATCGCCTCGAACATCTCGACCGAGCACTTCGTGGGCATGGCGGGGGCCGGCTACGAAACGGGCTTGGCGATCGCCAGCTACGAATGGACGGCCGCCGTGGCGATCGTGCTGGTGGCCATCTTCCTGCTGCCCCGCTTTCTGCGCCGAGGCATCTACACGATCCCCGAATACCTCGAAACCCGCTATTCTGCCGGGGCCCGCGGCCTGATGGCCTTCTACATGCTGTCGGCCTACGTCTTCGTGATCATCTCGGCGGTCCTCTATGCGGGGGCGATCGGGCTGGACGCGGTCTTCGGCGACGCGGTTCGCCAGTACGTGGAGAAATCGAATCTCCAAGCGCGTCTCGATCTTGAGGGCATGCTCGGCGCGCAGTGGCTGTTGATCGTGTCGGTCTGGCTGATCGGCATCGTTGCCGGCGTCTACACCGTCTGGGGCGGCCTGAAGGCCGTCGTCTGGGCCGACCTGTTCAACGGCCTGGGGCTCATTCTGGGCGGGGTCCTGGTCACCGTGCTGGGCTTCCTGGCCGTCAGCAGAAACCTCGGCGGCGGAAACGGGCTGGCCGAAGGGGTGAGCATCTTCTGGCAGAGAGCCGGCGATAAGCTCTCCACGGTCAAACCCTGGGACCACCCGGAGATACCCTGGGTCGCCGTGTTCATCGGCGGGCTGTGGATCCCGCAGATGTTCTACTGGGGTTTGAACCAGTTCATCACGCAGCGGGCCCTGGGGGCCAAGAGCGTCTCGGAAGGCCAGAAGGGAATGATCTTCGCCGCCGGCCTCAAGCTGCTGATGCCGTTCATCATCGTCTTTCCCGGGATCATGGCGTTCGAGCTCTATGCCGATCAGATTCCCAACAAGGACCAGGCCTATCCGCACATGATCCAGACGGTCCTTCCCGCCGGGCTGCGGGGATTGATGCTGGCCGCCCTGTTCGGTGCCGTGATGAGCTCGCTCGATTCGATGCTCAACTCGGCCTCCACGATCTTCACCATGGACCTCTACAAACGCCATTTCAATCGGAAGGCCTCGGATCGCTCGCTGATCACGCTGGGCCGGGCGATGACGGCCGTGTTCGTGATCCTCGCCTGCTTCTGGGCACCCCAGTTGGGGTGGATCGCGGGCGGGAAGGGGGTATTCGACTACATCCAGATGACCTGGGGCTTCATTACCCCGGGCATCGTTACCGTGTTCTTCTTCGGCCTGTTCTCCAGGCGGACCCCGAGCCAGGCCGCCATCGGGGCGATGCTCCTGGGACCGGCGTTCTACATGTGGTGCCTGAAGGTCATGCCGAACGTGGCATTCCTCCACCACATGGCGTTCACCTTCATCTTCTGCTCCGTCTACATGTTCCTGGTGACCGTGCTCGCGCCGCTCCGCGAGGAGGAGGCCGCGGCGGACCGCGCGCTCCAGAGCGACCGGCCGACCGGACTCTGGCAGCGGTGGCTGATCCCCTTCGTTACGGCGATCCTGGGCGCCTATATGTTCGGGCTGGCCCTGTTCCAGTTCAGTTGGATCACCCTCTACCAATTGGCCGACGGCTTCGGGTGGGTGACGATCCCGGATTGGATCCACTTCGTCAACGCCGGCGTACCCACGGCGATCTACTTCGCCTGCGCGCTCTGGCTGACGCGTCTGCCCGCCCCTTCGATCCGACTGGTGGCCGCCGCGAAGGCGGCCCGTCCGGCACGGTCCTTGCTCCGTACCGCGGTCGCGCCGGCGGCCGCCGTGCTGGGGGCCGTCGTGGTAGGATTGCACGTCTACATGTTCTGCCTCTGGATCATCCCCGAATGGCCTGCGAAGGATTACTGGCAGGGCTACAACGTGAACCTCTCGGCGGTCGGCACCGGGCAATCGGTGATCACCGTGAAGCCGCTCGAAGAGGAGGCGGACAATCCCCCGGCCGATCTGCCGGACCCGACGGACCCAGCGGCCTCCGCCCAGTTGCCGCAACCGCCCCTAGCGATCCGGGAACGGCCCGAGGATCGCGTGATCGCCGTCTACCTGACGCCGCTGGTGATCGGGATCGCCTCGGCCGTGGCGTTCCTCGTCGGTCTGGCGATGTTGCGGCGGATCCCGGCCGCGCCGGAGGTCGTGCCGGAGGCGACCACGAAGCTCGACCTGACGCCCAGCCGATTGGTTCCCTTTTTGGGCGCGTTGATCATCGCCTGCGCGGTGCTGTTGTACTACGTCTTCTTCTGACGGTGCTTGTCGACTTCAGAGGGCCAAGAATGAAGACGAGCGATCGGTATCATAAATGGGTGGAATGGAGCCAGGAAGATCAGGTATACGTCGGGAAGTGTCCTGACTTGATCACGGGGATTCACGGAGAAGATCCCCCGCAAGTTTACGGCGAGCTGTGTGAAGTCCTTGAGGACGTCATCGCCCATTTCGAGTCGGAAGGACGTTCCCTTCCCCCGCCTCGCGTGCGGCCAATGCAGGACGTAGTTTGAACGTACTCGTTTGAACAGATCGTTGGAGCGGAGGACTACCAGCGGCGTGAGACGGCCAAATCCGGGGAACGAACCGATTGTGGGCGACTGGGAAACACACATCATTACCTGTTCTTCCATTATCGGTTCGTGTCCCCGGAATTAGTTGCCAGCCGGGCTCCGTCCAACTACGCTGAGAGCAGCGTGGGTTCCGAAGCAACCGGGAAAGGGAGGGGATCATGGCCGGTGGCATCATCAAATGCTACGGGCTCCTCTGGAAGGCCGAGGACGTCTTCTGGGGCAGCGGGGGTCAGCCCGGCAAGCTGCTGGGCGTCTGGACCAGGGCACGCACCAAGGAGGTCGATTTCCACCAGCAGATCGGAATCTACGTGCTGTACCGAGGGCACCAGATGGTCTACGTCGGTCAGACCGGATCGGGAAACCTGAGACTCTTCTACCGACTCAGGAGCCACCACAAGTTCGACTACTTGGCCGGACGTTGGGATCGGTTCTCCTGGTTCGGGTTGCTGCGAGTATTGCGAAGCGGAAAGCTCTCGATGGAGAAGATAAAGACAACGACAATCATCAAAGATGCTCTGAATCACATCGAGGCAGTGCTGATCGCAGCGGCCGAGCCCACCCTCAACAAGCAGGGAGGTCGCTTCGGAAGGGATGCACGGCGGTATCTCCAAAAGAGAGACCCTCGCCTCGGCCGGACAGAGAGCGAGATGCTTGACGAGCTTCTGAAGCAGAACGAGACGCTCCACAAGGAACACGAGAGGCTGCAAAGGTCCTTCGAGCAGAAACACAGAAAGCTTCGGAGGTTCTTAGAGCGTAAGCTGCGACAACGAAAGACCCCGCGCCGGTGATGGCATTGTGCCCCGGAATTGGTCTTAGTGGCAACAGAGGGCTAGATTGGCAAATGGCTCGCTGGATGAGGAGCCCGTTCGATGATCGAGCAGATGCTGCAAGCGTCGAAAGAGAAAATCGAGTTCGCCTACGCGAACGCTGTCGAGCGCGAGGTGGAACTTCCCGTCGTGCTGGTTCTGGATGTTCGCGGGGACGGCGGCTCGTGGGTGGCTGAACGGTTCACGGAACGGTCGAAAATCGACGAAGTGATCCGGGAATCCGAAATGCGGGGAACGGTGCCGGTCTTGACGTTCGCCGTCTCGCAGAAGCAGGCCGCGTTGCTGTTGGGGGAATTGAATCCCGAAGCTCGTGCATCGCTTGAAGCCATGCGGATTCCAGACACCCAATTCCTGGCCATCGGGATTACCGACAAGGACATCGCGGGGCGGGGATTTGAGAAGCCGTAATTCGTAATTCCGGGGACACGAACCGATTATGGGCGACTGGGAAACACACATCATTACCTATTCTTCCATTATCGGTTCGTGTCCCCGGTTGGGAATTGGCGAGGGGGATGGTGGAGGGGCTCGATGGCCCGCCGTACACGTGGGAAACGGGGAGCTACTGCCATCACACGGCGGCCATGACCTACCTCGTCGGGTATCCGCGCGACGGGAAAAGCTGATCCGCGCGCCGGAGGGAGGGGCTTCACGCACCCTCGGAAAAGGCGCGCAGCACGCGCTCGGCCGCCTCTTCGCCCGTGTGGATGCAGTTGGGGATGCCCACGCCGTGGTAGGCGTTGCCGGCCAGCTCGAGGCCGTCCAGCTTGCCCACCGCGCTCTCGATCCGCTCGACCAGCTCGGTATGGCCCACGTGGTACTGGGGCATGGTGCGGGGCCAGTGGCTGGTGACGCGGTAGATGGGATCGCCCCGGATGCCCAACAGCTCGGCCAGCTCGCCGAGGACCAGCGGCACGAGCCGGTCGGCGTCCATCTCGGCCATCTCGGGGCATCGGGCCCCGCCCACAAAGACGCGGAGCAGGGTCTTTCCCTCCGGCGCCCGATGGGCGTACTTCTGGCTGGAGAAGCTGACGGCCAGGATCGGGCTCCGCTCGATCGACGGGACCACGACGCCCATCCCGCCCAACCGATGCGCGATCTGCTCTCGCTCGTAGGCCGCCGAGACGATCGCCGTCCCCTCGTATTGGATGCTCGCCAGCCGGCCGGCCAGCTCGGCGTCGACGGGCTCGAGCAGTCGGGCGGCCTCGGGGCCGGGCGCGGCCACGATCACGGCGTCGAACTCCTCCGCGGCTCCGTTTGCGACCACCAGCCTCCACCCCCGGTCGCACGGCTCGATCCGCTCGACCGCGGTCCGGAGCCGAACCGCCCCTTGCGGGAGCCGGTCGCGGATCGCGTCGACCATGCTCGAGAGCCCCTGCCGAAGCGTGACGAACATGCTGTACCGAGCGCCGCTTTCCGACCGCGATCTCCGCCGCGAGCGCATCTCGCGCCGCATCGCCCGGATCAGGCTGCCGTGCTCGCGCTCCATGTCGCGGAAGCGGGGGAGCGTGGCCAGCACGCTGAGCTTTTCCATGTCGGCCGCATAGACGGCGCTGACCAACGGCTCGACGAGCCGCTCGAACACCTCGCGCCCCAGCCGGCGGCGGACAAAGCCCGCCATGCTCTCGTCGCCGTCGTCCTTGCGCGGCGGGATGAAGTACTCCAGCCCGGCCCGAAGCTTTCCCATTGGGCTGAGGATCGGCGTGACGGCCAAGGGCCACATCCGCGTGGGGGCCATCATCAGGAAGCCGTCGGGGAGCTTGTGGAGCCGGCCGCGGCGGACCACGAACGTGCGTCGATGGGCCGGGTTGGTCTGGATCAGGTCATCCCCCAAGCCCAACCGCTTGCAGAGGTCGACGCCCCAGGGGACCGTGGTGATGAAGTTGTCGGCGCTGGTCTCCACCTGGAAGCCGTCCTCGTGGACCGTCTCCAGCACTCCGCCCAAACGGCCCTCACGCTCGAAGAGCACGATCTTGACGTCCGGCGCCAGCTCCACGAGCCGGTGGGCCGCCGCCAAGCCCGAAATCCCGCCGCCGATGATGGCGACGCGCCGCCGTCTGTTCTTTTGCTCTTCCACAGTCCCGATCTGAGGTTCGAAGTTCGCTGCTTGGTCCACCCAAACGGAGGGTCGTGCCCCACGTCCGCCGATTTCACTGGGTATTATAGCAGCGTGCGTGCGGGGCGCTCTTGCCGGGCCCAATAACAAAGGCCGCTGAGGACGTTCTCAGCGGCCTGGGACCCGAAAACCTGCGGTCGGGAAGGTTGCGCTCAAGGTCTCTGGTTGCGGTAGAGGATGGGGCCGCTGCCGCCGCCGTAGAGGTAGACAGTGATCGGGATCAGCCCTCGGCCGCGGACATCTTGGACCAGCAGGTGGCACACGGCTCCGGCGGTCTGCAAAGCCGCGAAGTAGTCGTGGTCACTCTGGATCCAGCGGCCGTTGACCCGCACGATCGCGTCACCCGGCTCCAGGCCCGTCCGGCTGGCGGGCGTGCCCCACGGGACGTGGTCAACCACCATCCCGCGGCCATACTCCATGTGGCCGTAGAGGCCGAGCCGGGGCTGATGCGGCGGAGCGACGTAGGGGTCGGGTTGCCAGATCTGCAATCGGGACTGATGGGGGGGAGCAGCCGGCGCGTGGGGCTGTACGATATGGAATCGGGGCGGTTCGGCCTGGGCCGGCGCGGCGACCAGAAGGCCCCCCACCGCAATCGCTGCCACGGTAATCGCAACTCGGGTGATCTTGCCAGAGTTTCTCATGACGGGTCTCCTTCGCCAAGCACGCGGGATGTGGGAACTGTCTTGGGCCGCACTTCCCGCCGATTGCACGTCGGGTGCCAAACGGCGCCGCGACAGGCTGCTTTCAAACGGAAGTGGTTGTGCAGAAAGGAGTTACGCACACAAGCAAAGATTCACGCGATGAGACGGTGTGGGCACGGGGCGCCATCAGACTGATAGCGCCCTTGGAATCGATATGAGTTGGTTGCAACCCCCGGATCGCGTCAAGCTGCGTGGTTTAGGAAGCTGGCGAGGTGGTCACGATAGGGGTAGAGCGTTTGTTGTTCCCGCTCGATGCGCGCGGCGTGAAAGGAGGTCCAGTCTTCGTTGACGTAGATCGCT
>DATKZH010000600.1:0-3479 GCA_035528065.1 Thermoguttaceae bacterium | reverse complement strand
AGCCCCACCGTTCGCTGCCCGACGGCGGAGGGCGGCCGGGCCTCGATGCGGTTTCTCGATACCGCCATTGCCGCCGCCCGCGACGGGGCGATCGAAGCCATCGTCACCGCCCCCATCTGCAAGGAAAGCTGGCACATAGCCGGCTATCGCTTCCCCGGTCACACGGAGAAGCTGGGCCACGCGTTCAAGACCCGCCGGGTCACGATGATGTTCGTGGCGCAGCGGCTTCGGGTCGCGCTGGCCAGCATCCACGAGGCCCTGTTCGAGCTTCGCAACTCGTTCACCATCGGTCGGGTGTTTCAGCCGATAGATCTGATGGCCGAGGCGCTGGTGAACGGATTCGGGATCGAGCACCCGCGGATCGCGGTGTGCGGGCTGAATCCGCACGCGGGCGAAAACGGGCTGTTCGGCGACGAGGAGAGGCGCATTATCGAGCCGGCGATCGTGATGGCCCGCGAGGCGGGCTGGTTCGTGGAGGGGCCGTTCCCGGCCGATACCGTCTTCTGGCGGGCCATGCAGGGGCATTTCGACGGCGTGGTCGCGATGTACCACGACCAGGGATTGATCCCGATCAAGCTGCTGGCGTTCGAGAGCGCTTGCCAGACGACGCTGGGGCTGCCGATCATCCGCACGAGCGTGGATCACGGGACGGCGTTCGATATTGCCGGTCAGAACGCAGCCAACCCCGAGAGCATGAAGACCGCGATTCGCCTCGCGTGCCGGATGGCCCTGGGCAAGCGCCAGCCGGCGGCCGCTACGGTCGGCCCCGCCCACCCACGACCCGCCGACGAATCCATCAGGACCTCAGCCAACGCCGCCCGACAAACCCGAGCTCCACTTGGCGGACAACCCAACGGCCCGCACGCTTAACCCGCGGGATCAAGAACACGATACTCACCGGCTTGCCGCCCCGTGGTGTGTTGTTGTACGTGGGGACGAGTTACGGCCGGTTGCACGATAACCGGCGCGGACATCTTGCGTCAATCTTGACCACGAGATCGTCGATGTTTACACTCTCAGCTTGCCTGGACGAACGGGATCCGATGGCCAGGTCTAGGCGAGGTTGGAATAAGGGCGCAGACGCGGTCGTCAAGCAGTCGTCTGGAGAGGTGACCGAGCGGCTGATGGTGCTGGTTTCGAAAACCAGTGTGCGGGCAACCGTACCGCGGGTTCGAATCCCGCCCTCTCCGTTATCGAATCGAGCACGCTCACAAGTTCATCTTCTTCTGGTGTAGCGCGTCACCAAGAATGTCCGTTTTTCACGAAGAATGTCCGCAAAACACGGCACATACATTCTCTGTAACCCAAGAGAAGGGCTTTTTTTGACCGCCACCCGATTCGGCCTCGATCACACTACGAAGCCCGATCGAACAGCGGTCTTGCCCCGGCCAGAAAGGCCGTAAGACCGTTGGTTGTCTGAGGCGTGCACCGTGGATTCGATACCCGTTCAACGCCCCTTCGAGGGCCTGTTGCTGTCTCCACGCCGTCGGCGGCCGGATGTGGTACCCTTCCCTGTTGACAATATCTTCGAGAGGTGATCTGGACCGCCTTTCCCGGCGGACGGGTTGCCTTCTCGTATCACGACCGTGGCTGCCGCATCGCCAATGGTGCCGTCCCAGGAATCGACCTCGTCTTCATCATCGGTGTCAACGTCGCCGTCGAGGTTCACGTCCGCCAGCGGCTCGGCGGTGCCGCTCCGCGAAGCCTGTACTTCGCGAAATCGTCGGGCCTCAGATCATCCCAGGGCCGATTGCGTCCCACGAACTTGGTGAACACCTTGACCGTCCTCTCACAGTCCTCGAACCACCGGGCTGTGATGATTCCCCGCGTCGTCTTTTCCTCTTGACTCTGGAGATACCTGTTGGCCGGATCTCGAACGGTGATCTCCTCGTTCGTGGCCTTTGGGCTGGGTTTTCGACCGTCCTTTAGATCGGCGGCCTGTCGGTTATAATTGTCCAGGGCCGCATCCGGGTCGGCCCAGATGCCGAAGAAGCGAACCTTGCCCCGGATCTTCTTGCACCACTGGCTGTTTAGATGGGCCGTGAGCGGGAAGCCAGGGTAGGGTTTGTTGGGCTTACGAGTTTTTAGGTTTGGCCTTTGCCATGACGACGTTTAACCTCAGACAAGACCGCCGGTTTAGCGACGCGAGGGCAGGATGTCACACTGGGCGGTTGTCGTCGGCGTTTTTTGGCCTCACTAGTTGATTCGTAAGCCGTTACAAATAAAGCACTTGCCACCGTAGCTCAGTTGGCAGAGCGTAAAGTTTCAGTGAACCCGTGGCCACACTTGGTCCTCACCGGCCTCCTTCTTTGACCGCTGAACACAGAGCCCCTGCCCTCGTAGAATGCCGGCATGCTGGTTGAGGATGTCGAGACTCGGCGGACCGAGATTACCCTTCGCCAGGAGGCCCACTACTGGCGGGCTCTCCATGCCCGGGCCGTCGAGCGGGAAGCGGCATTCAAAGAAAGGGCTGGGCAACTTGAACGGATCGTTCGCGACCAAGCGGCTCAGATCGCGGAGCTGACCCGAGAAAACGAAGCACTGAAGGCCCGGGTGGCGTGGCTGGAGCAACAGGTGTTCGGCCGAAAATCCGAACTGCCCCAAGACGTCACTCCGGAAGCGCAGGATGGCGATGGGAATGTTCCTGCCGGTCCCGAACCTTCTACTGTAAAACGACGCAAGCGAGGCAAGCAACGTGGAACAAAAGGGCATGGCCGAAAACGCCGCTCTCAGCTTACCACGGAAGAAGTGGTGCATGATCTGCCGGAAGACGAGCAACGATGTCCGATTTGTGGCAAGCCTTTCGTCGTGTTCCCCGGCACCGATGATTCCGAGGTGATCGAGTGGGAGGTTCGGCTGGTCCGCCGCGTCCATAAACGGACCCGATACCGCAGTGCCTGCAACTGCCGGGCGGTCCCCGGCGTTGTCACGGCCCCGCCACCGGCCAAGCTTATCCCCAAAGGCATGTTCGCCATTTCCTTCTGGGTTCGGTTGCTGATGGAGAAGTTTCTTTTCCAGAGGCCGCTGTGCCGTGTTCGGAAGGTCCTGGCGCTGGAAGGGCTCAGCGTTTCCCGGGGCACGCTGACGGGAGGACTCGAGCGAATCGCGGTCGCCCGCCTGAAGACATTGACGCCTTTTTGCCTTGGAACCTGTCCGACCAGCAAAAACATGCCCGGGAACTTCCGGAGCCATTCAAGTGAGTACCCCGCACCCCGATCCGTCCATCCGCTACTGTGGTCGAGACTTCACCGCCGACGAGATGGATCAGATTCGACATCTCATCGCGTCTGATCCACAGCGAAACCGCGCCCAGTTGTCTCGCCTGGTCTGTGATCGACTGGGATGGCTGCGGCCCGATGGTCGCCGCAAAGACATGTCCTGCCGCGTCGCCATGATACGAATGGAACGCGACGGTCTCATTACCTTGCCGCCACCGCAAAAACGAAACGGCAACGGGCGTCAACGCCCCCGGTTCACCG
>DATKZH010000599.1:0-2792 GCA_035528065.1 Thermoguttaceae bacterium | reverse complement strand
CTGCGTCGCATGACACTGAGCCTGATCAAGCAACATCCAGGCAAGCAAAGCAACATCATGAAGCGTCGCATGGCGGGCTGGAGTGTCGATTTCCTGATGCAAATCCTTACCGGAAAAGGAACTTAGTGTGCGCTGGCCCTGACCAGAACACCCCGTCCCAGTCATGGGTCGAAGTGAACGCGGAGATGATCATCGGATAGTCGGCTCGCCAGGAGTCCGGCTTCAAGGTGTTGTTCTCATAGATCACCGTCGGTTTGTCCAGCACGCTTGCGAAGCTGAGGTTGTAGAAACCCTGGAATCCGGGTTTCAGGCGTCGACGCTCGATATCGGCCGTCGCCGGCCCCTGGACGTAGGTGCCCACGGTCATCAGGCCCGCCAGGGAGCACGGGTAGTACCACTTGTGCTTGTGTTCGTGAAGCGTGTCCCAACTCACGGGCGCGTGCGCCGAGCGAGTCCCCGACTCGCGGACGATCCGCTCCAGGCGCCGCGAGTACTCGATGAAGAGATAATTCACGAAGCGATGGACGTCGGCGAGCCGCTCGGCCGGATACTTCTTGGCTTCGCCGAGGGTCGGGGCGAGGCGAACTGCGTTTTGCGGCAGGCACTCGCTCGCTTCGAGCGTCGTCCATGCCTCGCGCAGCTTGGCCTCGTCGCCGTACCGCTGCTCGAGCCACGTGTTCCAGCGCCGTTGGAGCACGTCCTGGAAGTACGGCGGCCATTTGCGAAACCCGCCCGTCAGCATCCACTCCGGAAAGTGGTTCTCGTTCGTCAACTCGTAGAGCGCGACGTTCGGGTCGTCGGCGACGCGGCGGCCGGTGTAGAGATTGCGATGATCCAGAAGCTGCCGGACGAATCGCGCCTGCGCTTCGCCAAGCCGCGGATCGACGAAGTAGGCGTGCTCGTCGGCGCGGTCGGGTTGCAGCTCCTCGGCCGCGGCCTTCCACGACCTCTCATCCTCCGGTCCGTCGCTCGGCAGGACATCGTAATCGCCGGGCCGGTACTTGGCGCGCAGCCGATCGAACGTCATGTACAGGTAGAGGCCCTCTCGCTCGAGGCAGTAGATGAAGTAGTCGAGCTTGTCCAGCAGGGAGCCGTCGCCCCGTTCCGGCCGCTGGAAGACGACCGACGTGGCCTCGCCGCGCTCATCCGCGGCGTCCCGGTCGATGAACCGCACGTCGTAGAGGTGCAACCGCACGGCGTTGAAGCCCATCTGCCGCACGCGGTGAGCGATGTAGGTCATCTCCCGATACGTCCTGCCGGGCTCATCCACACAGTTCATCCCCCACAAGCGAACGCGCTTGCCGTCGGAACCGACCAGGTGGCCGCCACGCGCCCGGATCGGACCACTTGGCGGATCGGGGGGAATTCCCGTGACAAGAGGGCGGTCGGGCGGGAGCCTGACGAGCGCCACGTCGTCGAACCAGGCGGTCCCGGGGCCGCCGTCAAAGTGCAAGGCCGGCCGGAGGTGCGTGACGCCGCCGTCTTCGGGCACCGCCGCGACGACCCAGCGATACACCCAACCGGGCGTTTCTCCCGGCAGCGGACGGCTCTCATGGAGCGGATGGAACTCGCTCCCGTCGCCGGTGCCTTCCAGAACGAGTTGGGTGTCCTTTACGGCTCCGGTCGTCTTGACCCAAGCCGCCAGCTTGAACGCCTCGCCGGGTCTGACCGGCACCAGACGCCGATCGTCCAGCGATACCGCGGCAGGTCCGCCCGTCTTGTGGAACGAAAGGCCGTAGCCTCCGGAGTGCGCCGCGGTGCGGTCCCGCCGGACGACCTGGCCGTTTCCCGGCCCGACGGTCCAATTCCCATCGAGCCCATCCTCAAAACCGGCGTTCGGTAGCGCAACGGGCATGGGCATCGGCGGTTCGAACCGTTCCGCACCAACACAGATCGTCACGACGAGAAGCGCGACCATGACATTCCTCCAACCTCGCGTGCGTTCCTGTCGATGCGGCCAGCCGCTGGGTGGTCGGCTGAAGCGCCAAGTTGTTCGTTCTCGGTTACAACTGAAGTTCTGCAAACTCACTCCAACCGCAAGTGAGCCATGACATGGTCACGGCTGCGTCCATACTCGGTGATTTGTTCGATGGCCCAGTCGAGCGTGGATCGCAGGGTCTCTCGCAATACGGCGCGACAGGCTTCGCCGATGGTCGTCAGCTTGCAGGATGCCCATTCCTTCGGACGGTTTGAGTTGCGACCATGAGCAGAGTGTACGCCAGCATGACCAGGTACATGTGCCGGGTTTGGCCCTGGCCGTCACGCCGCTGACAATCTCCCATGCCAAGCTCTTGCTTTCCGTCCCGATAAAAAGGTCTCCGTGCCTGTCCCGCGACAGCGATAGACTTGCAGAATCCGAACCACTTCCCATCCTACGCGGTTGGTTACCACAATCTTACGCGGCTCGCGATCCCGCTTCTTGTCCCAGATGATCACGATCCGCACCTTGTGATTGACTTTGGGAATGTGAATCGTCGTCGTAAAATACCATTACTGCTTTCGACCGCGATGAAACGGCTTGCGACTGTCGGGATCGATTTCCGCGGCCATTTTCTCGGCCTTCAACTCGCGGCCCTTCCACCCGATCTTCCGATTGAACTTCAGGTCGCCCACGTAGCCACGCGGACGGCCGAACCGGTCTCGTTTGCCGTGAATGTGGTTGAGGGTCTCGGCGTTGGTGAAGTAGCTGTCGAAGGTGAAGTCGCCGGGAATCTCACGCTCGCAAACCCAATCGACCAACTGACAAAACAGCTTGGTGTGGTCGAAGAACTCCTCGCCGGTCACCTCGCATT
>DATKZH010000598.1:0-2163 GCA_035528065.1 Thermoguttaceae bacterium | reverse complement strand
GTCGTCGAGCGCGTCCGCTGGCACCAGGCCATCGCAGGAGGAGCGGACTTCAAGGTCAACAACAATCACGTCTCGACGTTCGCGCGGGAGTTCATGAGGCTGTACCCAGAGCAGGACGGGTTTTTCAGGACGAGAGGTTGACACATGGAGAAATTTTCACCGATGGGAACAGACCTCTTCGGCGAGTTGATAGAGGAGCCAACTGCCGGCCCAATGGCTAAGGAGTTTATGCACGCCCCCTTCTCTGTTCTCAACGCCCAGGCAGGAGCGTGGCAGGAGCGCAAGCGCGCATGGATAGCCCTCGGTCTGCGCGGCGACGTGACGAGGAGTTGTCGCCCGAGCGGCGGCAAGAACAACCGGCCGATAGGTGAGAGCGGGAAGGGCGCGTATCAGGGCGGCGATGCGTGGCGCGGAGGAACGGGGACGACATCGGCGCTAGCCGGGCGACAGTCTGGCATGTTGAAGTTCTCCGAAACCTGCAAGGATGTTGGCAGCCTTCAATGCGACAGCGGAACATCACTCTTCGATCCTGTACTAGCCGAACTACTCGTTAGTTGGTTCTGCCCGCCAGCCGGGAGCGTCCTCGACCCATTCGCAGGCGGTTCCGTTCGAGGCATCGTCAGTGCCGCCCTTGGCCGTCGCTACCTCGGCATCGACATCAGGGCAGAGCAGGTCGATGCCAACAGGGAGCAGTGTGGCCCGCTCGACCTTGACGGCGCTGCCGAGTGGATAGTGGGCGATTGTCTGGAGGCCATCCCGGCGCTCGCCTCCGATGCCATCTTTGACTTCGTCCTGTCTTGCCCACCATACGGAGACCTAGAGGTTTACTCCGAGTTGGAGGGCGACATCTCGTCTCTTGACTGGCCGGCGTTTCTCGACGCCTACCGCGCGGCCATTGCCGCAACCGTCGGCAGGCTCGCCCCCGACCGATTCGCTGCCTTCGTCGTGGGCGACTTCAGGGACCGCAAGACCGGCCTCTATAGGTGTTTCCCGTCCGAGACGATACTGGCCTTTCAAGACGCCGGAGCGCACCTCTACAATGAGGCAATACTGGTGACGCCAGCTGGCAGCCTGCCAATCCGGTGCGGCGCGCAATTCAGGGTCGGAAGGAAGCTCGGCAAGACACATCAGAACGTGCTCGTGTTCGTCAAGGGTGACGGGCGACGGGCTGCGGACGAGTGTAATCGCGGTCTGGCAAGGTCTGGTAGGGCGAGGCAATGCTAGGCATGGCAAGGGAACGGCTTGACACACCCGCAACCGATGAGGCACGATGGGAACGCTAGTCCAGGGCAAACGTGGCGCGACTAAAAACATTGACTCTCTGCTCACCCGTCGCCGCTCTGGACTAGCCACGCCTTCTGCGTGCCACGATGCGACGGGTGAGCGGGAGACCTTTGGAGTGGAGATCGAATGATACTCAAGATAGACCCTGAGTTTCGAGACCTCATCCCGCCGCTGAGCGCAGACGAGTGCGCCCAACTCGAGGCCAACATCGTCCGCGACGGCTGCCGCGATGCCCTGGTAACGTGGGTCGAAACGCCGCTTATTGACGGGGCGTTTGGCGAGTGCAAATACTGCGACAATGAAGTCAAGTTTGAACCCTCTCCAGATTCCGGCGACAAATGGAGATGGGTTTGCCCAGAGTGTGATCACGCCCCATACATGACGTCCTCCATCCTGTTGGACGGGCACCACCGCTTCGACATCTGCACCAGGCACGGCATCGAGTTTCAGACGGCCAGTCTCGGCGTCGAGACGAGAGAGGAGGCGCTGCTCTGGAGCATTGAGAACCAGGTGGGGCGGCGGAATCTCAACAACGCGCAGAAGGCAGATCTCGGCGTGAAGTACAAGGCGGTTGAGGCGAGGCGGGCGAAGGAGCGTATGAAAGTCCGCAAGGGCGGCCAGCCGGGGGCAAGTGTGGAAATATTTCCACCGTTGGACATCGGCAAGGCCCGCGACTTCGCCGCTTCGAGGGTAGGCGTCTCCGGCAGAACCCTCGACAAGTGGGAAGCCGTCCTCGAATCGGAAGACGAGGAGACGATCGCCGCTGCCCGCGCTGGCGACATCAGCATCAACAAGGCGTATGACAAGAAGAAAAAAGAGGAGCGCCAAAAGAAGCGAGAAGAGACAAAAGCCACCGAGACTCGGAGTGCCAAGAAGAAA
>DATKZH010000597.1:0-3921 GCA_035528065.1 Thermoguttaceae bacterium | reverse complement strand
TATCCGCAATTTTCGGGTAGTCGAATCGAATCAATCCAGCAAGGGAGCACCGAAGAAGTGGACGGCGGCATCTAGCGATGGGGCGGTCTCGATCCACAGAAACACGGTCCAGAACATTGAAAGTAGTAAAATCCCTGAACGGGCAGAGGGCGGATTGCCCAGGGTGTTGAGCCACGAAGCTGGCCATGGATTGTGGAGAACGGTAAGCGACACAAATAAAAAGAGCTTTTCGGAAGCATTGACCAATAACCAGGCAGTCGCCGAGAAGGTGGCGAAGATCGTCAGCGTAAAGGCCGTTCCGGAGGCATTTAGCAACACGGGAAGTCGCGAGTTGACCGAGACGTTTGCTGAGGTATTTGCTATGAAATACTACAAGCCATCGACGTACAACGAACTGCCAGAGGCTATCCGAAAACCTGTTGAGTCTGCCATTGCTGCAAAAAAACGATTCCTCGATGTTCACGGGGCCAAGGGGAAACCAGCTCTTCCCGAGCGAACCGCCGACACCCCGAAAAAGAAGCCAAAGGGAAAGACTCACTGGCCAACCCAATCCGAACTTGACTCAGGGGATGAAACAAAAACTGAGAACGGAGTTGGCTACATACTGAAAGTCGGAATGAAAGGCAAGGGAGAGGATGCTGAAGCAGCGTTGAAGTGGTACTTGCCCACAGGCACGGCGGAACGGAACAAGGTGAAACGGGCGGCGAAAATGAGCGAGTCCGACGGCGGCATGGCAAGTGCCTTTCCTCTCGGCGCAGGCTTCGGAGCCAAGGGCAAGTCTCCGAAAGCAAGAGACCGCTCAATAGAAAAGTCAGTTGACGATGCTCTGGCGACAACTGCGAAGGCAAAACAAAGGGAGAGAGCGGATATTCAGCGGACCAAGGCGGAGGCCCGGGCGGCAAGCGACAAGGCAATTAGGGAAGATACGCGAAGCCGCGAAGAAGTGATTGCAGGTCTTGAAGCCACAGCCAAGCGGGTAGGTTTCGATCCGAAAGAAACGAAAGAATTTATCAAGAGGGCACTGAAGAAGCGAGATGAGGCTGGGGGCGGACGGTATTCCCGCCACATCTCCCAATTCCAACGCCACTACTACAGCCTTGCCAGCGAGGCCGACGAAGCCGACTGGTGGGCATCCAGCACGCCCGGCGAGATTAGAGCCCTAACGCCCACAGGACCCGTCAGATACGTCAAGCACGCCTCTGGGGGCTTTTCAGCGGAGCCTATTCAATGAGAATAACCAAAAACTACGCCAAGCAGGTCGTCGAGAATCAGGACGTTGCACCCGTCGATTCTACCGAGAACCTGATTACCCGCGACGTGCTAGGCAACAAGGAAGACACGGGGGCGTTGACCAAGGATACATCGTCGCTGCTGGCCTTGTCTCGCAAGGGAGCGAAAGAGGCGTGGGAAGTCGAGCACCACTTTCACACGCGGGAGCGATTTCTAGGGCTTGCTGGTGCTGCCGAGGCTTACGCCCCATACGCGATACCAGTAGGTGACGCAGGTATCTTTGGGGCATGGACCGCGGTACTCGATGCTGACGACACTCCGATCATATCTGGCAGCACTCACTACGACCCGCATTTGGTGTTAATTACAAGCACGCCTCTTGATAACAAAATAGCCATCCTACAGCTAGCATGGGGAGCGGTGGCGGCAACGGCTTACTCCGATGGCGACTACACCGAAACGATGTTTCTCATCGAAAAGGGAGTTGGAGGAGCGGTCAATGTTGTTCCTGTTGGCATAAACTGCAAGCGATTGCCGACGGATACCTTGCTGTGGGCTAGAGCAAAACAGGACACGGCCGATGCTACCGACGGCACGGTTGACTTCTTTATCGGCCTCCACGAATACACCGATCCAGACACGTAAACTAAGGAATAAATCATGCCAACTTCACCAATCGAAACCATGGAAGTCTTCGCGACCGAGACCGACGCAGGGTCCACGGTCACGGTTCGCTTTATGCGACTGGAAGATCGTTACGTCTACGACCAGGCGGATTCAACCTGGAAGCAGACCGCAGCCAAATGCACCACCCCGGACCACTCGGCCAGCGAGATCAAGGATATGAGCGATACGATCACGTCGGAATACTCGGCGTCGGTCGATATGACCCAATTCAACAACGAGCGGAAGCCCCAGCAGTTCATGGCCCAGTTCCGTGCCGGCGGGATTATCCTAGCAACAAGCGACTTCTGGGTGGTTTCTGGGCGACGGGCCGACATACCGAGAACCCTTGTGGGATAGCACCGCAGACCTGTCCAATACCCCTGTTTGACGCCAAATGCCCCAATCTGTCACAATACCGCTCGCAAAGCTGAACAAGGCTCGCCACCGGCTGGCACTGAGTTCGCTGGATCGACTGCTCGAAAAAGCCCTCGATCCGCGGTTTACCGGCCGGGTTGTTGTGGAAGTACACTCCAAAAACGGGCGGCTTGGACAGCCGAAATTGACCACAGATCACTTCGCCGATCCTGACTTCCAAGACTGACCTTTGGGTAGACTGGCTTTGAGCTAGGCCCGCTTGTGGAGTACTCCTTCTCCGCAAGCGGGCCATTTTTACGCGCCGATGGTAACTACGACTGCCAACCCGACCGACCCCGCACTGGCACACCTGCCAACGGCCAACGTGCGCCAAGCCGGCGACTTTCCGGAAGACGAATTTGTCCTCGTATCCAACGTGCCTGTATTCGCCGAGCACACCACCACGGCAAAGGACGGCCGGCAACTTCGGTTCGGGCTCCAGGAACTTCAGGCCGTCGCCAATCGCTGCAACCAGCGGATTCAGCAAAGCGGCGATTACGCGGCTATCTGTTTCGGTCATACGCCCAGCCCCGACGAAGACAAGCCGATGCCGGAACTGTGCGGTTACGCCGGCCCATTCAGGATCGGCAAGCTGGGGGCCGACAACCGCGTGGCGATTCTGGCTGACTTTCATATCTACCGGGATAGCGTCGATCGATTCAAGCGGCATCCCCGCCGCAGCCCCGAAGTCTGGCTGGAAGACAAGTACGAGGAGATGTTCCTCGATCCGATTGCTCTGTTGTCTTCGGAATGCCCGCGTCTGGACATGGGGCTCATGTATTCGGCGATCAAGGGCGGTCGAATTGTCGAAAAGTATACCGCCGTGGCCCCGGCCGCTGGCAACGTATTTACGCCATCAACCGGAACGAGCCGCGACTATGCGGCCCCCAAATTCAATACGGGAGACACCAAAATGAATTTGTCTTCGGACGATATTCGCGGAATCATTGACGCCCTGATGAAAATGGACGTGATGGTCGAGATGCAACAGCTTCTCACCGAACGACGCGGGGCCAATACCTCCACTCCGGGCGGACTAGAAGGGCTGCCTGAACCGGATGCAACCGCTGTTCCTCCGTCACCACCGGCTCCGGCCGAGACTGCCCCGCTCGGCCCGGAGCCTGGTGGTGAATCGCTGGCGGGTATGGAAGGCCCGGAATCGACCGAGCCGCCGATGCCACCCGGGCCCCCGGCGCCCGCTGCTCCGCCCCCGGCGCCCGCTGCTCCGCCCGAAGAGGAAGAGCCGAAGAAGTTCGCAGCCAACGAGCAAGGACCGTATCAGGATGCTACTGACTCCGAAATCTCCTCGGGAGAAGAAGTCGAGCACGACCTTGGCAGTCCCCGCAAGTACGCGGCGGAAGAGGACCTCATGGACGACATGGACGACGACGAATTCGAGGACTATGCCCGTCAACGCCGCGCCCGCCGAAGGAAGAAGTATGAGGCCGACGGTTCGGTAGAGCCCGACAACTCACAGCAGCCGGGCAAGGCTTCGGTCGAACCAGACAGCCCCGGGCCGTCAGGTTCTGGTTCAGTGGACGGCTCCGGCTCCGGCGAAAGCACAGGCGAGTACCAGGAATCAGACGGCAAGGAAGTCGTCAAGTTTCGCCG
>DATKZH010000596.1:0-10811 GCA_035528065.1 Thermoguttaceae bacterium | reverse complement strand
CGGTTGAAACCTCTTTATCGAGAAGCCCGGCTGAAGCCGGCTCGAGTCACCGCGGGGGCCCCCGTTTCCACCAGCTAAAGCTGGTGGCAGACAGTCTGTCGGCTGAAGCCGACTCGCGTACCCGATACGGAGCAGCCCGTGCCGACTGCCCCATGCCGACTGTCACGTGCCGACTGTCACGTGCCGACTGTCACGTGCCGACTGCCCCATGCCGACTGTCACGTGCCGACTGTCACGTGCCGACTGTCACGTGCCGTCAGTCCCATGCCGACTGTCGCTTGGCGCCGGTTGAGATCTGTGGTCGCAACGTGTTGCCGGGTAACGACTTCCGCTAAATCCGGCGAATTCTCTAGTTCGCGCGCAGGATTCCGCGGCTTCCCGGGTATCTATATTTGGCCGAGGGCTCCCGCCCAGAGCGGGGCCGCCGAGGGGCGGGAGCCTCGGTCCTCCTGAACGATGCGGCAACTCTGAAAACAAGGGGGGAAGGCCATGGGCAAGGCTACCGCGGTCGCGGCGCTTTTGGGGGTGGTTCTCGCGGGTGGATCGGCTTGGGCAACCGAATGGGCCGAGAAGATGTTCGCCGAGAGCGAGCACGACTTCGGCACCGTCGCCCGGGCGGCCACCGCCGAGCATGAATTCAAGCTGACAAACCTCTACGCCGAAGACGTGCGCATTACCGGCGTGCGATCGAGCTGCGGCTGCACCAGCGTCTGGGTGAAGGACAACAAACGGGTCTTGAAGACCCACGAGACGGGCGCGATCGTGGCGCACGTCAATTCCGACAAATTCCTCGGAAGCAAAGGCGCCACGATCACCGTCACCTTGGATCGTCCCTACCCGGCGCAGGCCCAGTTGCGCGTGCGGACCTACATCCGCGACGACGTGGCGCTGCGGCCGGGAAGCGTCCAGTTGGGCTCGGTCAAACAGGGCACGGCCGCGGAGCGCTCGATCGAGGTCCTCTGCCCGGGCCAGGGCGGCCTGCGACCGGTCGACGTTCGCAGTGCCGATCCGCACCTTTCGGCCCGCTTGTTGCCGGCCCAGGGTGGCTGGGGCCAGTCGACCTATCGGCTCGTCGTCCGACTCGACGAGCAGGCCCCGGCCGGCGTGGTTCAGCGGCAGTTGATGCTGGTGCTGAGCGACCGGCGCACACAGATCCCCGTGCCGGTTGCCGGCCGCGTGGTCGCCGGGGTGACGGTGAGCCCCGAGCGGCTGCTGATCGGGTCGGTCGATCCGGGCGGGGAAGTCCGCAGGATGGTGATCGTCCGCGGCACCACGCCTTTCAGGATCACGGAGGTGCGGTCCGAGAGCGACGCCTTCCGACTGGCCGCGCCCGACGAGGATTCGACCAAGCCGGTTCACGTGATTCCGGTCACTTTCACCGCCGGGGACCGTCCCGGGCAGGTGGTCGGCACGATCTACATCGAGACGGATCAAGGCGGCGAGCCGGTCAAGGTGACGGCCCGGGCCGAGGTCAACGACGCGCCGCCGGTGCTGGTGCGGGTGGAAGCGGGCGAGCCGGACACGGCGGCACCGCCTGCGGAAACGGCGGCCGCCAGCGTCGAGCCGCCCTCGGCTCCGGCGATCCTCGCCGTCGGCCACGAAGAGGCCCCCGCCGATCCGCCGATCTTCGCCAATGGTATCCCGTCGCTTTTCGCCCAACCGGCCGACGCCCCGACCGAGGACGCACCGTCGACCGCCCGGACCGAGGCGGACCCGGTCGCCGCCGGGGCGGACCAGGCGCGGCCGACGGAAACGGCCCGACCGTTTGAAGAGAGCCAATCGCCAGGCAAGCTCAACGAGGATTTGCTCCCCCCCAGCCGGGGGCTGGAGATCGGATACCAACCACTGTCCAAGCGGGTCCGGGAGTACAAGCCGCCGGTCGCCGGTCAGAACCCAAGCGAGCTCCCCAGAAGGTGGGGGCTCTTCCCATCGGGCCGACGGATCGGCGGCCAGTACTTCCCGCTCTCCGCCAACTCCCCTTGAGGCCGGCAACGACGCACTGCAAGCCGTTGCCGCCCGTACGTCCTCCCGGTATGGCACGCGTGCCGGCAACCCCGGTGGCTCCGCCAGGGCTTGTCGGCCGTGTGCCTTTCTTGGCGTCGTCGAGCCGTGTCTGAATCCGATAATGGCTGCCGAGATCGCAGCCTCCCCCCCAATCACACCGGTAGTCCCGCGGATTGGCCGGGGGCAAGAGGACGGTTCGGGGAGTACCCGCTGGGCCACGGCTTTTTGCGTGCCACCACATGTAGTGCCTTACCCACCGAGCCTCTACAAGATGTTGTGGCGGGAACCGCGCGAGCCATGATGGCGAGCCGCCGGGGGATAATGCTTCGAGTCGGCCGGGCGAGACTTCTCCGGGAGGTCGGCGATCACCTCGCGGATCTCGGCTCCCGTCCCCTCGTTCTCGACGTCCTCCCCCGCCCGCCGTCTCGCCAGGCAGCAGGTTTGCTGCCGCTCCCAGAAACACCCCCCATCGGGTCGGTCTCACAATTCCTGTCAATTGGCGATCGTTGACACGGGAAGGCTGTTGACATTCTACGGCGAATGTGTCTGATGGAGGATGAGCGAGCCGACACCGCCCTCTCACGGAAAGCCCCACGGGGATAGCTCATCCTTCCCCGATAACAATCCACCGGCATGAAACGACCCTTTGGGGTGGCATGCGATGGAGTCGATCACGACCGGAAGTGGTTTCCAATCCGTCGCCGGAACCAGCGGCGCGGCTTCTCTCCAAACAGGCCTTGATTGGAGGTGAGACGATGTGTGGCACGAGGCTTCTCCACAGCGGACCGCGGTCCGCCATTGTCGGCCTGGCCCTCTTCGCCCTTCTCGCCGCGCCGCCGCCGCCGGCCAGCGCGGCCGAGGAGCCGGGCCGGGACGTACCTCGCGACGAGCACGGCGCGGCGACGGCCGAGCACCAGGAGCAGGTGCTCGACAAGCTCATGCCGGAGACGGACGTGAGCAAGCCCCCGCCCGGGTTCGACCCGATCCTCTGGGCGGCGTTCATCCCCGAGGACAACGCCCTGACGCCCCAGCGCGTGGCCCTGGGACGGAAGCTCTACTTCGACACGCGGCTGTCGGACGACAACTCCGTCTCCTGCGCGACCTGCCACGACGTGACCCGCGGGTTCACCGACCAGCGGGCGGTCTCCGAAGGGATCGGCGGCCAGCTCGGCAAACGGAACGCGCCGACGACGTTGAACGCGGTTCTGCTGCAAACGTTGTTCTGGGACGGCCGGTCGCCCACCTTGGACCACCAGGCCAGGCAGCCGATTCTCAACCCGGTCGAGATGGGCATGCCCGACGGAGCGGCCGCGTTGAAGGCCATCGGCGACGATCCCGAATACCAGAAGATGTTCAAGGCGGCCTACGGTCGGGAGATGAATTACGAAGACCTCGGCCGGGCCATCGGGGCCTTCGAGCGGACGCTGGTATTCATGGACTCCCCTTTCCGGCGGTTTCTGGCCGGCGATGACGGGGCCATTTCGGCCGAGGCCCGCACGGGGTGGGAGCTGTTCAACGCCAAGGGCCGGTGCATGACGTGCCATCCGATGAACCCGTCCAATCCGTTGGGCACCGACAACCGGTTCCACAACGTCGGCGTGTCGGCCCGGCACCAGGACTTTGAGGGCTTGGCGCGGCAGGCGATCAAGCTGCTCCAGGAGGACCCCTCGGAGCAGAAGCTGGACGAGCTGGCCGTGGGCACCGACATGAGCGAGTTGGGCCGGTTCATGGTGACCCGGAACAGGGTCGACACCGGCTCTTTCCGCACGCCCCTGATCCTGAACATCGCCATCACGCCCCCCTACATGCACGACGGCTCGCTGGCAACGCTGTGGGACGTGATGGATCACTACAACAAGGGGGGCGAGGCCAATCCATTCCTCGACGGGGGCATCGAGCCGCTGGCCCTGAGCGAGGAAGAGATCGACCAGCTCGTGGCCTTCCTCTTCACGCTGACCGACGTCCGCTTTGCCGAAGAGAACCAGCGGCAGCTCGGACACCAGCAGGCGGTGGCCAAGAAAGAGCGCCCCATTCGAGACGAGGCGATGGCTTCTCGCCTCACGCTGCCCTTCGAGCAGCGGGTGATGGGCGCAAAGAGCACCGACCAGTAACAAGGAGCGATCCACGATGGCTACGTACAAGAGCGTCGAAACCAGGTACATGGAGGAGCGAGAGGAGCTGTTCCGTGGCCTGCGGAATCTGGACCGCCGCTCCTTTTTGAAGGTGTCGGCGGCGGCCTTGGGGGCGGCGGCCGGGCTGGCCGCGCCCCACTCGTTCACGCCGGTAGCCGTGGCCCGGGGCGCCGAGGGTCCCGACGCGGAGCCGGCCTTCCGCTTCGCCTACATCTCCGACTCGCACCTTTACGAGAAACACGTCAACGATCGGTTCGTGCGGGGTCTGCTCCGCGCCGTCGACGACGTCAACCACCTCGACCCGCAGCCCGACTTCGTCTTCTACGGGGGCGACCTGGCGCAGCTCGGGCAGGTGAAGGAGCTCGAGCTGGGCGCCCAGATCCTCAAGAACCTCAAGGCCCCTCTGCGGATCATGGTCGGAGAGCACGACTGGTACCTCGACCTGGGCGAAAAGTGGCGGGAGCTGTTCGGCGAGCCGACCTACTCCTTCGACCACAAGGGCGTCCACTTCGTCGTGCTCAATAGCGTGGTGGAGGCCGACTTCTGGACCGCACGCGGCATGACGCCCATGGAGCGAATGATGACCGTCGCCGGCCTGGACAACGGGCTGCAAAGCTCGTTCACGGTGGGCGAACCGCAGCGGAAGTGGCTCCAGGAAGACCTGGCGAAGTACCCGGACGACGCCCGGGTCATCGTCTTCTCCCACTCGCCGCTCTACAAGCTGTACAAGCAGTGGAACTTCTGGACCGACGACGCCGAGGAGGTCCAGGCGATCCTCCAGCGGTTCAAGCAGGTGGTGGTGATCCACGGCCACACCCACCAGTTGTTGACCAACCGGATCGGCAACATTCATTTCCACGGATTGCTGTCGACGGCCTGGCCGTGGCCGTACGCGCCGGAGGGGATGCCGGAGCTGACCATCCAGATGAGCCGCCCCGACCCGTTCAATCCGAACGACGGGTGCGGCGACGGCGAGGTGCACGTGCACCCGGACGGCCTCGTCGACAAGGTCTACAACCTATGGAATCGGAATCCGCTCGTCGTGAGCAGGGCCTACACCGCCAGTTGGGGTAAAGAGTCTGCGCCGCCCGTGCCCAACCGGCCCGCCTACTGACAGCAAGCAGGGAGAGGAACCATGAACCAAGCGATCATCCGTCGCCGCGCCGAGCGTGCCCTTGTCGGCGCCGCTTGTCTTCTGCTGGCCGCGCTTCTGGCCGCTTGCAGCCGGGACGCCGGGCCACCCCGGCCGGTCGCCCCGGTCGCCGCGCAAACGCAGCCCCAGGCCGCCGCGGACGAGGCAGCCGCCCAGCCGGGCCCTGCCGACGAGGCGGCCCAACCGTCCGGGGAAGAGCCAACGGAAGCTGCTCCGCCGCCCAGCCCCTTGAAGCCCGTCCCCGCCGGGGAGACCGTCAAGCTGACCTCGTGCGACGGCGAGAACACCGTCGCGGTCGCCGAGGACGTCACCGGCCAACCCCTGGCCGACGCCTTGATGGACCAATGGATCCGCGACCACCCGGAGAGCAACTGGGTGGCCGAAGAAAAAGAGAAGCATGCGCCCAAGCCGCCGGCCGACAACTCCCACCTCCTCAAGGGTGACCAGGGCAAAGGGCACGTCTACGGCAACTACACCAAGCTCGACCTCGTGACCTGGGCCCGGGAGACCGAAAAATTCGTGGCCGAGGGCTCGCGGATCTTCCACAGTGGCGACGAGCTGGGCAGCACCGTGGCCGTCTCCTGCGACATGTGCCATCCCCACGCGGCCAACACGCATCCGGAGACCTACCCCAAGTTCCAGACGCAGCTTGGTCGCGTGGCCCTGCTCCGCGACATGATCGACTGGTGCGTCGAGAACCCCGTCCGCGGCGACCACCTGGATCCCGACGGCCCCACGATGCGGGCCCTGGAGGCGTACATCATGGCCCAGCGGAGCGGCGTCCAGATGGGCTACGGGAAACACTAGCGGAACAAGGAGAGGCCCGCACGGTCGGGTGCCACTGGCGTCTCGCCAGTGCACGGGCAAGATGCCCGTGGCACCCCGATACACCGTGCAATCTATAATCCGTCCCGCTTAGCGGCGACGCTGGGATCACGTATTGAGCTTGAGGGGCGCGGGAAGCAGATGCCTGGCCGGGCGGAGCGGCCGTTCCGCCTCGCTCATCCCTGCCCGGCCGGCAGCGGACGCACGCGGACGTTGCGAAACGCCACCGGGCCGTGGTCGGCCTGGAGGAGCAAAGGCCCCACGGGCTTCTCCTGCTGACGCCACGCGTGCCCCGTGGGATAGAGAAGCTCCACGTCTTCGTGAATGGTGGTGCCGTTGAGCACCGCCTTCTCGAACCGGGCGTTCGTGGTCTTCTTCCCCGCGTCGTCAAAGCGGGGCGCCCGAAAGACGATCTCCAGCGACTGCCACTGGCCGGGCGGCTTGGCCGCGTTGCTGCGTGGCGCGATCCCGTCGTCGATGTGGCGATACCGGGGCTTCAGCTCGGCGCGGGGATAGATGCCGCCGCAATGGTGGGCGGTCGCCTTCTCGACCTTCCACGAGTCGACGATCTGGATCTCGTAGAGCCCCTCCAGCTTCACCCCGGAGTTGGAGCCGCCGGGGATCATGAACTCGAACGCGACTTCCACGTCGCCCCACTCCTCTCGGCTGACCAAATCCTTGGTCTTCCCCTCCTCATGGACGAGCACGCCTTGGCCGGGCAGGCCGACCAGGCATCGCTCGTTCTCGGGATCGAGCCGGGCGTCGCCGGCGACGAGCCAATCCGACGACGGCTCCTGCCAGGCCCCCAGCCCGTCCGAGAGCACGATCCAGCCGGACTCCCCCGGCTCCGAAGCGGCAGCAGCGAAAGAGAGCACCGCGGCGAGCACGGCCGACCAACACGTCACGCGACGAAGCATCATCCTACTCCACAATCGGTCTCGTTGAACTCGTTGAAGTCACATCCCGGTCGAAAGCCACCTCCCCGACTTCAGTAGCACACCACACGCCGTGTGCCGTCCGCCGGCTACGGCACACGGCGTGTGCCTGCTACTCCGCGAATGGCGAAGCTGTTCTTCGGCCGATCCCCCCTATGCTAATCCGACGGCCGCGCGGAGAAAAGCCGGTGGCGACACGTCGCCCACTTCATGGTAACCGGCGAGCGTTTCGCCGGCCGTGGCGACCGTCTATAATGCGCTGCTCTGCGCTCGTGATTGCACGGTCCTCTCCCTTCCCCAGGAACGCCCGCCATGACGAGACTCGAAATCGTTCCGTTTGCCTGTTGCCTGGCGATCCTCCTTGCCGCATCGGCCCTGGCCGGCGTGTACGACGTCACCGGGTCCGGGGCCGTCGGGGACGGAAAGACCAACGACACCGCCGCGATCCAGGCGGCGATCGACGCCTGCGGCAAGGCCGGCGGCGGAACGGTCTGCGTGCCGGCCGGCGACTACCTGTCGGGCGGGCTCGTATTGCGCTCGGGCGTCACGCTCCGTCTGGAGGCCGGCGCCACGATCCGCTCCAGCCGCAATCCCGACGATTTCCCCCACGGCGGCTCCCTGCTCGCCGCCCGCGATGCCGAGCGGATCGCGATCGTCGGCGGGGGCACGCTCCGCGGGATCGGCGACGCCGACCTGGGACGCCGGGCCGCTGCCCGCGACCACGACAAGGAGAGATGGCCCAGCTTCCGCGCCGGCATCCTCCGCCTGGAAGACTGCCGCGACGTCACCCTCCGCGACTTCCGCATCCTCCTGAGCGACACCTGGACCGTCCACCTCTACCGCTGCGACAACGTCCTCATCGACGGACTCACCATCCGCAACAACTACTTCCGCACCAACTCCGACGGGATCGATCCGGTCTCGTGCAAGAACGTCCGCATTACCGGTTGCCACATCGTCGCGGGCGACGACTGCATCGTCGTGAAAACGCGAGACGGCGAGCCGTGCGAGAACGTCGTTGTCGACAACTGCACCCTGGAGAGCATCGCCACGGCGATCAAGCTGGGCACCGAGTCGAGCGGCGACTTCCGCAACGTCCATTTCGCCAATTGCAGCATCCGCAACTCGACCGTGGGGATCGGCATGTACCTGAAGGACGGCGGCACCATGGAGCGGATCACGTTCGCGAACATCGATATCGAAAACTACGCGCCGCAGGGGATCACCACCGTCGAGCACTCGATGTTCCCGATCTTCGTCGACGTCGAGCGCCGCGACGCCGACTCGCCCGTCGGGCGGATCCGCGACCTCTTCTTCTCGGGCATCCAGATCACCAGCGGCGCGGGCGTCCTGATCCAGGGGATGCCGGAAAGCGCGATCGAGAACCTGACGCTCCGCGACGTCACGTTTCGGGTGGCCGGGCCGCTCGACTACGCCGATCGCCGCAAGCACATCGGCGGCCGGCGGACCACCCACGACGAGCGCGACACGCTCTACGTGCGCCAGCCGGCCTACGTAACCACCGCCCACGTCGACGGGCTCACGCTCGACAACCTCCGCGTCGTTTCGTCCGCGGAAGACTTCGCCGCCTTCCCCCGCGCGGCCTTCAGCGGCCACGAGATGCGGCACTTCGCGATCCACAACGTCCTCCGCAAGCCGCCCGGCGGCAAGGAGGCGTTCCCCGTCATCCTGCTCGACAACTGCCGCGACGGTCTGGTGACGGGGCAAATCCCCAGCGAGGGCGTCCCGGCGCGGGTGAAGCTTTCCGGGGAGAAGAGCGCGAACGTCGCCGTGCCCGGAAACCCGGGTTTTTCCTCTGTTGAGAAAGACCACTGAAATCCGTAGAATGGATGAGTGCGTCGGCGCGACGGCCGGGCAGTCTCCGAGTGGGTATGGTCATGGCCATTCAAGAGCTTCGCGTATTCGGATTTCGCTCTTTCAAGGACGTCCGTTGGCATCCGGGGCGGCTGAACCTGCTTGTCGGCCCCAACGGGAGCGGAAAATCCAATCTGATTCACTGTCTGGAGCTGATTGGCAAGGTGGCCAAAGGACGACTCGAGGGAACTCTCTCGGATCAGGGTGGCATCGTTCCGTTTCTCTGGGACCACCAGCCTGGTAGTTGTGGTTGGAGGCTGCGCATCGATCCGGTGGATGAACCGCGTGACCGCATCAGGGACGCACTGACGTTTGAGTTCGAAATGTCCCAGCTTCACGGAGGAAGCGCATACGAGATCACAAAAGACTGTCTGGGAAACCGGCACAAGTACGAAGAGGGCCTGGAAACCAGCCCGTACTGGATTTTCAATCGCGACAAGAAGCGAGCCTACCTGTTCGATCAGCAGCAGAAGAAGCTGGTTCCGCTGGAAGAAGAGTCTTCCGAACACCCTGATGGCTATGACGAGAATGAGTCGCTGCTTTCTCACGTCGCGGATCGCGAGAATCGTAACTCGACGTTTGCAAGGCGCGTGCTGGAAGGCTGGAACGTGCACCACGACGTTCACGTCGAACGCGGCTCGATGATGCGCAGGCCGGCAACGACTCAGCTTACCAGGAAGCTGGCGGCCGACGGGAGCAACCTGGTCACGGTCCTGCATACGCTCTACACCGGCAGCAAGGAGTTTCGGAGCCTCATCGACGAGGGAATGAGCGCCGGATTTGAGGGAGAATACGACCGGCTGGAATTCCGGCCCGCGGCGGCGCAGCAGATTCAGCTCGCGGTTCAATGGAAATCGAGCAGCCGGCCGCATGCGGGCTCGGATCTGTCGGACGGGACGTTGCGGTTCCTGTTCCTGCTCACCGTGTTATCGCACCCCGAGCCGGCAGCGCTAGTGGCCATCGATGAGCCGGAGACGGGCTTGCATCCGAGCATGTTTCCCGTGATCGCGGAGTACGCCGAAGCTGCCTCGGAACACACACAAGTCGTCCTGACGAGCCACTCGCCCGAGTTCCTCGACGCGTTTACCGGAATGTCGCCCCACGTCTCGGTTTGCCACTGGGAGCAAGGGCAAACGCATCTCTACGGGCTGGCCCCGGAGACGCTCGGCAGATGGCTTGAACGGTACAAGCTGGGCCACCTGTTCACCCGCGGCGACCTCGAGTCGCTGGCCCAGGAGCCGGTCGAGCCGATAGCCGATCTCGACGACCGGCTCAAGGACCTGCCGTCCGAGGATGAGGCGATGTCGACTTTGCCGACTGAGCCCGAGGGCGACGTGAACGCCTAGGATCATCGCACCCATGCGACGAATCGCGCTGTTCGTGGAGGGACACACGGAGCGTGGCGAGGCTCGCCGGAAGACGCTCCCGACTTTCTTCCACCGGTGGCTCGATCCGCAGCTTCCCAAGGGCGGCCGAGTCGGTATCGACGCCCGCAAGTTCCAGGGCGTGAGCGACTTTCTCGACAGCTTGCGGCTCGCGCAGAAATAACCTGTGCAAGTTCCTTTCGGGGTGGCACGCCCTGAGCGCAGCGAAGGGCGTGTTTTGCGGAGTCACCACGCCCTTCGTGCCTCAGGGCGTGCCACCCAATTGGTTAGGCTATTTCTGCGCGGGGACTTACGGCTCCAGTGATTCGAGCCGCGCGATCAATCGACACGTTCACTCTGTAGCAGGCACACGCCGTGTGGGCTGCTCAAAACGGCGGTCAATCACTCGCCACATTGTGTCCCGTTTGTGTTCCATCCCCGTACGCCGAAGGCGTTAGACAACACAGCCCAGGGTTGCGAAGCTACCCTGGGTCCCGGTTCCGACGTCGCCCATCAACCCCGA
>DATKZH010000595.1:0-4500 GCA_035528065.1 Thermoguttaceae bacterium | reverse complement strand
GCCCGCGGCTACCCGATCGGTAGCGGGGTGGTGGAGGGAGCGTGCCGCCATCTGGTGAAGGACCGCATGGAGCAGACGGGGATGCGTTGGGAGGTCGAAGGAGCGCAGGCCGTGTTGAGCCTGCGAGCGATCTACGTCAATGAAGACTGGACCTCCTTTCACGCCGCGCGCATCGAGCGGGAACAACAAACGCTCTACCCCTATCGTGACCACCTCGCCAGCTTCCTAAACCACGCAGCTTGACGCGATCCGGGGGTTGCAACCAAATGACTCTGCAAGCCGTATCCCAACGAGCGGCTGATGTACGTCGGCAATCGGAACTGGCTCGACTTCTGGCTCGATGAGACCTGCGCCAATTTCTGGTCGGGCGCGGCGGCGTTCGCAGCAGGCGCCGACGGCGTATTCGCGGACAACAGCGGCTATGATCTGTCAGGCGGCTGGTATCTGGAAGGCCAGCCGGAGTCCGAAGACCAGCCCGTCGAATACGTTCGCGAGGGGCAATACCGGCCGGAGCTTTACCGGGCGGACATGAAGCAGTTCTACGCGTTGGCCGTACCGCGGTTCCGGGACCGCGGGGTCAAGCTGGTGGCGAATTTCGGAAACATGGTCCGTGCCCCGTCAAGCTGGGAAGAGTTGGATCGCGAGCCCCACCCGCCGTTTGCTGCGATGGAAGAGGGGGCTTTCGTGCACCCCTGGGGCACGCTGGGCCGCCAAGGCAACTTCGTGTATTGGCCCGAGAAGCAGTGGCTGAACCAGGTCGAGACGATGCAAAAGCTCAAGCACGTGCGGGCCCTAATGAACGTGCACGGCCCCGTCGTCTCCGCTGCCACCGACATCCGCCGGATGGACGCCGGCGACGCCGCGGGCAACCGGGCCTGGGACGTCCTGTGGTACGCCATGACGTCGTTCCTTCAGGGCTTCGACGACGTCCGGCAGAATGCCTACATAAACTTCACGGTCTGGGGCTACACCCGCTTTTACTGGTTCGACGAATTCGATCCCCAATACCTCCACCTGGGCCGCGCGCGGGGCGAGTTTCGCCGCGTCGCGGGAGTCGACGGATATGTCTACCTGCGGGAGTTCGACGACGGATGGGCCGTGGTGAATCCGACCAAGGCGGATGTGCGCGCGATTCCTGTACCCGGCGCTGGGACAGCGGGAGTATTGGATCATGACACGTTTAAGCAAGCCGACCAACAACCGCTGGTGGGCCGGTTCGACTTGCCTTCACATCGGGGCGTTATCTTGTTGAAACCTGGGAAAATGGTTGGCAGCGAGGACAATGTGTAATCACGCAGATCGACCGAGCATGTCGGGTCTTATGCCGAGAGCAACGATTACGCGGCGACGAGACGGTCCCCGAGATAGTGTCAGCCAATCGCTAGGGATTCCTTTCCGGCAGATGTGATATGAAAGCCAACTGCTTTTGCTCTCCGTTGTGCGTTCTCTACGCAGCGTCTCTGCTCGGTCAGGCGTCGGCTGTTACGTATTACGCCTCGCCGCAGGGCGGGGGAAACGGCTCCTCGGCGGACAGGCCGTTTGCCGTCAGCCGCTTTGGGGACAAGGCACAGCCGGGTGACGCGCTTCTGCTGCTGGACGGTGTCTATACGGGGGCTGAGGCGATGATCGATCCGCCAAGGGGACTGCGAGGGACTTCGGCTGCGCCCATCACCATCCGCGCCGCCAACGACGGCCAGGTCACGCTGGACGGCCAGGGGCGGGCCAACCCCGTGATGCTCCGCGGGAACGACTGGTTCGTGGTCGAAGGCATCAACGCGCATCATGCCAAAGCGACGGTGGTCGAGATCAGCCGGTCCAACCACTGCATCATCCGCCGGGTGCGCGGCTGGGACGCCGCGGATGGAGACACCAACATCTTCGCGGCGCACTATGGCGAGTATGGCCTGTTCGAAGACTGCGCCGGCTGGGGAATCGCCCGAAAAACGTTCTCTTGCTCTCAGGGCGGAAACTACACGACGTTCCGCCGCCGCTTCGGCTGCTGGGAGGGCTGCCACGCCGTAGGGCCCAAGATGGCTTTCACATGGTTCTACAACAGTCACCACATCACGGCCGAAAACTGCATCGCCACTTGGAACGGACGGCTTATGCGCGAACAGCACACGGCCCTCGGCTCCGACGGCCGACCTTTCACCGCCTGGAAAGACGGCTCCGCGAAACCGCGCCACTACACGGATTACGGAGTGGACCAACCGTATGGCTGCTTCAGCGCCGACCGGATCGACAGCGGGCCGACGAAGGGGCCGTCGGTTTACGGGTGCATCGCCTATCGACTCAAGTCTCAACGGGTCGCCGACGGGGTTGAGTCCGGCCGCGCTGCCTGGAAGCAAGTCTTTCAACCGCAGCAGCAGGGCGCCCACATCTATTACTGTTACGAAAACGGCAAACTGACCGACAAGCCCTTGTGGCCGCGGCCCCCGAACCAGCGGATCAAATAGATCGCAGGCATCGACGTCACCGCGACGATCTTCGGCCTTGGTGAGCTGTAATCGACGGGCTTACGCTCGTTGAAAACTTCGGGAACAGGGTTAAGGTGCAAGCATAATGATGACCGTACACTGGACACTGAGCCGGCAGGGATCAACGATGATTGAAATGAACCGGCATCGAGAAATCGTTCGCGTCTGTTGCGTACGCGGATTACTCTGGGGCCTTGCGGTGACGGTCCTCGCGTGCGTGCTCAGGCCGTCCTGGGCGGCTGACGACGTCGTGCCGCTGACTTCGTCGGGGACACTGGCGATTTCCAATGTGTCTGTCACCCAGACTCAAGTCGCCCGCTATGAAACAGTGGAAATCACTTTTCGGATGGAGGGCCAATGGCAAAACCCGTTCGATCCTGACGACGTCGGTGTCGATGCGGTCTTCACGGCGCCGGACGGATTGCGAGCCACGGTTCCCGGTTTCTTTTACCAGGAATACCGCCGCACTGTTTCGGACGGACGCGAGTCCTACCACCCCGTGGGAGCCCCTTGCTGGAAGGTGCGGTACGCGCCGTCGCAGACGGGACGATACAGGTGCGAGCTGACGGCGAAGAACGGCGGACGAGAAACCACAGCAGAAGCTCCCGCTTTCGCTTGTACGTCGGCGAACGCCAGCCACGGCTATCTGCGCATCTCGCCGCACAATCCGTTGTATTTCGAATTCGAGGACGGAACGCCGTTCTGCGCCGTGGCGATGGACAAGGCGATCGGCTCCGTCTTCCAGTACGAGCAGGTCTACAACCGCTTTGCCGGTGCGGGAGGCAACTTCAATCGTTTGTTCCTGACGCACGGGAATTTCAACATCATGGAACGCGTCGTCGCTGCGGCGCGTCCGGACAAGGGCGTGGGAAAGCTGAACCTGGAGTATTGTTGGTGCGTGGATCAGGTTCTGGAGTTGGGCGAACAGCTTGGCGTGTACCACATGCTCACGCTCACCAACCAGACGAACTTCCGCATCAACAACGGCGGCTGGGACGCGAATGCCTACAACGTGAGGAACGGCGGTTTCCTGGAGAAGCCCCGTGAGTACTTCACCGACGAGCGGGCCCAGCGCGTCTTTGAGCATCTGCTGCGCTATGCCGCCGCCCGCTGGGGCGCCTCGACCAGCGTCTTCTCGTGGGACCTGTGGAACGAAGTCAGCGCGGCAGAAGGTTTTAGCGCGGCGGTCGCCGCGCGGTGGCACCAACGCATGGCGCGCTATTTGCGTTCGGTGGATGAGGCCAAACACGTCATCCACACGAACTTTGGGAACTTGAACGGCTATGCCGAGATCGACGATCTGCCCGAGATGGAACTGGTCTCGACGAACATCTACGCCGTCAAGGACGTCGCGCAGATCAGCGAGGTCTGGACGAAGCGGCTCATCGAGCAGTTCGGCAAACCCTACATGCTTACCGAGTATGGCATTGGGCACAACATGGGCACGACCGGCTACGCTCCGCACGATCCCGAACGAGTGATGGTGCACAACGGTCTTTGGAGCCCCTTGCTGAGCGGCAGCGCTGGCACGGGCATGGCTTGGGACTGGAACTGGCTGGACGACGAGCATTTCTACCGCTACATCCACGCCGCTGCGCAAGTCGTGAACGGTATTCCTTTCAGCCGGCGCACGTGGCGGAGCGTGCAAGTGCAGGCGTTCGAGTTTGCCGACGCCTCGCGACAGCCCTACTACGCCGACGCCCTGATCGAAGGTTTTCCGGGCAACTACGCTTTTCCGCCGGAGGCGCTGGACCGGGAGACCTTCACCATCCTGGAAAACGGGCGATTGGACCGGCAAGACCTGCTCCATGCGCGGCTGGGAGAACGCCAGAGTTGGCGGACGCCACCCAAGTCGTTTCGGGTCCGCTACCCCGTCGATGGACAATTCAGGCTCATCCGACTAAAGCGTACTTGGTTTCATGAATGCCGAGGATTTTGAGCTTGAGGAGCTCGGGGTCGCGGAATCCGTAGGCTTGGCGTTTCATCGTCTTGATCTTGTTGTTGGTCCCTTCCAACGGCCCGG
>DATKZH010000594.1:0-5420 GCA_035528065.1 Thermoguttaceae bacterium | reverse complement strand
CTCGGATGATCCGGGGGCTGCTGCAACCGTGGTCGCACGTTTCGAGAGATTTGAAACGCCGGCCGTCGTCTACCGGACCACATAACCGGCACTGAGAGGAGGTGACACGATATGAGCTTCGATATGCGAAACGCTGTCAGTGCAAGTCACATGGTCAAGGCCAATGCGGCGACGACCTCCGGGATCATGACCCCGGAAGAGCACGCGCAGGAGGCCGAGATTCAGCGTGAGGTATACGCGGGGGTAAATTTCCTCGCCAACCGTGGTCCGGATGCGGACAAGCGGGAAGCCCTGGCCGAAACGGTCTTCGAAGTACTGTTGACCCTCGAGCAGAAGCGGGCCAAGCCCGACGTTGTGGACATGATGTTCGAGAAGAAACCCGGGCAGTACGGCAAGATCGTGCGCGTGAAAAGGTTCTACGGCGCCCAGGTGTTCGCCCGTGCTTACGGCGGGTACAAGAGGCGCAGCACGATCCAAAGCGCCGCTTACACGATCTCCACAGAGCCGAGCGCCGTGGTGATCGAGATTGCGGTCGAGGAACTGAAGTCCGGCATGATTACGGCGTCTGACATCGCGGTCATGATGGACGAAGCTGTGATGCGGTACAAAGCCGACCTGGCGTGGACGACCTGGCAGACTGCCCTGGCTCAGGGCGGGGCCTACTGCGACACGTTCACGGGGGATATCGCCCAGACGGAGCTTGACACGGTGCTCGAAGAGGTCGCCGACCAGACCGAGGTTGGCGCGATCATCGGGCGGCGTATCCGGCTGAGTCCGATCGTTGGTTACTCGGGCTACGACAACGCTACGGGATACCCCGAGAGCGTCAAGGACGAGATTCACCGTACCGGTTTCATGGGTCAGTACGCGGGTGTGCCGCTGGTCTCGATCAAGAGCTGGACGGACGAGCAGCATGCAAGCGCCGCCGTCATCCCGACAACGGACATTTTCATCATGCCCAAGGATCTGTCCATCTGTCGGTTCGTGGAAGTCGGGGGAGTGCAGAAGTCGTCCGACATCGACAAGGACACCAACAACATGATGTTCTACGTCGATCTGGAGGACGGGGCCGCGGTTTTCCTTCCGCAGTATGCCCGGCGCCTGCTCAGGACCGGTGCATAAGAAGTTTTCGTGATTAAAGCGAGGGGCCGTTCGCGGCCCCTCGCTCTCACAAAAGGAGTCACCGATGGAAAATGGCAGGAGCGTATATGCGGCGCGCGAAGAGCGCGTGGTGGGAGTGAGGAATCTCAGGGACGGTGGAGCTTGGCTCAGAACGATTAACGCCACGGCAGAACGTCCTACAGAGAGACTGGCGGGGGCGAAGGCAGCAAGGGAAGAGGGCGCGCGAAACTGGGCGATTGTCACGGAGATAGAATGGCGGCACTTGCGCGACCACGACATGGGAGTGTCAAACGGGTGGCTGGTCAGGGACGATTCCGTGGTTCCGGAAACGATGGTTCTGGCTCCATCCGACCAGGCGGGAGGGGCGGACAAAAATCCCAACGCCATCCTGGACTCGGAATTGGATGCGGTGCTGGATATCAAGGACACGGGATTCAACAAGCGGCTCAAGGTAATCGGAAGCCCGGTAGCGTTGGACAGGCTCATGTTTCGGGCCGAGACCAGAAAGAAGGCCGGAGAACTGGAGATGTACCCCAAGATCGACGCCATCTCGTCCCGGAGTATGTTGCTGAGAGCGATGGAAGACGGGATGCCAATGGATATGGCAGACCCGGACGTCACGATGGGGACCATGACGCGGCTGGCCGAAGAGAAGAACATCGTCCTTTCAAGGGAAGCCCAACGAGACCGATCGGCGATGATACGTGAGATCTGCTCGCATTTTTTGGTGGACGAATAATCCCGTCGTGCTGTGCGTGCGCTCCTGGCCGACGGCGGGGCGGGAGAGTTGGTGACTCGCCCGCCCCATAAAAAAACAAAAAGGTTGCAGAAATGGCCGACTTGACCGGTATCCCCTGGCACATATTTCCTCTCGACGCTGCTCCTCGCGACCAGGTATCGGAGAACTTTCGGTTCTACGAGCTCACCAAGTCCGAGACGGCCGATCGCGCTGGAATCGACAACAGCTTTTCCGATGCGGCAGAGATGCGTTTCTCGGTATACACGTGCCGCCATGTCCTGCAGCCAATCCGAAACGAGTTCGGTTCTTTTACCCCCGGGAGCGTGTACCGGTCCCAGGCGCTGGAGAGAGTGATCAAGAACAAGCCGGACTCCTGGGTAAGCGGGAGCCAACACGCCAGGGGGCAGGCTGCCGACGTTGAGGTGCCAGGGCTCCCAACGGTGCGCTTGGCGAGGTGGGTGGAGGGGAACCTGGATTTCGACCAGCTTATCCTGGAGTGCTACAACTCCGAGAAAGGTCTCAATTCCGGCTGGGTCCACGTTTCAACCTTGCCGCCCGGCACGGGGGAGAATCGCCAACAGGTCCTCAGTTACGTCTTCGATCCGAAAGTGCGGAAATACATATACACAACGGGGCTTCATCAAAGCCCCGTGTAAGGGAGACAAATGGCGGCGTACACCTCTGCAGAATACCTGGCTCAGGTGCGAAGGGCCTTGGAAACTCCGATGGTGCAACTGGGAGTTGCGGGGTTCGATGCCCCGCAGTTCACCGACGCATCCATCTTCTATATGTGCGCCGACGCCGTAGACGACGTGAACCTGGAGTGGGAGACGAGCCTGGTAGCCACGGTGACCGCCGTTTCGATCTCCATCGCACCCGAACCTTCACGAGACCGGTCCCGTGCCATCGTTCTGTGGACTGTTTTTCTGCTGATCGACTCCTGGGGGAGCCTCAACCTTACGGACGGTTCCATCGGGGCTATGTATCGCGAGGGGCTGGGAACGATCGACACGCGAGGCCAGGGCGTGCTCGTCAAGAGTGTTGTGATGCGTGCATACGAAAGGGCCGTCGGGGCGGTGAATTCTCTTACGCTGGGGCTGTCCACCGCCGCTGGAAGCTCGACGCCGATCATTACGTCGGAGATCGATAACGCTTAGGATGCCCAATGCGCCTGCAGAACATTCCATCCAAGATGGCGGCCAAGTGGAGGAGCGCCGTGCGGGCCAGGATCGCCGGTGCTGCACAAACGGCCACAGTCTATTACCACCGCGAACTGGAGACCACGGGCGCTGGCGTAGATCGGTTCCTTGGTGAGAGTTTGGACGGGCGGGATCCCTACGCAGAGGATGGGCTGATTGTTTCGGGCGGAATGGAGTATTCCACGCAGGAATCCTTTACAGTGTCTGGATACTACTTCACCGGGTTGTCCGGTGGAACGTCGATCAGGGACAAGGATGTTTTGCAGAATCTCGGTATTGGAGAGTTGAACCCTGGCGACGTCATCATGGTTGCCGAGGCGGCTGGGATAGTGAACAGCAGATTCTACAACGTGCATTATGCGGAACTTTCCGGAATCACAGACAGGAAATACCGCCTCGCCGGAGTTCAACCCTACGGAATGCTCGGGGTGCAGTTCTGGCGGCTGTTGCTTAAAGAATCTCAGGTCGGAGACGAGGAACCCTGATGCCAGCCGTAATCGAAACTACCAGGAAAGTCGTTCTGACCGTCTACGATTTCGTAAAGGTCCGCCTAGCTGCCGACGGGTGGGCAGATATAACGGTCGTGGATTACAACAAAGGGTGGCCAGACGACAAGCGCATCATCCTTCCGTCCGAGGCGGCTGGCATAGCCGACCTGGACGCTTACGTCGTTATCCCGGCAATGGCACTCAAAGTGCAGGACAATGCACCGTTTTCTGGTGTGCAGCTTGGCGGTGGGGTAAGCGAAGATGTGATGTTCTTTTTAATTGAATACTATGCACTCACTATAGGGCAGCAGATCTCGTTGGCCGGCTACATGCAGAGGATCCTCGCGGATGTCGTGATGCACCTGAAAGACTGGTCGCGGTATCCACAGACGGCACCTGCGCCAACGAATCTCGGCCGAGTAGACATTTTCAGCATTAGATCGACTCCCCTGGAAGACTCTGAAAACGAAAACGCAGCACTTCGATATGGTGGATACGTGTCCTTCGGAGTCAAGTATTATCGGTCGGAATCAGTGATAACCAACTAACATGAAAGGGCATTCTTCGGAATTCCAGTTGGGCCATCCTACGGCATCGCCAACGAATTCCCGGGCGCCCGAGGTGAAAAGGAGGCAGGTGCACTATGGCAACTATCGCCAAACCATACCAGGTTCGGGCTGAAGACGCGATTCTTTTCCTGGGGAAGTCTGCGATGCTGCGCGTCCAAAACCTCGGAATCTCCGGGGGATTCGACCGGGAAGAAGTCAAGCAGCTCGGATTCGTCAACCCGATCGACTACGACAAGGACCTCGGGTCGTCGATGACGTTCGATTGCAATTCCTGGGGAACGATCGACGGGCTCGCGCAGCTCCTGTCCAGGCAGCCGGCTGATACGCCGGTCGTCAACCAATGCGACGCGCAGGGTGGTGCAGTCGGGGTAGCGGACGACCCGGCCAACTACATCACGATGAAGTCGTTCCGCGACTCCAAGAACAGTCGTGTAGACGTCGCGGTTCCCATTCGAGAGGAAGCTCTTTTCCAGCGGTCTCTGTATGTCCCCAACCAGCGGGTCGAGTCATTCGATTTCTCGTATAACGTGGACGGTGTGTCCACGGAAAACTATACGACCGCCGCGGAAGAGGGGGCGTATAGAATCTTCATGGGCAAGTACAAGGACCTCCGTGTCGAGCGAGCGACATTCGTCAACGCGTGGACCGCTGTATTCGAAGATGCGACCGTCGACATCACGAACGAGAAAACCGACTATCTGGTTGCCGGAATATCGGTAAACGGAGAGCAGTTCTGGAGGGGTGGACATTACACCTTTACGGTCTCTGGGTCACCGGCGAACAACGTCTGCGTCAAACAGGACGGCGTCGATGCCAGTATTATGGCCGACGGAGATCGCGTCGTTGTGATGTATGTGGCGCTTCAGGGCGGCTCAGCGAGTGACCTTCGCGTCACTTGGGCAGACGTCATGGAAGCGTCGCATCCCACGGCGGATTCTCCCCTGGACGTCGACTCTCCCGGCATCGGCAAGATTCAGCGCGGGCAGGTTGAGTTGTATTACTACAACCGGCATTCTCCGTCTTACAACGACTTCATGGACTCCGACGTGGTGACTTCCACGTCCACATTAGCATTCAAGGGAAACACGAACATGTCGGCCGCGGACGATGCTTACAATGGCCGCCAGATTTTGTTCATTACCGGCGTTAACGCGGGCGTGTATCGGACAATCGATGATTACACGGGCATAGACAAAACGGTCACCCTTGCCGCCGGCGACGAGCTGCCTGCAGCAACAGCGGTAGGTGACACCTTCGTGATCTCAGCCAACGCTGCTTCTCCGCATTTGGCCACCAGGTGCCA
>DATKZH010000593.1:0-7866 GCA_035528065.1 Thermoguttaceae bacterium | reverse complement strand
TCTCAAAGCCCGCCAGCAGGCGCGTGCAACCCAAGCGGCAGGGGCTCACTAGCCGCCCTGCTCCCGGGCCCTTCCTCCTCGCCCACGACCCCCGTCGCCGCCCCCCCGTCCGCGCCCCATGCCTATCTCGGGCGCTTACCGCGATGTCGCATACTCCATGTATCACAACACCCCGTCCACGGGGAACACTACAAACGCCGGAATTTTGATCAAGCACATTTGCAGCCCAAAAGCTGCGGGCCAATGGCCCTCCTCCGGCCTCAGATCAAAAAGTTCGCCCCCTTTTCCGTTTCGGGGGAAAGGGGGTTTTTTGCGCTTGGAGAGCCAATTCTCCGCCATTTTCTTGCCATTTTGCGCAAGAGTTGACTGGTAACTGTCTAAGGTTCGGTCTGCGTTACGCACTGCACTAGATTAGGGGGATGAGTCATGTGGCCAGCTATTACAATCGCCGTGTGCTTGCTCGTACTGCTTGTCATCGGAGCAGGCGTCCCACTGGTCCGGGTGTATAGAGCCGTGCAACACTTGAAATCCGGAGACGAGGGCATGCGCCTATGGGGTGCGAGAGATTTGCGGTTTTACGGCAAGTACGGACTTAGACCGAGAGCAGCAATACCATTGCTCATAAAGGGTCTAGGAACGACGTGTTTTGGCACCGAATACGAATTCCTTGAGGCGCTAGCCAATTACGGGCCCGCCGCCAAAGCCGCTATTCCCGAGATCCTTTGGTACGTCAGATCCGGAATCGGGGAGTGCGCTGGCCATTCAAACAACGCTAATGCTGCAATCCGTGCCCTTGCGAAGATGGGTGAAAAGGCAAAGGCTGCGGTACCGCTGCTTCTCGAGGTCTACCGCACTACGAATGCTTGGACGGTTAAGGCCGGCGCGGCAATCGCGTTAGAGAAGATCGACCCCGAGGCAGCCGCGAGGATGGGGGATTGGCGATCGGCTGTAGCAGAAAGCTTACCGCAGATTACGGATGCTCATCTCGAACAAGTCGCCCAGCGACTCCGGGAGGACAATGACACGAATTACTGATTTCCGCCTTCAAGTTCCAGATGGAATGAAAGAGCCGGGGTCTCCAAGAAAGGTACGCAGTGATAGGAAAAAGGATTCCTGCCACGGCTCTGAGTCTACCATGGAGGAGTGGTGCCTCAAGGGGGCATGCACGAGAGGGCGGCCATCGGCGCCGTCAAGTGAAAGTTGGAATTCCAGATACCATGAAAGAGCCGGGGGCTCCAAGAGAAGTACGCTTGGGAGTTGTTCGTGACCGAAGTTTACGTACCCGTTTCCAGGGACATACTTCCTAACCCGGACAAGCCGAAACCATACAGGATCACTTGCCAACGCGTGCGCGATGTCGCATACTCGGTCTATCACAACACCCGGTCCATGGGGAACACTACAAAAGCCGGAATTTTGATCAACGACATTTGCAGCCCAAAAGCCGCGGGCCAATGGCCCTCCTCCGGCTGAACCCGAGAAGTTCGCCCCCTTTTTCCCACTGGGGGAAAGGGGGATTTCTGCGCAGCGCGAGCCGTTTTCGCCTGGTTTTCTTGCCATTTTGCGCGGAACTTGATTGGTAACTGTCTAAACTCTGTTTCGTCACTCGATCTTCCGCCACGCCGGGAAGTAGATGCAATCGACGCGGCCCGCCAGGTCGACCAGCGGAATCGGCCCGACCTGGCGGCTGTCGCAGGAGGTGTTGCGGTTGTCGCCCAGGACGAAGCAGTGGCCCGGGGGGATCGGTGTCTCGGACAGGTCTTCCGGCACGCTGGGGTCGTTCGGATCAGGGGGGCCCAGCAGGATCTTGTACCGCACGGGGCCGTTGTTTTCCCAATACACGTCGCCATCCACGGGGCCGTGCTCGGATCGAGCGTCGCCGGCTTCGGTTCGCACGAGCCGTTTCCCGTTGACGAGAACCTGGTTGCCTCGGATTTCGATCGTATCGCCCGGCAGTGCGACGATCCGCTTGATCCACCGCTCGCGCCGATCGTTCGGGTTGATGAACACGACGACGTCGCCCCGCTCGACCGGCTCCGAGCGATACGCCCGCTTGTCGGCGAGCACACGGCTGTTCTTCGCGATCGTCGGCTCCATGCTGGCCGAGACGATCTGAAACGCCTCGAAGAACCCCTCCCGGGTTAGCAGCGCGTACGCGACCGAGCTGGGGAGAAGCATCAGGACGAGGATCAGGTAGACGAACCACCGGTTGTAGTCCTTGAGCTGGTAGTTGCGGCCGGTCCTGATTGCCAGGACGAGCGCGTCGACGACGGCGTAGAACCATACGAGACCGGGGAGCACGAACGCGGCCAGGACGGCCGAGGTCGACCAGTCGGCCGGACCCATCAGTACCAGGGCGGCAACGACCGGGCCGAGGCCGCCGGAAAGCAGCATCAGCACCAGCCCCCTGGCGATCCGGCCGCAGTAGACCTGCCCCAGCCCCCCGCACAGGAACGACAGGAGCACGGCAATCCAAGGGCTTCTACGATTATCGCTCCCAGGCGTACTGCCGGCGCGTATGGCAGCTTCGGCTTGCATGTCAGAATCCCTCACTTGAGAAGACGAGAATGAGTGCCACGACCGACTCGATTCGCAGCACGGCGGCGACGACGCTTACGAGCAGCAGCGCGGCGGCGGCCGCGTAGTGGGAAGCGAAGCGAAACCCGCGCGGCGGACTCGCCTCGGCGTCGGCCGGCGGCCGCTCGCAGGCACCCACCGCCCGCATCACCCGGTCGGCAAACCCCGGAGCCACTTCCACGTCGCTCCGCTGCTTCCTCCACGCCTCATACGGATCCGCGCCGCTCATTGGTGATCCCTCGCAAACTGGCGTAACAACGACCTCAGTCGCTCCTTCGCCCGACTCACTCTCGACCGGACGGTCCCCACCTCCACGCCTTCGATTTCGGCGATCTCTTCGTACGGGAGTCCGGCGAGCTCGGCCAACACGAACACGGCCCTCTGCCCGATCGGAAGCGTCTGGAGGGCTTCGTCAAGCCGCTCGAACAGCTCCCTCTCGGCCGCCTCGTCGCAAGGCGTGCGAGAGGTCGTCTGCTCCGACAGGCCGCCGCCCGGTGCAGGCCGTTTCTTCTTCATCGCGTTGAGGCACTTGTTCCGTGCAATGGTCATCAGCCAGGTGGAGAAGCGGCCCCGGGCCGGGTCGAAGCCGGGCAACTGGTGGAAGGCCGTGAGAAAAACGTCCTGGGCGACGTCCTCGCACGTGTGGGCGTCGGGCACGAGGTTGCGGATCAGGCAGAAGACGGGCCGCTCGTAACGCTCGACCAGCCACCGGAACCGGTCGACCTCGCCCGCCACCACCCGACGGATCACTTCGCTCTCGTCCGCCATTCCGCTCCCTTCCCGCACTCTTCGGTCGTCTTCCTCCAGGTTATACAACTGAGGGCCCGCTGCGCTGCACGATTTCTCGCGTTTTCTCGCCGGACCCTCGCTCTCGCCAAGCCTTGCCCCCTCTTCGTGTGCCGCCGGGGCTTTCTCTCGGCAAACACGACCTGCTAAGCTGGGAGATGCCCGCCGGGGTTGTGGCGCCGGCCCGCACGGATCGGAGCCTGGCGCGGCGAGGCGGAGCCTCGCGTTAGTGCGTTCCCAGGCAGAGCCTGGGAACGAGGGTGGAATTGGGAGAAGCCACTCGCGGTTGTGCCGACTGCCCGCATCGATTGGAGACGCCGACTCGTGCACCAGCACTTCATGAAACTCGCGCTCCAGGAAGCCGAGCAGGCGCTTGGCGAAGACGAGGTGCCGGTCGGGGCGGTGATCGTGCACGAGGATCGGGTGATTGCCTCGGCCCACAACCAGCGGGAGCAGCTTTGCGATCCCACGGCCCACGCCGAGATGATCGCCATCACCCAGGCGGCCGAGGCGCTTCGCTCGTGGCGTCTGGACGGCTCGACGCTCTACGTCACCCTGGAGCCGTGCCCGATGTGCGCCGGCGCGATCCTCCAGGCCCGAATCCCCACGGTCGTCTACGGGGCGACCGATCCCAAGGCGGGCGCGGTCCACACGCTCTATCGACTCTTGGAGGACGAGCGGCTCAACCACCGCGCCACGGTCGTCTCGGGCGTGCTGGCCGGGCCTTGCGGCGAGATCCTCACTCGGTTCTTTCAAGCGCAGCGAGGAATGGGCAAGAAGTAGCCACCCGCCCAAAGGTGATTCGCGTCTTCCCCCACGCCCCCGCGCGGGCGCGGGGCCGGTGCGCGTCCAGCGCGATCGGAGTTGCGTTCCGCGGGGAGTATGGAAAGAATAATGGGGAGGAAAGGGTCGAGGCCGACGAACCCGTCTGCGCGATGCGCAGGGAGCAAACGATGGCGGATCCCCCCAACAGACCACAGAAGCCCCCCCGGGCAGTCCCACCGAATCTGGCCGGCGCTGCTGGGCCTCCTTCTCAGCCACCGCAGACATCGCCACCACCGGCACCTTCTCCGCCGCCGCAACCTCCGCAGCAGACGCAACCTCCGCAGCCGCCCCCGGGGCCCGAAGGCGACGAGTCGTTCGACTTCGGCCGGTTGACCCGAAGCCACGAGGACTCGCTCCTCCAGTCAACTCGCAGCCACGGCCGTCAGACGCCGCTCTTGATCGCCGTGGCCGTCGTGCTGGCGCTGGTGGTCATCGGCTTAGGTCTTGCGCTTTGGTTGGGCGGCAAGGAGCCGCTCGTGCTCGAGCCGATCGACGACCTCACCGTCGACGAGCTCGACACGTTGGAGTTCGCCGTGGAGGTCGAGAACGCGGGCAAGGCGGCGGGGCGGTTGCAGTATACGCTCGACGGCGCGCCGGAAGGGGCCCGGATCGATCCCGGCACCGGGGCGTTTACCTGGTGCCCGAGCGAAGAGCAGGGGCCCGACCGCTACGAGATGACCGTCCGCGCCGCGGCGCCCGGCACGAGAACGACCCCCGCCGCGCAGCGGTTCACGGTGGACGTTGGCGAGGTGCAACAGCCGCCGGTGCTGGAGCCGATCGAGGAGCAAACGGTCGAGCCGGGCGGCACGCTGGCGTTTCGCGTTCGGGCGGAGGATCCCGACGTCCCGTCGTATTCGATCCGGTTTCGCCTCGGCCCCAACGCCCCGCCCGGGGCCCGGGTCAACCCGGCAAGCGGTCAATTCGAGTGGACGCCCCAGGAGGTCGAGCCGGGCCAGGCGTATGAGATCACGGTCCTCGCCGCCGAGGACACGGCCGAGAGCCTTACCGCAGAACGCACGTTCCGCGTCCGCATCGAAACGCCCGCCGACATGGTCCCCGAAGACCCCGATCAGGCGATCGACCGGCTCGTGGACGAGCTGCGCGGCGAGGGGGTGGAGGTGGCCGTCTCCAGCGAGGCGCTGTCCCATCCGCCCCTCTCGGGCAAGCTCCGGCTGCTCTCGATCGACGGCAAGCGGGTCGGCGTTTTCGGGTACGCCACGGCGCGGGCGGCCGCCAGCGATGCCCAGGGCGTATCGCGCGACGACCTGGAACCCTTCGCGAAATCCGGCGCCGAGCCGTCGCCGGCCTACTTGTTTCAACGGGGGCGCCTGATTGCCTTCTACGCGGGGCGCGACGCGAACCTGCTGAACTTGCTCGACGGGCGGCTGGGCCGGCCCGCCGTCGCCAAGACGATCGAGGTTATGACGCCGGCCGAGAAAACGCCGGACGAGGTCGCCAAGGCCGACGAGGAAGCCGACCGGGACGCGGGCGACGCGATCGTCCTGGAGCTGCACGAGAAGAACAAGCTGCTCTCGAAAACGGAGTATCCCACGCTCCGCAAGGTCTTCGCCGATCGATTCGAGCGCGAGCACCGTGACCAGATCGAAGAGGCGTTCGGGGGCCCGGAGGAGGAGATCCGTCGCTGGCTTGACGAGCACGTCGACGTCAAGGAGGAATTCTACCTGGCCATCGATCCGGAGCACGACGACGTCCCCCAAGTGTTGACCCTGTTCAAGGAGCTGAAGGACCGGTTCCCCGAGAAGTTCGAGTCGTACGCCAACCTGGCGATCGCCGTGGCGGTCGTGTGGGACATCCCCAAGGGAGCAATTCACGGCAGCCCTCGCGGCCAGCACAGCAGCCTTCCGCCTCAGGGGGAAGTCGGCCCCATCGAGAACTTCCAGTACTTCCTCGACACGGAAGACGTGATGCAAGGCCGGGCCCAGTTGCTCCCCTGGGAGTTCCTGGTCCACATGGTCAACCACCGCACGCCGCTGAACGAGCGGCAATGGGCCCTGATGATGTACCTGCCCAAGCGGTCGATGTTCGGCAAGTGCTACGACGAGGTCCCCTACGACGACGGGATGCTCCAAGGCTCGCCCCCCAAGCTCGAAGGCAAGGTGCACACGCTCCCCAACATCCTCCGCTTCGGAGGCGTATGTAGCTGCCGGGCCGATTTCGCCGGCCGGGTGGGGAAATCGATCGGCGTGCCGGCGTTCAGCGTCAGCGGCGAGTCGAGGTTCGGCCAGGAGCACCCCTGGGTGATGTGGGTGGAGCTGGGACGAATCACCCCAACCGGCTTGACCTTCACGCTGGAATCCCACGGCCGCTTCCGCTACGATCACTACTACAAAGGGAACCTCCACGACCCGCAGACCGGCGAGCCCACCACTGACCGCGACGTGGAACGCCGCCTCCACGCCGTGGGCATGGACCCCCTCGCCAAACACCACGCCGACCTGGTGATGCGGGCGTATCCCATGCTCCGCGAGCGCTTGGAGATGGACACCACCAAGCAGCTCGATTTCCTCAGCCGGGTGATCGACCTCTCGCCCGGCAACGAAGAGGCCTGGATCGCCCTGGCCAAGATGTCGCGTGAAGGACAGATCACCAAGACGAACAGCAAGCCGATGATGCGCGTGCTCGAGGGCCTGTTCACCACGTTCGCCAGGCTGCCCGACTTCACCTGGGTGGTGTTCGACGACTTGGTCTCCTTTCAGGACCTTCCCAAGCAGCGGGCCGCCCTGTTCGGCCGATTGGCCGCGTTGTACGAGCAGGCCGGGCGCCCCGATCTCTCCTGCGAGGCGCGGCTCAAGTACGCCGAGTACCTGGTCGCCGACGAGCGCCAGGACGACGCGATCCGAGGGCTGGCGGCGGGCATCTTGCTCTTCCCCGAAGAGGGCAACTTCGTGCCCAAAATGCTCGACCGGCTGGAGGAGCTCTGCAAAGGGCAACGCGAAGCCAAGAAGCACCTCGCCCCGTTCTACCAGCAGTTCCTCCCCGCGATCAGCCCCAAGCGCGGCAGCCGCGCCAGCGACTACTGCATGGAAATGTACCAGCGGGGAATCCAGCGCTTCCGGGACGCCGGCCTGGACGATCTCGCCCAAGCCTATCAGGCCCAACTGGCCGCGCTGCAAGGGCAGCGGGGCGGGTGAGGAGACACGCAGGATATGCTCCCCACGAGCCAGGGCGATGAATGGCCGTGAGAAGTCCTCCCCGGAATACGCGACGGTCAGGCGATTCGCCGTGCCGCAGACCACCCCATGGGCGGAAATCGGCCTTACGAGCCCCCCTTCTGGGGGCCAGTGGGTGAAGATTCTTGCGCTTTGCCGTGCTTCCCTCACAATATTCGGATAGCGGTGCCGAACTCCCTCTGTCTGAGCCCGCGATGTCTCAGCGCGCCGACTGATCGCGTGTGTGGCGACAATCGTCGCGCTCTTCAAGCCAACGGGAGGGATTGAAATGCTGCTGGAGCTCCTCTCCAAGTTCGACCCGGACGAGATCATCGGCCTCAGCGCCGTCGTGCTGGGGATCTCGGCCGGGATCATCATTTCCGTGACGGCCATCATCTGCGGAGCCGTCCGCCGGTATCGCGAGCGTCTTTTGGCCGCCGACCTGATCCACTCCCTGGCCGACCGGGGCATGTCGGCCGAGGAGATCGAGCGGGTAGTCCGGGCCTCG
>DATKZH010000592.1:0-23303 GCA_035528065.1 Thermoguttaceae bacterium | reverse complement strand
CTCAGCGTGATCCCGGCGCTCCAGTTGGCCGTGTTGGTTCCGCTGGCCGTGCCGCCGCTGGCGCTCACGCCGTTGACCGTCACCGACGATACCCCGTTGTTGCCGCGCCCGCTGTCGCTCGCCGTGCCGGTGACCGTCAGGCTCGCGCTGGTCACCGTGGCGTTGTTGAGCGGGTAGGTGATCGCCACGGCCGGGGCCGTTATGTCCGGCGGGTTGTACGTCGCCGTCACTGTCGCCAGAGTGCTGGAATAGCCTGCGTTGTCGAACGTCTGGACACCGATCAGGTTTGACCCTTGGACTAGCGTAATCCCACTTACCGAGAACGAGGCCGAGTTCCCGGACAAGAGCTGATACCCGTTACTGTTGTTTGCCGCATTAAGAACGATCACACTGAACAGACCTGATCCACCTTCGTCTGTGGCCATGCCGCTAACCGTGATCGAGGACGTCGTGAACGTCTGCCCGTTGTTCGGACTGCTGATGCTTACTGTCGGCGGCGTCGTGTCCGCCAACTGCTGCGTCGTCGCCGACAGGTCGCCCGAATAGTCACCGGCATTCTGATTCGGCGACTTGTCCCGCGCCATCACCCGATATGCGTACGTGGTGCCCGCCGATAATCCCGTGTCTTCGTAGATCGGACTATCCTGCCAGCCGCTGTCGTGGCCGCCGAACGTCAGGCAGTCAAAGTAGTACTGCACGCCGCTGGGGTCGCTCGCCGTCGTCGCCACCATTCGAATCGACGCCGTACCCGTCGCGTACGGCACTGTCGAGAACATGCTCGGGTTGGGGGTCGGCGGCGTCGTGTCGCTACCAATGTAAAGCGCCGGTGAGGCTAGTACGTCGCCGGGACTGGCTCGGTGCTCAGGCCACTGCCCACCGGACGGCGCCGCGTATTCTCGTGTAAACACGTAGGAGAATAGGTTTTGTGACGCTCCCGCATTGTCCAGTACCCATACCTCGATACCCGTGCTCACGTCGCGCGTGTAGTAGTAACGGCTCACCACAGTCCCCTCCCATCTCCGAGCCGTCACTAACCAGGTGTCGTAGCTGCCATTGAACAAGATGTTCTTACCGGTATCCGTGACGAGATTGTCGTTTGAATCGATGCTCCAAGTCTTCTTACCAAGGGCTTGTACGTTACTCTCGTATCGGAACATGGGATCGCTCGCATTGGATCCAAGCTGGGTCTTGACGCCGTTCCAATCGAGTTGTGCCTTGCCAGCCTTGAACAGGTCCCAATTCGTTCCCGTGACGGCAGCCCATTGATCGGCGACCTTGTCCGGCCAGACACCAACCCAGCGAGAGGAAGCCGAGAAGTTAGCCAGTGTGCTCCCCGCAGTAAACTGGACTTGGTGTTGCTTCATTGTGGTCTGGACAGCTTTCACAGGATCAAGCTTGTCGATGGTAGACCAATATCCCCAAGCGTCTTCTCCCCCACGATCAAGCTGAAATGGGCCGATACCTGTTGAGAACCTGAATAAGGGGTTCTCAGTGTGAGTGAAAGCATCTCCATTAACGCCACCGCCATATTGACTATGTGCGCCGTAGCCACCTAACCCTCCTTCGGCCCTCGCAATTGTCGCAATCCAAGCCTTAAATTGCTCCACGTTCAAATTCCAGGCGGAATTGTAGTAGGTCGTTGCGTACTGGTCGATGAGATCGAGTAACCCAATGTCAATTTTCGCAGTAACTGCGGATTGCTGCGAGGTGAAGGTGAAGGTGCCGTCGCTGACATCCTGCGAGAGTACGGAGTTGCTCGCGTCGCGTGCCTGCACGCGAATCCGCCCCACTGCCGTCGGGGAAATCACGAGCGGGGGCATCCATGAGATCGACTGGTTGGTGCTGGAAGCGGTCCCCACGTTATTCAAGTAAGTTGCCCCGCCGTCCAGCGAATAGGAAATCAGAAAACTGTTGATTTGCGAGGTATCGCCTGTGACGGACCAAGTTATCGTGTGCGCAACACCGAGTGGCCAGTTCTCGCCTCCGTTTGGCGAGGTGACCTTCACCGTCGGGGCCGCCGTGGGCACCACGATGGTAATGGTCACCGTGTCGCCAAAGGATACGTAGCCGGGAGAACTCATCCGCCAACTCTCGGTGTACGTGCCGGGAGTGCTGGGGGCGGTAAACTGTATGCTGAACGTCCCGTTGCTGTTCGGGCTCACCGCGCTCGACAACTGCGAATAATAAGTGCTTTCTCCCAGGACCGCCGACCCGATCCGATTGAGCGTGTGCCCATTCGCCCCAGCCGTCCAGGTCGTCGTCCCGCTGTTCCTCATGGTCCACGTCTGAGTGAATACCGTACCGGCCGCTTTCTGCGTGTTGTCCGCAACCGTCTTGCTGACGTATGTCGCCCCGTTCACCACCGGCGCGTTCACGGCAAACTCCCACGCCGTCGTGACCCCGCTGGGCGTGCTGCCGTTGAACGCCTGCATGTTCCAGCGGTAGCTCCGGCCCTGAACCAGCGTCAGCGTCGTCTGCGTCGTCGCGCCTCCGCTGATCGTGTACGTGCTGAGCGCCTGCGTCGTCAGGTCGCGCACGTACAACTCGTAGCCCGTCGCGTTGCTCGACTGGTTCCACCGGAACGTCACCGACGGCCCGTCCACTGCACCCGACGGCGAGACATGGACCGGCTTCGAAGGTGTCACCACCGCGGCGAGATAGATGTAGGTCGGACTACTGCTCCACCACGGAGATGCGGCTGAATTCTTGAATTGAGTAATGTTCCATTGGCTCGTGTCGGTTGCAGGTTGTGAAGGAACTAAGTCCAACCAAGCGACATAACCCGTGTAGCCATTCCCAGATAATTGAAACCACCGGTAGCCATTTACGACCGCAGATGGTCCGCTCACAACATTCATCACTGTGAATTGAGGCATTGTCCAAAGAATGTTGCCCGTCGAAGATGCGTCCATTGTTGAACGAAGACGTGCAAAAGTACCTCCGACCACAACATTCGCGCCGGGCTTTGGTGTGTTGTTACTTTCAGTCACCGTTATTGTGCTGTCTGAAACACTCTCCACGAAAGCAACGTGGGTGCTCCACAAGGCCAGCGCACCAACTTGCGGTGTGCTGCCAGTCGAAAACCCAGCCGCAACAGCATCGGCAACCCAAGTGGAAGCATTATTCAAGAAAATACCCGTGCCACCATTTCGATTCGGCAAACTTGCGAGTTGAGATGAAGTCTTCAAGCCTACTTCTTGAATACGACCATAGCAATACCAAGTGCATTGCCCAACGAGGTTCCCAGCGGCAACAAAGGGACCGCTTGTGTAGGCCGCATTGGCCAGGTTTGGAGGCGAGTACAGGCAGAGACCTGGAATGGTCTCAATTTGTTGGGCCGAAAACAGCTCGTTGCTCGCGGCCGCTTGGCCCGTGTGGTACTCCCAAATAAAATCCGACCCGGGTACGGTACCGACCGAATCGTCGCTGGCGAACACATCCGCGCCCGTTACCGCGGCAAGCTCGTCAACAAAGGTCTTGCCGACTGCTCCCGCGGCTATAGAGCACGAATACAAGTCCAGGCGCGCGTCATCGGTCAGCACGGTTCACAATTGTTCCAACTCTGTTGCTTGGCTTGGCAGCGTAGCCAGGCTCAACTCCTCACTGTTGCCAAGATATAGTCTTCCAGCGTCACCGTGCGCCACGATGCCCAAGTGCTCGATCAGAGCGCCGTTGTGTGCCGCAGACACCGAAGCAAGAAGATCGACCAACCCGGCCGTAGTCATCGTGTCGGCGTCATAGCCGATCGCAATCGTGTCCTTCGCGGCGGCAGCGCAGACCTGCTGTGCTTGGGCAACCGCATCGCTCACGAGGGCAACGCTTAGTGGTGCAACCGAGAGCAACCGTCGGTCCTCCAACGCTTCACAGAACAGTCGGCGGTATTGAATGCCGGACCGGGAGTTGCTGCTTGAAGAGGTAAGGGAACGGCGGAGGAATTGCCCGGTCGCTTTCAGAGAACCTCGACGCATGATCTTGCTCCCCTGGCGGTGGTTGGAGTTGATCTTTTCGGTTGCCTCAGAAATGGTTCAGCGAGCGTGCTCAAATCACGGAACGTTTCCCACGATCAGTTGGTCCTCTCTAACAAAAGGACCGCGAACAATTGCAGCGGCCCAAACGGGGGCTTCATGGCGACCTCCTGGGAGTTTGCTCAAGCTTCTACACGCTGATATGGGAACGAACGGCTGACCGCAGAGCATGTCAGAGTAGCAGAATCCCCTCTAAAGTCAAGTTGCCTAAAAACAAAAGTCGTGGTATTCTAGGCAGACCGTATACCCCAACGGAGTGTCCACACGCTGAGGATCGGGTCGCCGGGAAATCAGCGACGGTCAGCCCCGGTAGGCCAAATCCGCGCTTGAAAACCGGCGTGCGACGTGGAATTCGTATTTCAGGCTGTCGCGGCGGCCGAAGGTCAGCAGATCGATGCCGTCGTAGAGCCCCGGGTAAGCAACCGTCTCGTAGCCCGGCATGTTGCTTCGCCATATCCGCTTCTGGGCGATCCGTAACGAGCAATCCCAACCCAAATCGCAAGGTTTTCCACAAATAGCACTCGCGCTGTGGCGGTGCTAGACATGCTCATTCTGCATTGTTAGGCTGGGGGAGTAGCGATTTCTGACATTGTATACCCCCCGCCGCGGGGCGAAACGCTCGCGATGGTCGGAAATTGTGGAGACCAGGAAGGCCGCCAGACTACGACCCGGCCATCCTTGACTTCAGCGTCCGAGAGTCCCAGCTCAGCATGGTGTGCGCCCGGCGAAAGCGTCGTAAGATATTATTGCGCAATAGGTTGAGACAATTCTGAGAAACGGACAAAATTCTTCTATTGTCGCCGGCAAACTAGCCGGCGAGCGGATATACTATTGTTCCATGAATATGACCCTCCTGAGAGATGAGTTGGGGCCCCACGGGAAAGCCGACGAAGTGCGTCTGCGCGACGCCGGCTTCCGGTGGGGAGATAAGGGCACGCACACCAGCCGGACGATCATGCTCGACGAGCTTCGAGCCGTGCTGGAGAACTGCCGGCCTGATGCCACGCGCGACGACTACCTCACGGCGATCCACGAAGACAACTGCCTCGGCAAGCGCACGGCGGCGACGCGGAAGCTCTCCAGTCAGCGACTCTCGGAGTTGCACGCGCTCGACCCGAGGGTGCCCTTGTTCCGGGTTATGCGGCGCTGCTGGTACGCTGACCGCGACGGCCAGCCGATTCTGGCGTTGCTGCTCGCCCTCGCACGCGACCCGCTACTGCGAGCCAGCGCGCCGCCGGTCTTGCGGATGCGGCCCGGAGAGGAACTCGCGCGGCAGCAGATGACCGAAGCTCTCACCCGCGCGGTCGGCAGCCGGCTCAGCGAAAGCACGCTCGATAAGGTTGTGCGGAACGCAGCTTCCTCTTGGACGCAATCGGGACACCTGAAGGGGCGCGGCCGGAAGGTTCGGCAGACGGTCACGCCGACGGCCACGACGACGAGCTTCGCCCTCCTGCTCGGCTATCTTGCCGGCAAGCGCGGCGAAGCGCTGTTCGAGTCGCTGTGGGCGCAAGTGCTCGACGCGCCGGCCGGCGAACTGATGCACCTCGCGATTGACGCCCGGCGGCTGGGCTTCTTGGACATGAGCCAGTCGGGCGGCGTCATCGAGGTAGCCTTCTCGCGGCTCCTGGCCCCGGATGAAAGGCGGTAGGCGAATGGGAAGAATCGAAAAACTTGCCGCTCGATACCGTGGCCACATCGGCGCGCCGTGGCAGCGCAACCTTGCCGGCGACCAGAAGGCCATCTTCGTGGTGTATCCGAAGACCGACGAGCGGAAGCTCCGGGCGCGGTTGGAACTGTTCGAGATGGCCACGACCTCGACCGGGCACCGCTGGCGTCTGGTGGACCTGACCGACACCTTCGCGCGGTGGATGGCCGAGACCGACTATCGCGATGTCTACTTCGAGGAGCCGGAAACTCTCGCGATGAAGCTGCGGAGCGACTTCGTGCAGTACGCGGCCGGCCGGCTCCGCGGCGCGCTCACCGCCGACGGCGTGGACGATGACACGGTGGTCGCCGTCCAGGGCGTCGCGTGCCTCTTCGGCTTCACCCGCGTTTCGCTGGTGCTCAAGGAAGTGGTCAAGGACATCCGGGGCCGGCTGGTGGTATTCTTCCCCGGCGAGTACGAAGACAACAACTACCGACTCTTGGACGCACGGGACGGCTGGAACTATCTGGCCGTGCCGATCACGCTCCATAACGGGGTACACGACTGATGAAAAACAAACAACTCTTCCAACGCGATCCCGCTGTATCCAAGTTGCTGAACGACGGCGTTGCCGCCGTGCGCGAGGCCGCAAGCGCCAAGGAAATCGAGACGCTCCGGTACGAGCTTGAGCACTTCGTGTGCGAGGGCCAGTACGAGGACGGCTTGATCCGCATCCTGGAGTCCTACCTCGGCAACGTCAGTTCGACGACGCAGCCGGCGGCGTGGGTGAGCGGCTTCTACGGCAGCGGCAAGTCGCACCTGTTGAAGATGTTCCGCCATCTGTGGGTGGATACGCGCTTCGACGACGGCACGACCGCCCGCGGGCTGCCCCAACTGCCGCAAGAGGTGCAAGACCTTCTGCGCGAACTCGACACGCTGGGCAAGCGCAGCGGCGGGCTGCACGCCGCGTCGGGCACGCTCCCTTCGGGCGGCGGCGAGAGCGTCCGCCTGGCCGTGCTGAGCATCGTCCTCGCCTCCAAGAACCTGCCCGAGGCGCTGCCGCAGGCGCAGTTCTGCATGTGGCTCCAGAAGAACGGCTTCCTCGACCGCGTGAAGGCCGCGGTCAAAGCCGCCGGCAAGGAATTCTACAGCGAACTCCACGACCTCTACGTCAGCCCGATCCTCGCCAAGGCCGTCCTCGACGCCGACCCCAGTTTCGCCGCCGACCTCAAGCAGGCCCGCGCGGCCCTGCGGACGCAGTTCCCGCACGTCGTCGATATTACGGACGGTGAGTTCATTCGCCTGATGCGCGAGATTCTCAGCATCGACGGTCAGATCCCATGCACCCTCATCGCCCTGGACGAGGTTCAGCTATTCCTGGGGGAGGACCCTGATCGGTCAAAGGCCGTCCAAGACTTGGCGGAAGGTCTCTGCAAGCAACTCGACAGCCGCGTGCTGCTGATCGGCGCGGGCCAGACCGCCCTGGCCGGCAACGTCCCGCTGCTCCAGCGCCTCACCGGCCGGTTCACCATCCCGGTGGAACTGTCCGACTCCGACGTGGAGACCGTCACCCGCCGCGTGGTGCTGGCGAAGAAGGCCGACAAGAGGAAGGTCATCGAAGACACGATCAATGCCCATGCCGGCGAAATCAACCGCCAGCTTGCCGGCACGCGCATCGCCGCCTGTGCGGAGGACCGCGACATCGTCGTGGACGACTACCCGCTGCTACCGGTCCGCCGACGATTCTGGGAGCACGTGCTCCGCGCGGTGGACGTGCCCGGCACGGCCAGCCAGCTTCGTACGCAACTCAAGATCGTCCACGAAGCCGTCCGCCAGACGGCCGAGGAAGAACTCGGCACGGTGGTCGCCGCGGACTTCATCTATGAGCAGATCAGCCCGGACCTGCGTAAGACCGGCATCCTCCTCCGCGAGATCGACGAGACGATCCGCAACCTCGACGACGGCACACCCGACGGCCGGCTCGCCCAGCGGCTTTGCGGCCTGATCTTCCTGATCCGCAAGCTGCCGCTGGAAGCCGTGGCCGACATCGGCGTCCGGGCGACGCCGGAGATGCTGGCCGACCTGATGGTGTCCGACCTGGCCAACGACGGGACGGAACTCCGCAAACACATCCCGCGCATCCTCAAGCTGCTGACCGACCCGCCGGCCGAATCGGAGCGGCAGTCGTGGCTCCGCAAGGCCATGCAGGACAAGGGCGCACTGCTGATCGAGATCGAGGGCGAATACAGCCTCCAGACGCGCGAGAGCAGCGAGTGGGACCGCGAGTTCCGCAACCGCCAGACGCGGCTGAACAGCGACCTGACCTCTATCACCAGCAAGCGCGGCTCGCTCATCAGCGCGGGCTGTAGCGACTCGCTCAAGGGAATCAAGCTCACACAGGGCAAGTGCAAGGAGCCGCGGAAGCTGCTGGTCAACTTCGGCAGCGAAGCGCCGCCGGCCGGCGGGACCGACATCCCCGTGTGGGTCCGCGACGGCTGGGGCGAGAAGGAAAGCACCGTCGTCAACGACGCCCGCGCCGCCGGCAGCAACAGCGCGATCATCTACGTCTACGTCCCCAAGGCCAGCGCCGACGACCTCCAGAAGGCTATCGTCGAGTACGAGGCCGCCAAGTCCACGCTGGAGTTCAAGGGCACGCCCACCACGCCCGAAGGCCGCGAGGCCCGCGACGCCATGGCCACGCGCATGGCGACGGCCGAAGGGTCCCGCAACCAGATCGTCAACGACGTGATCGATCGGGCCAAGGTTTTCCAGGGTGGCGGCGGCGAGCGGTACGAACTGATCCTCGTGGCCAAGGTCGAAGCGGCCGCGCAGGCGTCGCTCGACCGGCTCTTCCCCAACTTCAAGAGCGCCGACGACAACCGCTGGGTCAATGTCATCAACCGCGCCAAGAACGGCGACGAAGCGGCCCTGTCCGCCGTGGACTGGACCGACGCGCCGGAGAAGCACCCCGTCTGTGCGGCCATCCTCTCCGAAGTCGGCTCGGGCAAGCGCGGCAAGGAAGTCCGCGACGCCTTCGAGGCCACCCCGTGCGGCTGGCCGCGCGACGCGGTGGACGCCGCGCTCATCACGCTGCACACCACCGGCCACATCCGCGCCACCCACAAGGGCATGACGCTCTCGCAAGGCCAGTTGGACCAGGCGAAGGTTTCCGTGACCGACTTCCGCGCCGAGACGGCCACGATCAATGCCAAAGAGAAGATCAAGCTCCGCAAGCTCTTCCAGGCGGCCGGCGTGGACTGCAAGCCCAACGAGGAAACCGTTAAGGCCCCGGCGTTCCTGGTGCGCCTGGCGGAACTGGCGGACCGCGCCGGCGGCGAGCCGCCCATGCCAGCCCGGCCGGCCACGGGCCACCTCGACACGCTCCGCGGCTTCGGCGGGGCCGAGCAACTGGCCGAAATCCTCAAGCAACACGACACGCTCGCCCAGCAGGCCAAGGACTGGGGCAAGCTGGCCGAACTCGCCGGCAAGCGCAAGGGAGCCTGGGAAACGCTCTGCACGCTGCTCAAGCACGCCGACGCCATGGCCGGGGCCGACGAACTCCGCGCACAGGCCGACGCCGTGAAGTCCGAGCGCCGACTGCTGGACGCGAGCGATCCGGTGCCGGACATCCGCAAGGTCGCGGCCGACGCGCTCCGCGCCGCCGTCACCGCCGCCCACGGCGAATACGAGCGGACCTACAACGAGCAGATGGCCGCGCTCTGCGCCAGCGACAACTGGAAGAAGCTCAAGGCCGACCAGCGGAATCAGATCCTCGCCGACGAGGGCATCGACGAGTTGCCGGCGCTGTCCGTCGGCAGCGAAGGCGACCTCATCCGGTCGCTGGAGCAGACGGCGCTGCCGGCGTGGAAGACCCGGACCGACGCGCTGCCCCAGCAGTTCGCCCGCGCGGCTATGGCCGCGGCCAAGCTGCTGGAGCCGAAGACCCAGCGCGTCCACCTGACCAGCGGGACGCTCAAGACCGAGCAGGAAGTCAAGGCTTGGCTGGCCGGCACGGAGAAGGACCTGCTGGGGAAGCTCAAGGAAGGCCCGGTCGTGATTTCCTGAGGCCGAAGGAGAGGTGATGCATGGCTACGCAGAATAGGGAAGAGGTTCTCAGGTGCTCCACGGGCGCACTGATGATGATCTACTACGTTGTTGTTGGCCTCGCCATCACCGAAGCCTTGCAGAATACTTTCCTCAACGATGGGAGCTTCATGGCAGCAAGAGCATTCTCGACAGAGAATCTTCCGAAGACACTCCTGTTCTTGGCGCTACTTCCTACGATCTGTCGATTTGTGCATGGTGCTTCCATGCACCTGGGCGTGCTTGGGGAAAAGCGATATAAGCCTCTTGTGGATTTTCTATGGTTCTGTCTTCAGGCGTCCATTTTTTACCTGATGGCCTTTTCCCTGGATACCCTAGTTCTTTTCTCGGTCTTTTTCGGAATTCTCCTTCTGTTCGACGCAGCTTGGCTTGTGCTTCTCCGATTGCTTCGATATGTCGAGTTTGGCCCCACTGAGAAACAGTGGCTGGTGAGTGACACCGTTATAAGTAGCGCCCTAGCCCTATATGTAATCTGCAGAGTGGATGAATGTATCACGGACGCCTCGGCCGCTTCTCTCATCTTGTTGGTAGCAGTTGCGGCCACGGTGTGGGATTACGTGGCAAATCGCGACTTCTACTTTCCCAAACAGAATCCCGCTGGCCCTTGAGACGCTGAGAGAACGACTGTGCCCACACTCGCAAGCGATCTACGGAACAAGTTAGAGCGCGTGGTCATCGACGCACGCGACGCGGCCGAGGTGGGCGCGCGAGCGGCGCTGGAAGCCTTGGCGGTCCACCACCACGAGCCGTACCCGCACATGAAGCCGGCCCAGCGCGAACTGCGCAACCACCTGCGCGCCCGGGCGCGGCAACTCGGGGACCGGCAGGACACCTCGGGGCGGCTGGCCATCGACCACCTGGCCGGCGAGTGCGGCTACGAACACTGGCATCGGATGCTCTTTGCCCGCTTCCTGGCCGAGAACGGCCTGCTGATCGAGCCGCAGGAGAACATGGCCATCAGCCTGGCCGAGGCCGAGGAACTGGCCAAGGAAGACGGCGTGGACGTGTGGGTCTACGCCTCGCGCTGTGCCCAGGACATGCTGCCGCAAATCTTCCGGCCGGACGACCCGCTGCTCCAGGTCGCCTTCGCGACCGAGCACATGCTCAAGCTGGAAAAGCTCCTGGCGTCGCTGCCGGCGGCGGTCTTCACCGCGTCGGATGCGCTGGGGTGGGTCTACCAGTTCTGGCAGAGCAAGAAGAAGGATGAGGTCAACCGCTCCGAGGTCAAGATCGGCGCGGATGAGATTGCGGCGGTGACGCAGCTCTTCACCGAGCCGTACATGGTGGAGTTCCTGCTACACAACACGCTCGGCGCGTGGTGGGCGGGGAAGAGACTAACCACAGAGGACACGGAGGACGCAGAGACGGAAGAAGAGTTGAGAAAGAAGGTGGGGCTGCCGGGGGTGGGCTGGGAGTATCTCCGCTTTGTCCGGGAACAACCCGCTGAGAGGGATTCCTCAGATTCTTCCTCCGTGTCCTCGGTGCCCCCTGTGGTGAAATCTGCTTGGCGTCCCGCCGCGGGCACCTTCGACGGCTGGCCCAAAACCGCCGCGGAACTCAGCGTGCTCGACCCGTGCTGCGGGTCCGGCCACTTCCTGGTCGCGGCCCTGCACCACCTCGTGCCGATTCGCATGGCCGAGGAAGGCTTGTCCGCCGCCCAAGCGGTCGATGCGGTGCTCCGCGACAACCTGCACGGGCTGGAGATCGACGAGCGATGCTGCCAGATTGCCGCGTTCGCCCTGGCGCTGGCCGCCTGGACGTATCCAAACCTCCCCTCGCCCGCTTGCGGGAGAGGGGCTGGGGGTGAGGGCGTGCAACCGCTCGGATACAGGGCACTTCCCGAACTTCACATCGCCTGCACCGGCATCGGGCCGCATTGCTCGGCCGAAGAGTGGGTCAACCTGGCGGAGCAGTCGGGCATCCGTATGCCCGTAGTCGGGCGCGAGGCGATCAAGGACGGCCTCTTGAACCTGCATCGGCTTTTCTCGCAGGCGCCGACGCTCGGCTCGCTCATCAACCCGGCCGAACTTCCTGCCGACCTCATCACCGCCGACTACGAGACGATCCAGCCGTACCTGGCCGCGGTGCTCAAGGCCGAGAAGGCGGACGATGAGATCCGTGAGCGGGCCATTGCTGCCGCCGGGATGGTCAAGGCCGCCGACCTGCTCGCCAGCGAGTATGTGCTCGTCATAACGAACGTACCTTACCTTGGGTTCAAGAAGCAGTCATCAATCCTTCGCGAACTAGGCGAGAACCGCCTAGTTGCCGGGAAAGCAAATCTTGCGACCATGTTCATTGAAAGATGCCTCCCACTTCTGCCTGCCGGCGGGGTGATGGCCGTGGTCGCACCCCAGAACTGGCTGTTACAAGGCTCTTACGAGTTATTGCGTCGCCAGACTTTGCGGGAGATGCTATGGCGCACTTTCGCCAGACTTGGCCCAGGGGCTTTCGACACAATATCGGGCGAAGTGGTGAATGTGTGTTTGCTCACCATCGGGAATGAGACGCCGGAGCAGGAACACAGTATTTTTGGCCTCGATGCAACCGACTCGCCGACACCACGGAAGAAGTCGCAATTTCTGCGGGAAGGCGAAGTGTTGTTGCGACCTCAGATCAAGATGCTGGGGAATCCCGACGCCAGAGTTGTTCTTGACTCAGTAGACGGGAAGAACCTTCTTGCCGAGGGAGCCGTTTCTCCGCGGGGCATAGTCAACGGTGACAACGAGAAATGGACTCGTCGAGTGTGGGAAGTCCCACAGACTGAGCGTTGGCGAAGGCTTCAGGATGCTGTTGTTGGCCATGAACTCTTCGGAGGGCGTAACCGGGTAATTGATTGGTCAACCACGGGCAAAGGCATGTTGCGACCGGGACTTGGTAACGTTGCCTATGGGCATCTTGGAGTCGCGGTGAGCAGAATGGGGAACCTGCCTTGCACTCTCTACACGGGGGAGTTGTACGATCAGAACACCGCTGTGATTGTGCCAACCGACCCCAAGGACGTGTCAGCACTCTGGGCGTATTGCACTTCCGGGGTGTTCTCAGAACGGGTACGCCAGATCGACCACAACTTAAACGTGACTCCCGCGACTCTCCTGAAGGTTCCATTCGACCTGGAGGAGTGGGAAGGAACTGCAACTGAGCAGTATCCCGACGGCCTGCCTGAGCCAGAGAGCAACAACCCGACGCAGTGGCTTTTCCACGGCCACCCCTACGAGGCCGAGGAAGACGCGATGCTGCAAGTGGCCGTCGCACGGTTGCTGGGCTACCGCTGGCCGGCGGAGCTTGACGACAAGATGCGCCTGAGCAAGCGTGCGCGGGCGCTGGTCAGGAAGTGCGGCGAACTGGCGAAGTTCGCCGACAACGACGGCATCGTCTGCATCCCGGCGGTGCGCGGCGAGGAACCCGCGGCCGAGCGGCTGCTCCGGCTGCTAGGCGCGTGCGACATCGAGCCGGAAGGCGACCTCGACGACTGGCTCCGCAACGAGTTCTTCGAGGAACACTGCAAGCTCTTCCACCACCGGCCGTTCGTGTGGCACATCTGGGACGGCCGCAAGCGCGACGGCTTCCATGCTCTAGTCAATTCTCACAAACTCTGCGAAGGCGGCGGCAAGGGCCGGCGCCTGCTGGAGAGCCTGACCTACGCCTACCTGGGCGAGTGGATCACTCGCCAAAAGGACGGCGTGAAGCGCGGCGAAGGCGGCGCGGAAGACCGCCTGGCCGCGGCCGTAGAACTCCAGAACCGGCTGAAGGCCATCCTCGCCGGCGAGCCGCCCTTCGACCTGTTCGTCCGCTGGAAGCCGCTCTCGGAGCAGCCCATCGGCTGGGAGCCGGACATCAACGACGGCGTGCGGATGAACATCCGCCCGTTCCTGGCGTCCGACCTGCCCGGCGGCAAAAAGGGTGCCGGAATCCTGCGCCACAAGCCCAACATCAAGTGGGCGAAGGACCGCGGCAAGGAGCCGGACCGCCCGAAGGACCAGTACCCTTGGTTCTGGGGCTGGGATGAGAAGACCGAGGACTTTGCCGGCGGCAAGACCTTCGACGGCAACCGCTGGAACGACTGCCACTACACCAACAACACCAAGCAAGCGGCCCGCGACGCGGCCAAGAAAGGGAGTCGGTGATGGCGAACATCTACGAAGAGAAGACCGAGGGACTTCACCAACTGCTGGGTCGCGCCCTAGCAAACGATGGCGCAACCGTCCTGATACCCGACCTCCAGCGTCCCTATGTTTGGACGCCGAACCAGGTCACGCTGCTTGTTGACTCGCTGATTCGGGGCTGGCCGTTCGGCACGCTGCTGATGTGGAAGGTCGGGCAGGGCGAGCTTCAGAACATCCCGCACAGGCAATTCTCGCGGGTAGTCGAACGGACTGGCAACGGCAATGGCAGCGTCATTGCCCGCAAGGACCCGCCGGCAGCCTATCACATGGTTCTTGACGGCCAGCAGCGGGTGCAGAGCCTTCTACTGGCGCTTGGGGGGGACGCCTGGGGCTTCAAGCTGGAGGACCGCGACTGGGCGCAGGAGCTTCAAGACCGTCGGCCCCGAGGGCGACAGGGCAAGTATCGGCACTGGTCGAAGGCGAGCTTGTGCTTCGATCTCGACCGCTTCTTGGTCGAGTACACGGCCGGCCGGAACCTGTTGGCGGTCGATTTCCGCAACGTATTGCAGTGGGCTATCACTGACCCCGCGGAGGGGCAATCGAAGTGGGCGAAGCCGGGGACCTATGAAGAGCCGCTGCAGCGCTCGTTTGCGGACCAGAACAAAGGGCGGTTCGTCCGGCTCAGTCGGCTATGGGGTGCGGCGACGCGGAACCCGAACATCAAGGAAGCGCAGTTCCGCGAGATCGTGAAAGACCTGTTCACCGCCGAAGGCGTGCCCGCCGACAAGATCGAGAAGCTGCTGGTCCCGATGGGCGAGTTGATGACTACTCTCCGCGACCTGAAGCTCAGCAAGGTCACATACCTCGAACTGCTCGCGTATGACGAGCACATCTGGTCAGAGGACTCCTACAACGACGCCATCGTCAACATCTTTACGCGGTTGAACACCGCCGGCCGGACGCTGACGCGGGAGGAAATCACGCTGGCATGGCTCAAGGTCGGCTGGGAGCCGGACGCGACCGGGGGCAGGACCGCCGGCGAGTGCTTCCAGGAGTTGCTGGCGGAAGTGGCCGACCGCGGCCTGAACATCGAGATGGACAACCTTGTGGGCGCGGTGTCCTTCATCTGGTCGGTGTGCTGCAATCAGGGCCAACTCCTGGCTAACCGCGATCTGCTTCGAGGCGCGACCATTCGCCCGATGGCCTCTGAACTGGCGAAGCGATGGAATGACATCCGCCGAGCGGTCCTGACCGGCTTGGAAGCCGTACGGAGCCGTGGGCTTGAGTACGGGTCGGCTGGGCAATACTCCTCGTTGAATGCGCTCGCGGTTGTATGGTCGTGGCTGTACGTGGCCATCGAATGGGAAGGGCAACACGCGCTGACTGTGCCCCAGCGCGACGACTTCGAGAAGAAACTCAATGCGACGTTGGCCGCGGTGCTGGATCGCTGGCTTGTCTGCTCGCAGTGGGCCGGGCGCTGGTCGGGATCGTCGGCTCCCGTTGTCGCTGGCTACGCCAAAGCTCTCCACGAGGACTTCCTTGCCTGCGCGAAGCTCGACGCTCTGGAGGCCGTCCACAAGGTCTTGAGCGACCGGTTCCAGGCTTTCGTGAAGGAACTGGAAACCGACGCGGCGAACTACGTCGGCACGTTGGCAGCCAGCAGCCGCGAGCGTGTTTCGGTGTACCGGGCGGCACTATGGGCCTGGCATCGCCTGGATGCGAAGCGATGGGAGATGTCCTGCATTCCGCTGAGGGTGGGGAAGAGCAAGCCCAGCCTGGACGTGGACCATGCCGTGGCCTATGCGCTGTGGGAGGCGAAGCTGGCCGCTGGACTCCCCACCGGAGTTGAGGACCGCGCGGACGCCCTGCCGCAGGTGAACATGCTCGGAAACTGCTCGCTCCTGGAAAAGACGTTCAACATCTCCAAGAGCGACAAGACGCTCCGCTCGTTCATGGAGCAAGTGCATGAGTTGAAGGAGGGCAAGGTCACGCTGCCTGACTGGGCGAAGGCGCTTGGGCTGGATGACAACATGGTGGATGCCTCGACAGCCACGGCCGACGCAATCGTGCAGGCGGTACAGGCGCGCGACAAGTCAATTCGCGCCGAGTTGGTTGAGTTTGTAAAAGGGACGAAGACCCGCGTGGACCTGTAACGGGTCCGGTCGGAAGGAACTGTGCGGCAATGACGACGACTTCGCAGAAACCTATGACCTTGCTTGAGGCCGTGCGGACCTCGCTGGCGCACGCAGCGCGATACAACCCCGGCGACGTGGTTGCGCCGGCGGCGGTGCTGTGGACCGATGCCGATGGCCAGTGGCGCCCGGTGGTCGAGCAACTCCGCGGGCTGTGCCCCGAGCTTCTGACGCTGGGCGAGTACGACGCGGCGACGCGGACCGGGCCGGCGATCTGGCTGCGGTGCGTGATCGAGCCGGCGGTGCGGGCCGACAAGTTCCCTGACCTCGCCTGGCCGAATGGCACGGTGCCGGTGATCTACATGCCGGAGGTGAGCCGGCAGACGCTCCGAGCGGTGGAGGAATGCCCCGACGCGCTGAAGCCGCTGGTCGAGCTTCAGTACCGCGGAGCGGTCTGGACGCAGAAGAACGGCAAGGACTGGACGATCCGCGCTTTTCTGGTGAGCGACGACGGCGGGCTTGGCCTGGACGTGGCCGAAGACAAGCTGACGCTCCAGGCGATGCAGGGCGCACTGTCGCAACTGGCGGTGACGCTGGCGGCTCGCCTGCGGGGCAAGCGGCTGGAAGCGGAAGACTTCGACAAGCTGATGATCGGCGACACGCCGCGCGACCTGCTGCTGTGGCTGGGCGACCCGGACGGGACGCGCGGGCAGTGGGACGAAGGCACGTGGGCCGCGTTCCGCAACCGCTGCCGGCAGGACTACGGCTTCGACCCGGAGACCGACGGCGAGATCGTCGGCGGCGAGCAGCTTGGGGAACGCGACGACGCCTGGTTCGGCGTCTGGGAGCGGTTTGCGGAGTCGCCGGCGCTGTATCCGGGGGTACCGGACCTACTGCGGCGTGCCAAGCCAAAGGGCCGGTTGACGTTCGAGAAAGAGTCCTGGCCGGACGAAAACGATTCGATGGAGAACGCATTGCGGGCGGCGCTGGTGGAGGTCGGCTCGATGAAGCCGGCCGACGCGAGGCAGCGCCTGGAGCAATTGGAAACCGAGCATGGCGTGCGCCGCGGCTGGGTGTGGGCGCGACTGGGGCTGTGCCCGCTGGCTGAGGCAATGGGGCACCTTGCGGTTCTTGCGAAGCGCACCGCGACGACACTGGGCGGCGAGTCAACTGACGCGATGGCTAAGTCGTACGCTGAGAGTGGATACCTAGCCGACGACGCGGCAATGAGGGCGTTGGCGAGCGTGAGAACGGCGGAAGACGCAGCGGCCGTCCAGGCGGCGGTGCGCTGCGTGTACTTGCCGTGGCTGGAAGATACCGCCAGGCACTTCCAGCAATGTCTGGCCGTGAAGGCCCTGCCCACGGTAGCGCAGCAGGAAGGCATCGAGGCCACAGCGGGAGAATGCATCCTGTTCGCCGACGGGCTGCGGTTCGATATTGGCCAGCGGCTGGCGGCGATCGCCGGTGAGCTGCAATTGGAGGTATCCGCCGGCTGGCGTTGGGCGGCGATGCCCACGGTGACGGCCACGGCCAAGCCCGCCGCGTCGCCAGTCGCTCAGAAGCTGCGCGGCGGGCACTTGGAGGCGGATTTCGGCCCGGAGACGGCCGACAGTGGCGACGGGCTCAACACCGACCGCTTCCGCAAGCTGCTCGCGGCGGCGGGCTTCCAGGTGCTCGGCCCGGCGGAAACGGGTGATGCGCGGGCGAAGAACGCCCGCGCATGGACGGAGTACGGGGAGTTTGACAAGCTCGGCCACGACCTGCAGGCGAAGCTGGCGGCGCGGATCGACGACCAGTTGGAGCTTCTACTGGAGCGGGTGCATGGGCTGTTGGAGGCCGGCTGGAAGCGGGTGCGCGTAGTGACCGACCACGGCTGGCTGCTGGTGCCCGGCGGGATGCCGAAGGTGCAACTCCCGAAGTACCTGGCCGAGAGCCGCTGGTCGCGGTGCGCGTCGATCAAGGACAGTTCCCACGTGGAGACACCAGTCGCTGGTTGGTCGTGGAACCCGCAGCAGCGGTTTGCACACGCTCCGGGGGTGCATTGCTTCGTGGCCGGGCAGGAATATGCCCACGGCGGTGCGAGTTTGCAGGAGTGTTTGGTTCCCGTGCTGGCGTTCACCTCGACGGCGGCGCCGGCCGGCGTGGTTGTCACGGTGAGCGAGGTCCAGTGGGTGGGCCTGCGCTGCCGGGTGAGCGTGGAGCCGGCGGCTAAAGGGCTGCTGGCCGACCTGCGGACGAAGCCCAACGTCGCCGGCTCAAGCATTATCGACCCTAAGCCGCTGGACGCCGACGGGAGGGCCTCGATGCTGGTCGCTGACGACTCCCTCGAAGGGACGGCGGTCAGCCTGGTCATTGTCGATGCGTCCGGTCGCGTGGTCAGCAAAGAAGCGACCACCGTTGGAGGGGACAAGTAACTATGGAACTCGACCATTTGGATCAACTCGCGGCTTCGGCCTTCGACGGCTACCTGGTCCGCAAAGACCTCGTGCGGCGTTACAGCCGGCAATATCCCGTGCCCACCTACGTCGTGGAGTTCCTGCTCGGGCGGTACTGCGCGACGGTGGACGAGCAGGAGATCGACGAAGGTTTGAAGATCGTCGAGCGGCAGTTGCAGGACCGGACGGTTCGCACCAGCGAGCAGGAACTTTTCAAGGCGCGGGCGCGCGAGAAGGGCTCGGTGAAGCTGATCGACATCGTCAAAGCCCGGCTGGACGCGAAGACCGACTCATTCCTGGTGGAACTGCCGAGCCTGGGGATCAAGGACGTGCGGATTGCCGACACGCTCGTCCACGAGCACGAGCGGATGCTGACCGACGGCTTCTACGCCGAGGTGACGCTGACCTACGACGCGGCCATCGCGGAAGAGAAGCACGGTCGGCCGTTCGCCATCGAGAGCCTGCGGGCGATCCAGCTTTCCAAGTCGGACGTGCTGGTCACGCTGAAGAAGGGCCGCGAACGGTTTACCACCGGCGAGTGGAAAGACTTCCTCCTTCGCTCCATCGGCCTGGAGCCGGCGGTAATGTCCGACCGGGCGAAGATGGTGGCGCTCCTGCGGATGGTTCCGTTTGTCGAGCGGAACTACAACTTGGTCGAACTCGGCCCACGTGGCACGGGCAAGAGCCACCTGTACCAGCAGATATCGCCGTACTCGCACCTGATTTCCGGCGGCAAGGCGACGGTTGCGAAGATGTTCGTCAACATGTCCAGCGGGCAACGCGGCCTCGTGTGCCTGTACGACGTGGTGTGCTTCGATGAAGTGGCCGGGATTTCCTTTGACCAGAAGGACGGCGTGAACATCCTCAAGGGCTACATGGCCGCCGGCGAGTTCTCGCGCGGCAAGGAGAGCATCCGCGCGTCGGGCGGCATCGTGATTGTAGGTAACTTCGACGTGGACGTGGAGCAGCAGCAGCGGATCGGGCACCTACTCAGTCCGCTGCCGCCGGAGATGCGAAACGACACGGCCTTTATGGACCGCATCCACGCTTACGTGCCCGGCTGGGACTTCCCGAAGCTCAAGGCAAGCGACCACCTAACCAATCACTTCGGCCTAGTGACGGACTACCTCTCCGAGTGCTGGACGAAGCTTCGCGAAGGAACGCGGATATCAGCGCTGCAAGGCCGGGCGCACTGGGGCGGGGCGCTCAGCGGCCGGGATATCGAGGCGGTGAGCAAGACCGTCAGCGGCCTGCTGAAGCTGCTATTCCCCGACCCGGACATGCCCATCCCAGACGAGGAACTGGAAGCCGTCGTGCGAATCGCGCTGGAGGCCCGCCGGCGGGTGAAGGAGCAGCAGAAGCGGTGCTTGAAGACCGAGTTCCGCAACACGCACTTCAGCTACTTCATGGGCGTGGACGGCGTGGAGCAGTTCGTATCGACGCCCGAGCTGCACAGCGACGAAGCCATCGAAGCCGACCCGCTTCCGCCTGGACAGGTGTGGGCAATCAGCCCCGGCGGGCCAGACGCGGCCCCGTCGCTTTACCGCATCGAGGCCACGTCTGGGCCGGGCGGCGGCGTGAAGATTCTCAACGCGCCCGTCCCGCCGGCGTTCCGCGAGAGCGTCCGCTACGGCGAGCAGAACCTCTACTCGCAGGCGAAGGAACTGGTGGGCGACCGCGATCCGCGCAGCCATGAGTTTTCTGTGCAGTTGCGGGCGATGGATACGGATCGCTCCGGCCACGGCCTGGGCCTGCCGGTGCTCGTGGCGCTGTGCGGCAGCCTGATGGAACGGAGCGCCAAAGGCGGGCTTATCGTCGTCGGCTCGCTCAACCTGGGCGGCTCAGTGGAAATGATCCCCAACCCCGTTGCCGTCGCCGAGTTGGCGGTCGAGAAGGGCACATCGCAACTTCTAATGCCAATCTCATCGCGGCGGCTGCTGCTTGACCTGCCCGACGAAATGGCGACCAAGGTAAATATCGTGTTCTATGCGGACGTGGCCGACGCATTCATGAAGGCAATCCTTGAATGACGTTGTGCGCGCCCCGTAGCCGCTCGCGGCATCGAATCTTACCACCGCGGTGAAACGCCGGCACCGCGCCCGCGCGCTGACCGACGAACATCTCGCTCGTCCGACCCGAAAGAAGGCGCGGGGTTTCCTAACCGCTTGTGTCACAACACCTTACGATTCAGCCAACGTTTGAAACTCCGTTCGACTCGCGGAGCTTGACGTAAAGGGCGCCCCCCAGGGAGCAAGCCCCACCGCGTCTCTCCGGTAGAGCCTACAGAGGCTGCGGCGAGCGTCCGGCAACAGTTCGGCATCGCGATTAGGGCCGCAATGGCAGCCAAAGACCTGGAGGCAATGTCGCGAATGCTCATCCGGCGGAACGACCGACATCCTCGATCTGCCCGACGTCGTCGATCGTCTTGCATTCCGACTCAGCGCTCTCTACGGCCTCGCAAAAGAGATGGAAGGCAACCATAGATCGCAAACGCCTCTGCGCATCGGGCTTCCACCAATGTCATGAGTGACTCGGCGGCTTGCTACGGTATGATTGTCGAGACGCGGCGTGACGTTCGGCTGCGTCACGTGTAGCATGCGAGGCTGCCGGTCTGCGATCGTCTCGGGAATCGGACTATATTCTCGGGCGCCTGGCTCTGCCACGCCTATTCTCCCGGCCAGGTTCGGCTGAGATTCTGAGATCTGGAGGTGCGCTGGGGCAGGTTTTCACCGGGCTTGTGTGTGGTTTTGGCATTACGACCATACGCGATACACGCTACAGCGAGGGTTCCACGGTTCAGCCGGAGGACCCTTTGTCGCTCAAGTAGACCCTCCAAAACTCGACGAGCCGGCTGGCAAAGCGCTGGCGGCTGTAGTAGCTGGCCGAGATGTGGGCCGCTTCGAGCATCTCGCTATGAGAGGGACCGCCAGCCGTCACCGTTCGAACGGCCCGCGTGAGCTGGGTAACGCAATCGAGGCAATCGTCTTCGGTGGCCCAGAACCCATTCTTTGCGGTGGTGTATTCGCGTGCGCCGAAACCGGTGAATCCCGCGGTGACACATCCGCACGCCAGTGCCTCCAATGCCGTAAGGGGGACACACTCAAAACGGCACAATGAAAGGTAAATCGCCGATTCTTTCAGGATTTGGGCGACCGTCCGTGTCGGCACGCCCGAGATCTGGACCCACGGGATGTCCCGAAACCCCGGATTCTCGGCGCGAAACAAGTCCTGGATGAATGCCGCTTCGAGCGGACGTTTCCGCGGTGTGAACGCGATCTGCAATCGCTTCTGCGGCTGGAAACAAAACAGATCGTGATCAATGAACACCGGCACGCTGCTGATCGGTTGCGAAGGGAAACGCCTTCGGCAGAAATCGAGGGCGTGTCGCCCGACACAGAGAATGCCGCGGACGCCGAAATCGGCATAATCTCGACTGCCTTTGAGGCCACGATGGACCATGAACTGATTTTGGCAGAAGACCAGCTTGCGATTCGGCCACGAAGCCAGGGACTTCAGAAACCGGTGATGGTTCTCGGGGAAGACCAGGATGTCCTGGTCCGCGACCAGTTCGGAAGTATCGATCACAGGCGCATCGCTCTCGAACCACGTGGGCATTCCGGCACCCGGCGTGGCAATTACGGCCTCCCATCCGGCTTCCCGTAATGCCTCCACATGGGCAAAAGCCATCTTGATGCCGCCGGAGATTTCGTTTGGCGGCCATGAAAGATAAGCGATACGTTGAGTCATCTTCAGTCTCCCAAAAGACCTTCCTCCGAGTTCGCTTTCTTCTGTTGCCACAACGATTTGCGGCGGGATCATCCACGAGGAAAGGATGCCGAAACCGCGCCCGAACTGGGCCGCGTCGCCCGCACTTTGCCCGAAGATACCCAGACCTCCGGAGCCCCGAACGGGCGGCACACTTCCCCCCAGTCGCCTTAGGGCGTTCCACCCACAAGGCTACGGAATTCTTGTGGCACGTGCTTGGCGCTGGCAGGACGTTGCTATACCATTATGCCAAGCGTGTCCATTGGATTCTACCAGGGACGAGGGGCACTTGCGATGACGCAGGCGAGGAAAAAGGGGGCTTTGCGCTGCTTTGCACAACGGCAGCATGGTTCCGGACGGTTTCGTCCGTCAGCAGCCGGCACCATTCCCGACACCGTCTCGAAGTCAGTCCGCTCCCCGCTGTGCGGAGTGTTCTCTCGATTCACTTCGGCTCGATCGGCATCTTTTCCAGAAGGAGGTCATCGTCATGCATAAGCCGTTTTGGACCAACCTGTTTTCGCAACTCGGTTCGAACCGTCGCGGCCGACAGCGCAGTCTTGACTGCCATAAGACTCGGTCGCTTCGACTCGAACCCTTGGAAGTGCGGCAACTGCTTGCCGTCGACCTTACGGTCAACGAATTCTCCGACTTGGGCCACGAGTTGATGTTGAGCATCGGCAATGCCAGGACCACGGAGGGAGGCGACGTCCGGTTCACCGTGACCCTCTCCGAACCAAGTGACCAGCCGGTCACCGTCCGATACCAGACGATGAACGCCACGGCGAAACGGGGTGACGCCGATTTCCAGCATACCAGCGGCATGCTCTATTTTGCGCCCGGCATGACGCACGGCATGGTGGCAGTTCCGACCGGTGACGACCGTGCCGACGAGGGGGATGAGCACTTCTACCTTCTGTTGTCGAATGCCAAAGGGGCCGTCATCGACACCGGTTTGGGCACGGGTGTGATTATCGACAACGACAGCGAGCCGTTGATCGACGTCAGCGACGCTGTGGTTGCCACGGGCGGCGAGGCCACATTTATCGTCAGCCTCTCCAATCCGTACGAGCAACTGGTAACGGTCGATTATGCCA
>DATKZH010000591.1:0-18245 GCA_035528065.1 Thermoguttaceae bacterium | reverse complement strand
TCTCAAAGCCCGCCAGCAGGCGCGTGCAACCCAAGCGGCAGGGGCTCACTAGCCGCCCTGCTCCCGGGCCCTTCCTCCTCGCCCACGACCCCCGTCGCCGCCCCCCCGTCCGCGCCCCATGCCTATCTCGGGCGCTTACCGTTCCGAGCGGCGTCGGAGCAGTCGGAGGGTCGCCTCTGTGACAGACTCGTTGTCGTGGTCTATCACGATAATTGGGGAGACGGACGATGGGTCAACAGCATGTTTGCTGGGCTCCTCGGAGACTGAACACGGACGCATAGGCCATACTGCTTGGGTCGGCCGACGTCGTGAGACACCTGTCAGGAGTCCGGGAAAGCAACCACGCTGAATCGGTCGTAGCCGATCTCCAGTTGAGGATGCGGGCGGCCGTCGGCGGGGGATGCGGAGACGTGAAGCCGGACCCGCTTTCCGGCGAGGTCGGCAATCGAGATCACGCGGTCGCGCCACCACTGCATGCCGCCGAACGAGGTCGGCACGGGGCCGCGCCCCGGCGCTGCAAAGGGCGGGATCTCCTCCGCCCAAATCGTCCTTCGCTTGCCCGACTGCTCCACCTCGATCTGAAACCGGATCATCGCCAGATCGCCGGCCAGCGGCACGTGGCCGAACTGCCGCACCACGGGCTGGAAACACAGGGCCGGCCTGCCCGGGGGCACTTCCAGCTCGAACGAGTGCGCCTGCCACACCGGCTCGGGGGCCGCAGGCTCGATGAGCGTCTTCGCCCCCTTGAGCAGCCGCGCGGTCAGGTCGATGGAGAGCCTCGCCAGTTGTTCCGGGCGCGGGGCGATGAGGCAGTAGGTGGGCGGCCCCGCGGCGTGGAGTTGCGCGACCAGCGGCGCAGAATAGAGCTTGCCGTCCCAGGCGACGTAGACGTTGTAGAGCATCCGGCGGAACCGGTCGCCGATCTCGCGGTGCTCGGCCAGCCCTTCGATCGACCCGATGATCAGCCGACAGGCGGCGTCGCCGGGCGCGACCGACGCGCACTCGTCGACGGTCAGCCGCCGCCCCGTGGCAGCGCCGATCGTCTCCAGAACCTGCGCGGCCAGCCGGCGGTCGCGGGGGCTCGGGCCGATTTCGACGCGCAGGGGCCCGCGCTCGGCCGCCTCGAACAGGGCTTCCGGAGCCGCCGGGAAAAGGGTCTCGTAGCTCCGTCGCACCTTGCCGGCCAGCTCGACTTCCTCGAAGATCCGCAGGATCCTCCTCAACTGCACGTCCTCGGAATCGAAGCCGTTGGCCAGGCAGGCGTGCTCGGTCGAATAGTCGGGCGTGTAGTGATGGTTGTCGAACATCACGCCGCCCAGGTCGTAGCGATCGAGCATCTGGAGGACGAACTCCTCAAGCCGATCCCCGTATTCGGAAGCCAGCGACTGCCGCGGCGCCTCGGGCCAGCGCCCTTCCCACATTCCCGAAACGACCGGCTCGCCGTCCTGATCGCGAATGGCCCAGGCCTCGCCCTCCCGCACGAACACGTTTCCGCAGGCGTCGAACCAGAGCGAAACCTTCATACCGCGGCGCTTCGCTTCCCGAACGATGGGAAGCAGGCCGTCGGGAAGCCGCTCCGGCTGGGTCATCATCCGGTCCCAGGTCTCGTCGTCGGCGTCGCGAGCCTGGGGCAATCGCTTGCTGTAAGGGTAGTCCGGGTGCTGCCATCCGGCGTCGAAGTGGAACAGGTCGGCCCCGAGGTACTCCAAATCGTCGAGCACCTCCAGGATGCGGTCGGCGCGGGCCTGACCCAGCCACGGGCCCCAGGTGGTAAACTTGAGGGGAAACGGCACCTGTGGCTTGACCCGCCGTGCCACGTGCCGGAAGAAGGCTTGCCGGGCGTCGTCGATCCGCTGCTCTTCCGACCCGCCGGACGTGCCGAAGAAGCCGATCGTGCCGGCGGCGATCTGTTGCGTCTCTCCCGGCGCCAAAGCATAGCCCGGTCGATAGGCGACGCGGAGATCCCCCTCGACGGAGACGATCCTCGACCTGGGCCATTCCAGGGTGACGAAGCAGCCGCCGTGGGGCGTCAGGAAGACGGCCGGCTGGCCCAGCGCGGCTTTCCGCGGCCAGCTCCGCTCGGGACCGTCCAGCTTGAACATCCAGTGGGTGATCGCGGCAACGTACGCCCCGCGGGCACCGGCGGTGCACGTCGTGGTCTTGCGCAACTCGGGCACGTCCGGATCCAGCTCGTACGCAACCTGCACGTCGAGCATCGGATGGCGGAAGCGAAGGACCATCCCGGCTCGATCGGGCACTACGTCGACCGCCCGAAGCTCGAAACCCTCTTGGAACGTGTAACGCATCGCCACGTCGGGATCGTGGATCGACGACGGCGGCAGCGACAGAAGCGAGATCTCCTCGGAACGCTCAAACCGGTACGCTTCGCCCCGCGCGCGATCCTCGACGACCGCAAGCCGCAGACCGTCCCCGCGATCCTCAAACCGGACGGCCAGGTGCTTGTTGGCCAGTTCCACCTGCTTGGGCAGCTCCGTTCCGCCCGGCAGAAGCGCAAAGAGCGAGAGGATCGTCGTTGGGGAGATCACGATGGTTCCTCGCTTGCCTGGAAGCCACGCTGATTCGGAAGCCGAGTCGAAAGAGCCCGGACGCCGACGAACATCCCACGGCCCAAGCTTGTCTCATTGTCGCCCGGAATGCAATCGCAGCGGCGCGAAACCTCGCGGAAGCGGGCCAGCTTGAGGCGGCCTTCTTCTAGGCCCTTTGGGCCGACGGCCACGCACAGGAAGTCTCCCCGAGCCGTCTCCGCTTCACCGACCGCAAGGGAACCCCTGTCCGGCGCCTGCCGGGGCTGTGATCGCGAGGAGGTGGACGGCGGAACGGCGCCGTGGTAGGCTTCGCGGCGTTGCGGGTCCGGATCGAATTCGTCAAGACCGAGGTCGCTTCGATGGCTTTGCAGGACTTCTTGGCTCGATTGGTGTGCTGCTGCCCGATACCGAGTGCGGCGGCGGGAGTCTCCCTCCTTCTCGCGACGGCCCTTGCCTCGCAACCGTCGAGGACGGCCGACGAGGAATGGCGGCGGAGCAAGCCGGACGTGGTCGTCTACCTGCCCCGGGACGGCGAGCAGCACGACGGCGACAACGAGATGCTGATCGTCTTTCCGGCTGCCCAGGGCGACGAGCTCGTCGGCATGTGGACGCAGAGCAGCGTCGAGGGGCGGGGGGATAACCGGATCATGCTCGCCCGATCGAGCGACGGCGTGACGTGGTCCGAGCCGGTGAAGGTCGTCGGCACGTCGCCCGGCACCAACGAGCCGCAGGCAAGCTGGGCCGTGCCCGTCGTCGTCCGCTCCGGACGGATCTACCTGTTCTACATCCGCGAGCAGAAGCCGCAGGCGGAGGACCGGCAGGTGAGCGGCGGGCTGGGCGTGGTGTATAGCGACGACACCGGGCACACCTGGCGGCCGGGCCCCGATCTGGCCGTGCCGCGAAACCGCTTCGACGACCCCGACCCGACCGTGCCCAAGAAGTTCTGGTTCTGGACCAGCGCCGTCCGCGACCGCAAGGGCCGCTGGCTGTTGGGCTATACCCAGGTCACCAGCACCAAGGTCCGGCCCAAGCCGGCCAAGGAGTGGCCGCACGCCGATACCCGCTGCGCCTTCATCCGCTTCGAGAATCTCGACGAGGCCGCCGGGCCCGGCGAAATCCGGGCGACCTGGCTTCCGACCGACCGCGAGGGGCTCGAAGTGCCCAACAAGCTGTACCCGGAGATCTCCACCTGCCAGGAGCCGGGCACGGTGCTTTTGCCCGACGGGCGCCTGCTGGTCGTGATGCGGACGTTCACCGGGCACCCGTACTACAGCGTCTCCGACGACGACGGGGCCGCGTGGCGCAAGCCCGAGCCGCTCTGCTACCGCGACGGCAGCGAGAAGGTGAAGCACCCCATCTCCCCGTGTCCGCTGTTCCGGCTGGCCGACGGGCGGTTCCTCTTGGTGTTTCACAACAACGACGGCACGCTGGGCTCGCACAGCCAGTGGAAGAAGCGGTGGACGACCAACGAGGCGAACCACATCCGGCGGCCGACCTTCATCGCCCTGGGCGAGTTCCGCCCCGAGGCCCACCAGCCGATCTGGTTCAGCCCGCCCCAAGAGATCCTCGACACCGGCGGCGTGATCGTCGGGCCCAAGCGGACCGCCGAGGTGGGCACCTACCCCAGCCTGACCGAATGGCGCGGACGGCGGACCCTGTGGTATCCCGACCGCAAGTACTACCTGCTGGGCAAGCACCTGCCCGACGCGCTCCTGAGCGAGATGCCCGTGCCGCGGTAGCCGGCTTCCGGTCAAACAAGTATCCGGCGCTTGAATCCGCCGTACGCAGGAACGATGCGCGTGCCGGGCGGAAACCAGACGACCGTCAGCCGGTGCGACGCGGGGGGGGTGATGCTCCCATTGCACGGAGGAGACTCTCGTGCGGGCTTGTTCGAAGAAACGCCCCCGTCGACAAGACCGATCGGCAGGCTGATTGTCAGTAGCAGTGCGTATCCGAAGAACCCCAGCCAGAGGATACTCTCAATCAGGATCATCGTCACGGTTCTCCTTCGACGAGCATGGAGATTGCCAACGCAAGCAGGCAGTCAAGCAAGTACACGGGCAGAATCGCGATCGGGCACGGAAACACCATGGCGTTTGCTCGCGGCTTGATCGAAGGTGATTGAAGGCACCGGAAAGCCGTCGCTCTCCAAAAGACCTATGACCGAATCGGGGTCGAGGGGGCCACGATCTCGTTATGCGACGCCGGGCAACGACGATGGGCACGCACCGCCGGCGGCTTCGCGGCGCCGTGGCGTCGGGCCGGCCACCCCGGTTGTGTCCGGTCGCAGGTTCACTACAATGGCGGGTCCTTCGTCCGAGAGGGTATCTGTCAGGAAGTCCTCCCAATGAGCGACGACGAGATCACCGTCTGGCTGGCGGCGCTCGCCCGGGGCGACGAGCTGGCGAGCCAGCGGATTTGGGAGCACTATTGCCACCAGCTCATTGACCTGGCCCGAAAGAAGCTGGGCCAGGCCGGTCGCCGTGCGGCCGACGAGGAGGACGTGGCCTTAAGCGCGTTCAACAGTTTCTGCCAAGGCGCGATGGCAGGACGCTTCCCACGGCTGGACGACCGCCACGACCTTTGGCGGCTCCTTGTCACCATAACCGCCCGAAAGGCCATCAAACAGATGCGCGACGCCCGCCGCCAGAAGCGGGGCGGGGCGATCGTCCGCGGCGAGTCGGCCCTACATGCGGGCATCGGTCAAGTTCTGGGTCGCGAGCCGACCCCCGATTTCGCCGCCCAGATGGCCGAGCAGACGCAACGCCTGTTGGATCTGCTTGAGGACGAGTCGCTGAAGCTGATTGCCCTGCTGAAACTGGAGGGTTACACCAACGAAGAAATCGCCCGAAGCATGGATTGCTCCGTGCGGACCGTCAAACGCCGGCTGGCGAGAATCCGGCAGGAATGGGAGCATGCGGTCGGGGACGCGACGAGTAGTTAGGAGCCGGGCTGCTTGGCTCCGTCCCAGGATCTCGGGCCCTCCGCAAGGCCGCCCCCGTTCTCTTCCCGTTCCGAGGTTCAGCGAATGCCACGCGTGTTAGGCTGGGCCTCTGCGGCTGAACTTGACTTCTTGAGCTTCGACAAGTCATTGGGCTCGTACAGCCAAGTCCTTGCCACACGGAAGCCCACGACGAGGTTGCCGCGCATCGAAGGCGGCCGCGCGTCACGGTAGGAACATCGCACGCCCGGTGGCTGTGCGTTCCAACACCCGCCACGCAACGCGCGGGAACTTCCGGATGACGGTCCTGTTGGGTCCTCATCTGGCGAGTCTCGATAGTAGTCACCGCTGAACCGGTCCCAGCACCATTCCGCGACGTTTGCATGCATATCGTAAAGCCCCCACGCATTTGGCTCCTTTTCGCCAACCGGGTAGCTCAAGCCATTCGAGTTTCTTGCATACCATGCAAAGCGCTCCAAATCGGACTCGTTCTCGCCACAAGTCCACCGTGCCATAGTCCCCGCGCGGCAGGCGTATTCCCACTCCGCTTCCGTTGGAAGCCGATAGCCATCCCCGCCACCGATTGAGACATCCTGCCCGTCGATTTTGTAGTACGGGATGATGTTCTCTTTCTCGCTTAGGTTGTTGCAGAACCCAATGGCGTCGTACCATGACACACTGTCCACGGGGCGGTGACTCTCACCTTTGAAATGACTGGGATCGACTCCCATAACTGTCCCGTATTCCTCCTGTGTGACTTCGTAGATGCTCAGATAGAACGGCCGTGAAAGCGTCGTTTGGTGTTGCGGCTTCTCATGGTCCTCGGCATCGCTGTCCGACTCAGGAGAGCCCGTGAGGAATTCCCCGTTGGGAATCAAGACCAACTTCACGCCTGTTCAGTTTCTGATTGTGGCCGCCCACGTAATGTCCCACAGCTTTATAGACTCGTATTCGGCAGCCGTCGCCAGCGTCCTGCCGTCAGGCGAGAAGGCGACAACATGCACACAGCCTGTGTGCGACTCAAGGTTAGCGAGCACTTTCCCGGTCTCCGGGTCCCACAACCTAACTGCTCCTTTAGCTCCACCCGACGCGAATATGTTCGTGGCCGGTGAGAATGCGACGCCATAGACACCGCCGGCGGGTTCGTTACACGTCGCACGCTGCCTCCCAGTCGCTAAATCCCATAGGAGGATGGTCCCGTCGTAACACGTTGATGCCAAGGTTGTGCCATCGGCTGAAAAGGCAACACGAGAAACCCTTCCTCTGTGGCCCTTCAGCGTCACTTCTTCTTGCCGAGTTGGTATGTTCCAGAGCTTCACTACCTTGTCATACCCATGGCCGGTCGCGAGCATTGTCCCGTCTGGTGAGCATGCGATATCGCCGATCCAACTCCTATCGCCCTTAAGGGTCGCCAGACACTCGTGCGTCCGAAGATCCCATAGCTTGACCGTCCCGTCAAAGCTGCCCGACGCCAAGGTGTCACCATCCGGCAAGTACACCACTTGGCTGACCCGTTGCGAGTGTCCGCCTAGGGTGCACAGCCGCTTTTCGGTTGTCACGTCCCAGAGTATGATTCTCCCATCTCCGCAACCCGTGGCCAACGACTTCCCATCCGGCGAGAAACAGACGGAAAACGCACTAAAGTCTTCGCTCCCAAGTTCAGATTGCACCTTCTGCATGTCCACGTTCCACAGCGTTGCTGTGCCGTCCTCGCCGGCCGACGCGAGCGTCTTGCCGTCCGGAGTGAAAGCCAGCGAGAGAATCCGATCCTCGTGTGTATCGAGCGTGGCCCTGAGTTCCGCCGAAACGGCTGGTTGTGCCTCCGGGACCCGTGGAACCTCTTCTGCCTTCTCTTTCGGCACGGCCGGCTGGCTTGGCGGGGCAGGTTTCAACAGCGGCACGAGTGTCACGCTTAACAGCGTTTTCTCACCGCGTTTGATCCTGAACGACTTGGTGTAGGTCTCAAAACCATCTGCCTTGACCAGCAAATCATGCTCGCCGACAGTCAGTTCGATCGGGTCCTCCAGCCCTTCAATCTTGATCGTCTCATCAACAAATACCCGCACTTCGTCAATCCCCTCGGCAATCTCAATCTTGACCGTGCCATAGTTGGTCGCCACGTAGATGATTACGCTCAGCAGTAGGAACGCGCCGGCCCCGCAGGCAGCAATTGCCGCCCCAACTGGCGTCCGCACCCCTCTCCCAATCCGCGATAGCAGAGTGCCGACCGTTGACGTCGCCGATCTCGCCCGCTGCTTCCAGCGTGGCCTGCGCGTCTCCTCCCTCGCGGGGGACCTGAGGGTCTCGTCTCGGACCGGGACGCGCGGTCTCGAAGCCTCCTCCTCGGCGAGGTGCTGGAAGAACGAGCTCAACGCATTATCGCCGGAAGGCTCCGCAGCGACCGGCTGGCGCTGTTTCGCTGCCACGCACGCCTCCAAGGCCGCAATCACTTCGGTCATTGATTGGTAGCGATCGCCCGGCTGCTTCGCAACCATCCTATGGAAGACCTCGTCCAGCTCCGCAGCAACGTCCGGCCGACCATCACGCAACGAAGGGATCGGGGCTTGCTGATGGGCAAACAGGATCTGGATGAGCGTGTCCCCCTCAAACGGTTTCCTGCCCGTCAGGAGCCTGAACAGCGTGCAGCCGAGGGAATAGATGTCGGATCGGCCGTCGGCATGGTGGGGGTCTTCGGCTTGCTCGGGCGCCATATAGTCGCAGGTGCCCATCACCTGGCCGCTGTCGGTCAGCCGGTCGGAAGCGCCCGTCTCGTCGCCCTCGAACATCCGGGCCAACCCCAGGTCAAGGATCTTTACGGTCCGGTTCCGATCCGCGAGCAGGTTGCTCGGCTTGACGTCGCGATGGACTACGCCTTCGGAGTGTGCATACTCCAGACCCCTTGCGGCCTGGACAATGCACTCGACGGCCTGCTCAACCGAGAATAGTCCTCGCTTCACGAGCAGTGCGCCGAGGTCCTGGCCGTCGACGTACTGCATCACCAGGAAGTGAACGCCGTCCGCTTCCCCCGCGTCGTAGGCGGTGACGATGTTCGGGTGCGCCAGCTTGGCGGCCGCCCGGACCTCGCGCTGGAACCGCTTGACCGCCTCCGGGTCCTTCATCGCCTTGCGCGGGAGCGTCTTCAGGGCGACGAGCCGGTCCATGGTGCGGTGCCGGGCCTTGTACACTTGGCCCATGCCTCCGGCGCCGATCTGGTCGAGCACCACGTACTCCCCCAGCACGAGCCCCTTGGTCTTGCCCTGGTAGACGGCCTGGGCCTGGAACCGGGTGAGCTTGCCGGCCTGGATCAGCTCCCGGGCGAGCCCCTGGATGTCTCCGGGCCGCCTTTCGGGGGGGAGGCTATCCTCGAAGGCCGCCAGCTCCGCCTCGGAGAGGAGCCCCGAGCGGAGGAGGTTCTCGCGGAACTGATCGAGGCCGGCGCGGGGTCTCCCACGGCCGCTCAGCTCGGCTTCGATCGCCCGAAGCTCGCGCTCCAGCGCCGGCCGCTCCGATTCGGGGACCAGGGGCAGGAAGTCCTCGACCGCCGGCCGCTTGCCCGACTTTAGGGCCGCCTCGAACTGCGCGCACACCTTGTCCACGCGTCCGTGCTGCGACGGCGACCAGGACCGATAGGATGTCTCGCCTTGGTTCTCCATAGGGGCCCCGTTGGCCACGACCCTCGCACGCCCCGCGACTATCTGGGACGCATTGTAATCGGGCTTCGGGGTTTTGTCAGGTGGGATCGCCCTCGGCTCTCGGGGCCCCGGCACGTCGATTTGGGGGCCTTGGGTGGGCGTTGCAGGCGGGCGCAGACCACCCGCCGTGGGGGAATCGAGATTGGTGCACGTTTCCGTGGGCGATTTGGAGTGAGGCGACTGGGGCGCCTCGGCCCTGCCCGTCCCCGATTGGACCGCCGACCGCTTGGCACGACTGGCAAGCACGTCAAAACCCTCCGGACTGCAAAGGCCTGCATCTTGCCGTATCACGCCCCCAGTACGGATATGCCCGAACCAAGGCAAACGGGGCCACGAGGAAGGCGCCGAGTCGCGGAAATCGCTTGCAGCGGGCTACCGCTTCGGACAGATCGCGACTGCCCCGCCCGGGGAGAGGGCCGCAGACTCGCGCCTTGGAGGGCCCCTCCAAGGACGCACCACGCAACCGCCGGTTCCGGCCGCTTCCCTGGAGTCTAGCGCCGGGTCCGTTCCAGCCGCCGGTGCTTCTCCTGGTACTTGCGCCACAGCCGCTCGTGGCGGTTGTCGAGATCGACGGCTCGGCCCTGAATGTACGCCGCCTCGACGTGCGTGGGCGTATCGAGCACGTCGCCGTCGGTGACGATCAGCGTGGCGTCCCGGCCGACCTCCAGCGAGCCGACGCGGTCGGCCAAGCCGAGGATTTGGGCCGGGTAGAGGGTGATCGCCCTGAGGGCTTCGTCGGCCGGCAAACCGTACGCGACCGCCATCCCGGCTTCGCAGGGCAGGTTGCGCGCGTTGGACGTGTTCTGCGAGGCAAGGCAGAACGGCACGCCCGCCGCACGCAATCGCTCGGGCAGGCTATACGCGGCATCGTACGCGTCGTCGCGGCGAAGCGGCAGGCGATGCACCGTGCTGACGATCACCGGCACGCGATGCTTCTCGAGCAGCGCGGCACAGTGCGGGGCGTCGTACCCGCCGTAGAGGATTAGCTTGACCTCGGCGCGCTGGGCAAACGCCACGGCGGCTTGGATCTGCTGAATCTCGTCCGCCGCGACCACCAGCGGCAGCTTGCCTTCGAGCACCGGGAGCATCGCCTCCCAGCGGGAATCGATGGCGTGCCGCCCGACGTCGGGCCCTTGGGCCGCCCGGGCTTTCCGGTAGCTGCGGGCGTCGGCGAAAGTCCCTTCCAACAGGGCGAGGGCGTCGTCCCGCGTTTTGGCTTGCTCCTCTTGCGACGGGCCCGACTCGCTCTTCTTCCAATCGGCGGCGGGCGACATCCGCGGCCACTGGACGTGCATCCCCACCGGAGCCTGGAGCGTCATCTCTTCCCAGGTCCAGCCGTCGAGCTGAACCAGCGCCGACGTGCCCGAGATGAGCCCGCCCGACGGGGCCGTAAGCGAGAGGAGCACGCCGCCGGACCGCGTGACGGGGATCAGCTCGCTGTCGGGATTGAACGCCGTCTCGGCCCTGACGTTCGGGTTGACCGTGCCGGTCTCGGCGTAGTCGCGCGTCGCCCGCACCGCGCCGATCTCGACCAGCCCCAGTTGGCTGTAGGCGTTGATCAGCCCGGGGTAAACGCGCCGGCCGCGGACGTCGATCCGTTTGGCGCCTGCGGGGATCTCGACCCTGCGGCCGAGCGCCGTGACGCGGCCTTGGTCGAAGACCAGCGTCGCGTTCTGGATGGGAGGGGCGCTGACGGGGCAGACGGTCGCGCCCACCAGCGCGATCGGCGTTTCCTGCGGCGCTCCGGGGATCTCGGGCGAGGCGAGCGCGGCGCGCGCCGACGCGGCGAGCAGGATTGCGATCGCGACTCGCAGGTGCGACACGTTTTCCTCTCCTCGTTACCGCGCTTCGCGTCGTGACCGGCGCGGTCTGCCGTGTTTCTGAGTGTAGCGAAGCCCGATCATGCCGCACAGCAGCATCCCGCCGGCTACGGTCAGCATGGAGGGCTCCGGTATCTCATTGGTTTTCGGGATTGCCAAGCCTTGGAACTCGCCGTTCCGGCCACCATTCAGGGTGTTGACTTGGCTGATCCAAGTGGCACGACCAGTGGTCGTATCGATCGCATAGACGTCGCCAATGCTGGTGATCGCCCAGAGTGCGTCATCGGAATCGAACGCGAGCCCGCTCTGGAGGTTTACGTCTCCGAGTAAGAAGTCGCCGATGAAATCCATCTCGCCGGTATCCAGGTTGACCGAATAGAGCCCGTCTGGCTGACCGTCGTTGTCGCCAACGAAATCCGACGCAAAAGCCTGGCCGTCTTTGTTGATGGCCAAGCCATCGCCATACTTCCCGTCGGCTGAGCCTATTGACGTCGCGATGCCGCTGACAGGATCGATCTCAACCAGATACGACCTAGGAAGCGACCCAAAAATGGCGTACAGCTTCTTGCGCACAGGATGGTAATCCAATCCCGCGTCCAGTCCCTGCGATTTGATGTTTCCGATCCAAGTCCCGGGACACGTCGTGATGTTCCAGAGCTCCCAATTTCCTACGCCCGTCGCCATCGCGTAGAGCTGATTGCCCACGAACGCCATCCCCTCCGGGTCGAATGCAGCGACGACGCCGAGATCGGTCGCCGCGCCGGTGTTCATGTTGATCTCGTAGAGCCGAAACTCCGGATTCACGTCCGCCTCGTAGGACCACACCGTGTAGCCGATGACCGCCGCCGTGGCGGAGCTGCACAATTGAATAGACACAACGATCCAGGCGAGCGCGAGGCACGCACATCGAATTGTGTTCATAAGACCGCTCCCAGGGTACGGAGGTGACACAAGCATGTTGCACCTTTTAGTGCGAAGAACACATTTCTCGAACAATCACGACCGGCGCGCCGATTTCAATTCTCGTCGCGCGCCGTTCACGGCGTAGCGAGTCTCCCACATGCTTCGCCTCCCCAAGAGGGACTGTCTACGAATTCGATTCTGATTCGAGCCACGCGTAAATCAATGCCACCAGCATGGCGTCACACCTCCCCCGTGAAGAGGGGGGGTTGTTTGTTACGACCCTTTCAGCCCGTGAGAGAATCGGTCGATGCAATCCGTGCTGTCACAAGGGGTTGCACTGGAACGACGCAGCAACGCGCCATCTTGCGACAGCGGAGCAAGTACTCGGCGATTTTTTCACAGCCTCTTCGCGTCCGAATGCGCCCGAAACCCGTTACCGGAGCACTCTCTCCGCTGTCTACGTCTTCGTCTTCGGGTCAATCACTCGTGGTTGTCCTTGTCCTTCTCGTCAGGTCTTTGCTTCGCCTGCTCGGACGCGAGTACTTTCTGCACCAGCGCCGCGTGTCGCCGCCGCGCCTCTTGGCGGGCGGCCTGATCCTCTTCGAGATCGAAGTACTTGCGGCCGTCGATCCAGGTTTGCTCCGGGCGGGAGGAGTTCGCCAGCGGCGACCCGCTCCAGACGACCAGGTCCGCGTGCTTGCCCGGCGCAAGCGACCCCACGTATTGGTCCACGAGAAGCTGCCTGGCCGGATTGAGCGTGACGAACCGGAGCGCTTCCTCGGGCGAAAGGCCCCCGTATTTCATGGCCTTGGCCGCCTCCTGGTTGAGGTGCCGGGCCAGCTCGCGGCTGTCGGAATTGAAGGAGACGACCACGCCGGCACGGTGCATCAGCACGCCGTTGTAGGGGATCGCGTCGTAGACCTCGAACTTGTACGCCCACCAGTCGGAGAACGCCGAGCCGCCGGCCCCGTATCGGGCCATCGCGTCGGCCACCTTGTAGCCTTCCAGGACGTGCTGAAGCGCGGCCACGCGGATGCCGAATCCGTCCAGCGTCGTGAGTAGGGCGAGCACTTCATCCTGCCGGTAGGCGTGGCAGTGGATCCAACGCTCGTGCCGCAGCACCTCCACGAGCGCCTCCAGCTCCAGGTCGCGCCGCGGCGGCAGGCCCCGACGCGTCCGCCGCCACGCGTCCCACTGCCGGGCATACTCCTCAGCGGCCTGAAACGCGTCGCGGATGATCTCCACCACCCCCATCCGCGTCTGCGGATACCGCGTCGTGAACTCGTCGCCCCAGTTGCTTTGCTTCACGTTCTCGCCCAGGGCGAACTTGATCGTCGGCGGGGCCCCGGCGAACTTGAGCTCCTCGGGCAGGGCCCCCCAGCGGAGCTTGATCAGTTGGTTCTGGCCGCCGATCGGGTTGGCCGAGCCGTGCAGGACGTGCGACGCCGTGACCCCGCCGCCCAGTTGGCGATAGATGGCGACGTCGCCCGCGTCCAGAAAATCGCCGATGCGGACCTCGGCCGAAATCGCCTGCGTCCCCTCGTTGATGCCGCCGTCGGTGGCCATGTGCGAGTGGCAGTCGATGATGCCGGGCGTGACGTGTTTGCCCGAGCAGTCGACGACGACCGCGTCGCCGGGCACGTCGACGTCCTTGCCCACGGCGAGGATCTTGCCTTCGCCGACCAGCACCGTCGCCGCTTCGAGCACGCCCGGCTCCTCGCACGTCCAAACCGTGCCGCCGGTAAAGGCAACCCGCCGCGGCTCGTCGGGCGGCCCCGTGCGACCGAAGGCGCCGAGCGGATAGTTCACGGGGAACGAAGCGGGCGCCGGCTCGGATTCGTCTTCGGATTCTTCTTCCTCGCCTTGGCTCTCCACGCGCGTCACGCTGATCGCCGACGTCGTCCCATCCGGCCAGTGGATGCTGCCGAGCCAAGCTCGCTTTCCATCCGGGGAGTCGGACACGACCGCCGAGAGTTGGACCGCGCCTTCAGCGCCCAGCGGCTTTCCGTCGAACGTGCAGCCGAATCGGGCGTCGCGCAGGCCCACGAGCGTGAGCTTCGTCTCCTCGGCCTTCTTCTTGTCCAATCGCACCGTCCCCTCGAGCTTGCCCGGCTTGCCGGAAAGCGTGAGGAGGAAGCGTTGCCGGCGGCGCCCGGCGGGCGTGACTCGCCAGGTGCCCCGCACGTCGACCACCGGCGCCGCGACGACCTCGTACCTCCGCCCGTCGACCCAGGTCTCCAGCACCCGGGTCTTCTTGGCCAGCAGGTCGCCGTCGGTCACGACCAGGTGGGCCGCCTTGCCCACGTCGAGCGTCCCCAGCCGGTCGCTCACGCCGAACAGCCGCGCGGGCTCGGTGGTGAGCGCTTCGAGCGCGGCCTGCGCGTCGAGGCCGCGCTCGACCGCCGTGCGGACCGCGCCCAAAAACTCCTTGGGGCTTTTCAGCCCGTCGCTGCAAAACGCGATCGGCACGCCCGCCTCGGCCAGCCGGGCCGCGTTCTCCGGGGCGACGTCCCAGTGCATCAAGTCGGCGAGCGACACGCCCAAGGCCGCCTCGGACGTGGCCACGTTCGGCGGCTTGGGAAACGCCAAGGGCACGATGACCGGCCGGCCCGTCGCGCGGATCGCCTCCAGCCGGCGATACTCCCGCCCCGAGCCGCGGACCGCGATCTTCAGGGCGAACTCCCGGGCGAAGCGGTCGGCCCGCAGGACGTACTGCTCGTCGCTCGCCTCGACGATCACCCGCTTCGAGCCGTCGACGTATTCCCCCAAACGCTCCAGGGCGTCGTTTCGCTCGGGCCGGGGCAGGCCCGGGTCGGTCTCGTAGGCTTGCCACGCCCGGGCGTACCAGTCGGCGTCGTACATCGCCTGCCGGGCCAGGGCGACCGCGCCCATCGGGGATCGGGGATACGTCCTCTTGCTCTTGTCGCTGCCCGGGGAATCGACGGTAAGCCGCATGTGCAACGCGACGCGGTCTCGCACCAGTGCCCTCTTGCCCGGTGCGTCGCCGGTCGTCACCAGCGCGCTAGTGCCCCGAATCACCCCCGAGTCGGGCACGACCAGCCGGCACGTCACGCCTTGGCTGCGCAGCGTGGCCGAGAGCGACTTGTCGAGGCGATACGCCCGGCCGGCGTCGCGCTGTGGCTCGACCTGGGGGTTCCAATGCGGGGCCCCTTGGCTGGTCGAGACCGCGTCGACCGAGATCGGGCTGTACGCGTCGATCAGGCCGGCGTAGATCGTTTTGCCCTCCATCGGCCAGACGCGGGCGTCGGGAGGGACGGCCGCATCCGGCCCGACCGCGACGATCACCCCGTCGCGTACGACCAGCGTCCCCACGTCGATCACTTGCCCCGGAGCAGCCACGATCCGCGCCCCGACCAGCGCGTGCACGTCGGGCGTGTTCTCGTGGAGCCCTTCCACCGGCTCCGTCGAAGGCGGTGCGGCGCGGGCACGCTGAAAGGCGAGGCCGAAGGAAATCACCAGAGCCGTCAGCAGGAAGATCGTTCGATTCGCAGACATCGGCGGCAGTCCCTCATTGTGAGACGATACGGACCTCCGGCGGCTCGGCGTAATCCTGCCACAAGCGCTCGGCCGCCTTCGCATTCGGCCGGCCGTCGTGCACGTAGAAACGGTACTGCGACACGTACGGCGGCTTCCCCGGCTCGATCGAAAACGCGCCGAGCACCGCCGGCGAGTAGCAGAAATAGGGCATCGACGGGTGCAGACGCACGTGCTGCGGGAACCGAAAATTCGTCGGGTGCCCAAGGATGCACACGCCGCCCTCCCCGCCGTCGACCGGCCCGTAGATGTCGCACCAGCGGGGCCGCGTGTGGTTGCCGTCGGCCCGGGTCTTGCCCTCGCTGGTCAAAAAGTCGGCGCCCGAGGTGGCCGGCCAGGCCGCGCTGCCGCGGATCGCCATGCCGCCGTAGTGATACTCCTCGACCACCAGCGGGCTTGCGCCGGCGCAGGTCTGCGACGAGGTGAGGTCGAACAGGAAGTAGTCGCCGAAGTTGTACACGCGCACGTCCCACGTCTCGTCGAGGATCGGCTTGCGCCCCTCCGGGCCGTTCAGGCTCACGTGCCGCAGCTTGGCCGTGAAATAGCCAAACACCGGGCCGCCGCCGACCGCCTCCAGCTTCACGTGCTCGACGGTCCCTTGCCCGCCTTTCTGGTCCCAGCAGTTGGCCGGGCGCCCCTCGAAGGTCGACTTGGTCCAGGCGAACATGATCCCGTGCTGGTGCATGTGGTCGGGGTTGAAATCGTCGGTGACCACCTGGCCCGACGGGCTGTAGACCGGATGGATGTGCCCGCTCCGGGCGTAGTACGGCTGCTTGGGGTCGGGCGAAGGCACCACGGCATGGTTATAGACCAGCACCGGCTTCCCCCCCACGCTCACGTTGAGGTGCTTCCCGTCGTCCTCGACCTTGACCGCCTCGCCCGCCGCCTCGCCGCCCCCGGCACTCAACCGATACCGCCGAACCTCCCCGGCCGCGAGCTTCTCCCGAACAATCCAAACCAACCGCGGCTTGTCCCCACATTCCCACTGCACCGGCACGGCCTCCCCGGTATCCACCTGCGTAAGCGCCACCCGCTCCCCCCGCATCGCCTCCGGCACCTCCGCAGCCACCACGACCCCCTCCCGGTCGCAATCTCCGGCCGCCACTTCCAGCGTGACGGGCCCGGAAGCCTCGGCGCTGCCGACACAGGCAAGCCCCGCGAGAACCGCGACGACGGCGACGGTCCGTGATAGGCGTACGGAACATCTCATGTTGTACCTCCGGTCGTAGTTGGTGTTTCCAAGTCCCCTCTCCCTCTGGGAGAGCACCAATTTCTTGCTCCCCTCTCCCGCTGGGAGAGGGTTAGGGCAAGGGGTTTGACACAACGACACGGGCTCCCACCTCCAGACCTCCCCCAGGCTCCCGCCCGAGCGCCCGCCCAGTCGGCAGCCGCGATTCTATGGTAATCCCCCGATCGGCGGCCGCAAGCGCCGGGCAGTCTGCGGGGAACCTCCGACCGGCGCGAAAAAGGTGACAGCCACCAAATTAGGGTAATCCAGGCATTCTGTCAGTCGCGATCTTCCCCAGCTTCTCCAGATTTGGTGGCTGTCACCTTTTCTCTATGGTAATCCCCCGATCGGCGGCCGCAAGCGCCGGGCAGTCTGCGGGGAACCTCCGACCGGACAGGTCCCGCCGAAGGGCGATCCCGGCCCGAGCGCACCGAGGCCCCCCCGCAAGAGGAGCTGCCGAGTGACCCTATGGCCCTTTTCGTGCTACAATGCGCCAGGACTGACCGTCGAAGGAGATGAGATGATGTCGACGACACTGGACGCTATGCTGGCTAGAACCCCGGGCGTTTGCGGGGGACTGATCCGCATCGACGGAACGCGCATTACGGTCCACCGCGTCGCCACTCTGTACAAACAGGGGCAGACCGCCGAAGAGATTGCCCAGACGTACTCCCACCTGTCGCTGAGCCAGGTGTACGCGGCATTGGCCTACTATCACGCGAACCGTGCCGAGATCGAATCGGAGTTGGCGGCCTCCGATGCCCTCTACGATGAGTTGAGCCGCCAAGGCACGCCTCCGGGCGACGCGTCATGAGCGAAGTCCGTCTTTACGTGGACGAAGACGCCGGTGAGAACGCCGTCGTCCAGGGACTCCGCGCTCGCGGCGTCGATTTGCTGACGACGATCGAGGCAAATCAGTGCGGGGCAACCGATCGCGACCAACTCGCCTTTGCGGTCCAGCAGCGTCGAACCATCTACACCTTCAACGTGGCCGACTTCGCTCGTTTGCATCGCGAGCATCTCCAGCAAGGCATCGACCACAGCGGCATCATCGTGCTGCCCGACCAACGGTGCTCCGTCGGCGAGAAGATCCGACGACTGGCGGGATTCATCAGCCGCGTCAGCGCCGAAGACATGGTCAACCGCATGGAATACTTGTAGCAATAGCGGATGACGAGATACACCTTGCCCGACTCGTCGTCCTGCACGCGGACGAATCCCCCAGGCTGGGCGAAGATGGCGTCTCGTTGCTCTTCTGTCAGTTTCGGCGTCATACGCGCATTGTAGCACAACGCACGAGGAGTCAGCGGCAACCGAACAGGCCCTGCAGCCACCGCGCAGTGCGCCGATAGAGCCAGAACACGCTGGGGTCACCACGGCCAAGTGAGTTTAACAGCTCCGCATATGCGCGCGCCCGAGTACTTAGGGCCGGCCGAGGAATAACTTTCCGGTTTTCGCAAAAGGGTTAGACTGATAGGGAGAGTCGTTGCCAATCTCGTGGTACAGGAGGAGACCATGGATCCCTATCCGTCGGAAGTTCGTAAGCACATGAAGGCGTTT
>DATKZH010000590.1:0-8799 GCA_035528065.1 Thermoguttaceae bacterium | reverse complement strand
TCGCCCGCTCGGACGTGAAGGTGCCGAAGGCCGATCACGAGATCGTCTGGCAGCCGTCCTGGACAAGCGGCCGGCCGATGCTTTCCCCATCCGGTGCGATCGGCGATCCTGGGGCGGCTCAGAAGTTCTCAGGGCAAAAGTGGCCCCGGGGTGGCCCCGGGATTCTGCCCCGCCTCTGGGGCATGAAGGAAGCCCTTCGTAACTCGTTGCTACGAAAGGCTTTTTTGAGTGGAGGATAGGGGGCTCGAACCCCTGACCTTCTGAATGCCATTCAGACGCTCTCCCAACTGAGCTAATCCCCCGTGATCGGCTGGGACCAACGCGACCGGCGTGCATGCGGTTGCCGTTACGTTTGACTTTACCAGTCCCCCTGGGGCCCGTCAAGGTGGTCAATGTGGGCTGAAACCAGTCCCTCCAGGGGGCTACTGAGGGCTTGAGCGGCCGCGTTCGGAACGGGCCGGACGGGCGATCCGCCGGGTCGGGGCCTCGGGCCGCTGCGGTGCCCATCGGCGGCGCGGCGGCGCGGGGCCGTGATTTCTCAGCTTTACACGCGGGCAATGCTTGCGTTATCCTCCCCCTGGAGATATGGCCAGAACCAAGCCTGCTCACCGATGAGGGCAAATGCAATGATGCTCCGACCTCAATCATGGCTTCTCGCCGTGGCGATCTCGGCGGTGCTGGGTGCGGGTCTGAGCGGCCCCGCCGGGGCGGCCGGCAAGGAAGAGTTCCGGATTGAGAACAAGATCTTCGTGGACGGGGAAAAAGAGCCGCAAGTCCTGAGCACGACGATCTTCCAGGACGGCGTGGTCTACGACTACCTGGCCGACCCGGCCGAAGTCACGGTCTTCGACGTCCAGCGCCGCCGGTTCGTGCTGTTGGACCTCGAGCGGCGGATCAAGACGGAGCTGACGACCGACCGCGTGGCGAGTTTCAGCAAGCGTCTGAAGCAGTGGGCCCAAGAGCAATCGGACCCGTTCCTCAAGTTCCTGGGGGACCCCCGCTTCGACGAGGCGTTGGACGAAAGCACCGGCGAGCTGACGTTCACCAGCCCTCGGATGTCCTACCGGCTCACCACGCTCGACACCGAGAGCGAAGCCCTATCGCGGCAGTACCGCGAGTTCTGCGACTGGTACTGCCGGCTGAACACGGTGCTGAATCCCGGGGCCAGACCGCCGTTTGCGCGAATGATCGTCAACGCCGCCCTGGAAGAGCACCATCTGTTCCCCCGGGAGGTCCACCTGACGATGCAGCCCAAAGGAGGGCTTCTCTCCAAGCGGGTCACCGTGCGGAGCGAGCACCTGTTGATACGCCAACTGGTCGAGTCGGATCGCAAGCGGGTGGCCCAGACCGACCAGTTCATGGCCATGTATGCTTCGGTCGGTTTCCAGGAGTACCAGCGGAAGCTGGGCGACTGAGGATCGACGCGGACGTCGACCCGCGCAGGTTCCGGGCTTCCCTCACGCAGTCTCCGCGCTGCTGCGGACTGTGGCATGCGATTGGCCGGGGGTCGAGTCTCCGCCGAAAAGTGGGCCATCACCCGACGCTGAGCCCGTCGTTCCGTAGCGTGGGGGGCAGTCCAAGCCGATGATCTGGGCTCGGCATCCCCTCTAGCTATAGATGGACGACCCCACCACATGTCGGGAGAACCTCCCGCACGGCGGACATCGGGCCGCGGCTCCGCGTCTTGCCGGAAGCTGGAACGCGTGCTTGGAGGATACTATGATAGGAGGCAGCCGAGTCTCCCCGGCGGGCGTGGAGCGTTGCACGGGCTCGTTGCGGAGACGTACCTGCCACGTTTCCTCCCACCCCCTGGAGTTTGCCACGATGCGCCGCCCAGTTGTAACGTTGATCTTGCTTGTTTTCGGTCTGGTGGTGTTGCTGACAAGGATCGGTGCGGCGGAGGTCACGGCCGAGCGTTCCGAGCGAGGCGTGGTCGTCAAGATCGACGGCCAGTTGTTCACCGAGTACCTTGTCGACGCGGGCCTGGCCCCCGAGATCAAGCAGCCGAAGCTCGGGCCGATCTTGTGGCCGATCATCGGCCCCACGGGCAAGCCGATGACCCGAGCCTATCCGATGGCCGAGGGGCCGAACGAGCGCAAGGACCACCCACACCATCGGTCGCTGTGGTTCAACCACGGCGACGTCAACGGGCTGAGCTTCTGGCACGAGCAGACGATCCAACACCGCGAGTTCGTCAAGGTCGAGAGCGGCGAGCAGGCGGTGATCGTCACGCGGAACGACTGGATGGCCCCGGACGGCAAGCGGGTCTGCGAGGACCGTCGCGAGCTGGGCTTCGGAACCGACGGCGAAAGCCGCTGGATCGACTACGACGTGACGGTGACGGCGTCCGACGGGCCGGTGAAGTTTGGCGACACGAAAGAAGGCTCGACGGGCATCCGCGTCGCGGGGACGATGAAGGTCGACGCCAAGCTGGGCGGCGAGATCGTCAACAGCGAAGGCCAAACCAACATAGAGGCTTGGGGGAAACGTGCCGCCTGGGTTGACTATCACGGCCCGGTGGACGGCCAGACGGTGGGCGTAGCCGTTCTCAATCACCCCAGCAGCTTCCGTTTTCCCACGTACTGGCACGTGCGGACGTACGGGCTGTTTGCGGCGAACCCGTTCGGTCTGCACAATTTCGAAGGCTCCGACGAGTCCGACGGCTCGCACACGTTGGCTCCCGGCGAGTCCATGTGCCTCCGCTACCGATTCCTACTCCACAAAGGGGACGAGGATGAAGGCCGAGTGGGGGAGGCGTTCTCGAAGTACTCCCAGCAGTCGCGGTAGCCGGGAGGCGTTCCGGCCGCCCCCGTTGGGCGGCGCGTGCGGTGACTTTAGCCGAAAAAAGATTTCCGGCGGGCGGTCTGCGTGCCGGCTTCGCATCTGCTTGTCTGGCTTGGACTAGCGGCTGAAACCGCCTTTCCCAGGGTGTGTATTCCTCCCAGAATGCCGAATTCCGGGACGAAGTCTTCCCGTCTATTTTGCCGATAGCTTCCTTTGTCGGCACTCACCCCACTTTCTCTCACCCGCACGAAGCTTTGTTCCCCGCACAGCTTCCGTGCCCATCCAGGAGATTTCACCCCACATGCTCACCCGTGTTCGCGAGATCTACAGCTTGGAGGAACTTCGGGAATACGTCAACGAAACCCTTTGTGAGCACAACCAACTTCAAATCGATGCTTTTGAGATGACCGAACGGATCCTGCATCGGGCAGGCAAGCCCTGCGGGATCTTCTTCTGCCTCCACGGGCCGAGAGCAGTCAAGTTCACGGCAATATGGGAGACGGATCGGAACTGCATCCTCTTCTACGGCCCGACGGGCGAACGTTTCCAGAAGACGCAGCTCGCTGAAGCGCCCGAACTGGAGCTGCTCGATACCCGGGTGCTGGAGCGCGCCGCCGCCTGAGCGGTCGGCCAATCGCCACTACCCAGGGCAAGGCGCGGGCCGTGTGCTCTCGCCCGAAAGGTCACAGCCGGACCGATCCGTGCGGCAAGTGTGGCCTCAATCGGCGTGCTTGTTGGCCGGCCAAGAGACGGCTACCAAGTCGCAGAACGTCCTTCCCCGTTGGCTTCGGCGACGGGGAAACCGCGGGGCAGAGCAGTGCCAAGTTGAGACTCGGCGGTTACTCGTATTGTCAACAACGTGATATGGGGGGGCCTCATGCTCGTGCTATCCCGACGAGAACACGAACGTATCCGGCTGGGCGATTCCATCGTGGTGACGGTGGTCCAGATCGCCGGAGACAGGGTTAGGCTGGGGATTGAGGCCCCCCCCAACGTCCTCGTTCTCCGCGACGAGCTGAAGCCCCACCGCGAATCGAAGCCCTGCCCCGAATTGGAGCCCCACCAGCAGTCGCACCTGCTCCCCGGGGCTTCGCAGGGGCAATCGTCGTGAGCAGCCGACGTAAGTAACCCGGGAGCGGATGCCTTCCGGGGCAGACGGCCCGGGAAGCGTTCTCCAACGGCGCGCGGAATCCCCCCGAAGGTGGCGCCTGAACACGGCGCCGCTTTTTCATGGGGTCGTCCCGGTCGAGTCAGAGAAACGCCGCTGGCGGGAGTGGGTGAGCGGCGGCTAGTCGCGGGGTCGCACTGCCCCGGTCAGGCCGCCATAGTCGCACCGATCTTCCGGATGCCACAGGGGCATACCCTTCCGAACCCGCTCCGCCAGGATCTCCAGCTTTTTGCGGGAGCCGGCGGGCGCGTCGGTACCCCTAAAGTCGTCCCTTTCCACGGGGACAAAGTCTTCGTCGTGACCACACTCTAAAATGGCCTCAAAAACGTTACGCATTACCAACCACTCCAACCAACGAGAAAAACGTAAAATGCCCGCACTCGAACGCTGCACTCGGAGCACAGCAGAATAGGGCGGGCCGTACCGTCAAAGTGTCCTGAAAACGTGATAAGGCGGCTGCGACAGAGCCGAATAGGCGGGATGATGCGATGTAGTCATTTCATTATTTGCGCCGGTGAACGATAGTCAAGTGGCTGGGCGAGAATTTTCTGCCCCCCCCCTCACCACGAAACCGCGTCGCCAGCGGGATTCGATTTGCCGGGTGGAAGGGCGCAACGCACGGAGGCTACCGCCTATCCGAAGCAGGCAAGCGAGGGCTTCTTTGCGGGGAGCGCACTCCTGTCGGGATCCCGAAGGTCCCGTTCCCGGCCGCCCGCCACCTGTGGGGGGAGCCTGATCGGTTCCGACCCGCTATACTCTACCCGTTTGGCCCGTCTTGGCCTGTGGCGAGGCGTCGATCATGGGTTGGCTCCAGCGAGAGATCCGGTTGCCTCGGTTTCCCCAAGGGTGCCATCTGATCACTCGGCATGTGGTCGAGGCGGTGCCCGAGTTGGCCGACGTGAAAACGGGCCTGCTCAACATCTTCATCCAACACACGTCGGCCTCGCTGTCGATCAACGAAAATGCGGACCCTGACGTCCCGGTCGATCTGAGCCGCGTCCTCGACAGCCTGGCTCCCGAAACCTTCCCCTACCGACACACCATCGAGGGGCCGGACGACATGCCGGGCCACGTGAAGGCCTCCCTGACCGACACCTCGCTGACCATCCCGATCCGCGACGGCCGACTCTGTCTGGGCACTTGGCAAGGGATCTACCTCTGCGAGCACCGGCGCCGGGCCGGCCGCCGGCGACTGGTCCTGACCGTCCAGGGCGAGATGAGGTCGTGAGCGACCCGGGCTGCGGGTCGGTCTGACTCGCGTACTTGGCTTCGGACGTCGGCTGCAAATGAGTCAAGTTTGTGGGGTTCAGGGTTCGGGGTTCAGAACTTGGAATTCCACCCATACCCGGAAATCCTGAACCCTGAACCCCGAACCCTGACCACCGGACTCTCGCCTTGGTCTGAGGCCCTGCCTCGTTGGCGATGACGGGCCGACGGGCTCCTGGAGACCGGGTTCCCTGGGGCCCCGCGGGCTAGCGCCCCGCCCCGCGGCTGCAACCTCTATCGCACGGGCGTCTGGCCGGGGGCCGCGGTCTTGCCCAGGTCGTCGAGCCAGCATTCCAGCAGCGTGGGCAGGTGGGCGTTTCGGTCAATCTGCTCGGAGGCCTCCAGGCAACGGTCCAGGCAGGCAGCGGCAACCAGCTCGTCGCCCGGCCACACCTCCATCGCCCGCCCCACGGAGTCTCGCAGCTCGGCGTCCCCGGTTCGGGGCGAGCCACAGAGGGCGTGGACGAGAGCGCGGTAGAAGTCGGCGGCCAGCCCGACGACCTGTCGTGCCCGTCGGCGGCGTGGTGCGGCCTCGCGCCCGGCCTCGTCGACGAACGCCACCACCGCGTTGGCCAATCGCCCGCTTTCCAGAACCGGCTGGGCCAACTGCGTGTAGAGCTGAGTGCGAAACGCCCAAAGCTGGGCATCGGCCAGTTCCGCGGCCCGTTGGAGGCTCCCTCCACAGTGGGAACCCAGGCGGCGGGCTTCCGCCTCCGTCTCAACCAATCCGTGCTCAAGGAGCAGTTGGGCCACGATCTCGGCGGTAAGCGGCTGGAAGCGGATCAACTGGCATCGAGAGCGGATGGTGGGCAGTTGTCTCGCCGGACTCGTGCTGATCAAGATGAGCACGGATCGGGGGGGCGGCTCCTCGAGCGTCTTGAGCAGGCTGTTGGCCCCCTCGGCGTTCAGGTAGTCGGCATCGTCGATGATCGCGATCTTCCGCCCGCCCATGAACGGCTTCAACCCGATGCTATGGCACAGCCCCCGCCGCCTCCGGTGCTCCTTGTCGCCGATCAGCAGTTCCAAGGGGAGAAACGACTTGTCCTTGGGCTTGGCGATCAGTTCCAGGTCGGGATGCGTACGCGCGGCGACCTGGACGCACGCCGGGCACTCCCCGCACGGGTCCATCGCTTGCTCCGGGCGCGTCCGGCAGAGAAGCGCCTGCGCCAACTTCAGGGCGAACGACCGCTTGCCGATCCCCTCCGGCCCCACAAACAGGAAACTGCTGGCCAGCCGCCCGCGCCCGAGCGCACAGCGAAACCGCTCCACTACGTCGTCATGTCCGTAGATGCCGTGCCAAGTCATGGTGAAGGAAAGGGGTTGGAAACAGCGACTAGGGATTAGGGATCAGGGCTCGAGTACCGAGGGCTGGGGCATCAAGGGCAGGCGGATCAGGGACGCGCGGTCAGGGATCCGTTCCAGGATCCGGGCCGGAAGTCCAAGCTGCCAAGCGCGTTCTGCGCCCGCCTGGTCACTTCTGACTTCTGTTCTCTCGAGTCTGGCTTCCTCCTTCCTCATCCAGCACACGGCCGACCGCACCGCGGATCTCGCCTTGCACACGGTCGATCGATTGGGCTGCGTCGACAACGACGATCCCCCCGGGTTGCCGGGCGGCTTCGTCGAGGAATCCCTGCCGTACCCGGGCGTGAAAATCGTCGCCTTGTTGCTCCATCCGGTCGAGCTGGCGATCCAGTCGCGCGGCGGCCTTCTGGGGAGGCATGTCCAAGACGATGCAGAGATCGGGCAAAAGGCCGCCGGTGGCCACCCGGCCCACCTCCCAAAGCGTAGCCACGTCCAGCCCGCCACCATAGCCTTGGTAGACCACGTTCGCCAACAGATACCGGTCCGAGACGACGGTCACGTCTCGCGCCAGCGCCGGGCGGATCACCTCCGCGGCCAATTGCGCCCGGGCGGCCATGTACAACAACATCTCGCTCGTCCGGTCGATCTCGAGATCGTGCCGGTTGAGCACCAGTTCCCGAATCGCCTCCCCCAGTCGCGTGCTGCCCGGATCCCGGCACGCGACGACCTCGCGGCCGCCGGCTCGAAGCCACTCGCACAGAAGGGCCGCCTGCGTGCTCTTGCCGGTGCCATCGCCGCCGTCGATCGAAACGAACATCACCAACCGTCCGAGAGGACTCGTGATCGGGTACCGGGGAGTACGCCATTTTAGATGATGCGGCGGACCGGGCGAAGGGCCCTCGGAAAGCGCGAACGTGCATGCCACGCTCGGGAGGCGGCCGCCCCCCCCGCCGTGAACCGCTACGGTGCATGTTTACGCCACGGTTCACCGATGTATGATAGGAGAAAGGACTTACAGCTACGCGTCCAAGATGTGCAGTTCCGCGCCGGGCCCGTGGGCAAGGCGGCCTGGCGCGGGCGATTGTCCGAGGCTGGAAACGTCGGTCGGTGTGGCGAAATGGGCGTCCGATTCTATTGTTCGGGATGTGGAGAGAAACTGAACGTCAAGGCGTTTCAGGGCGGTAGACGAGGACTGTGCCCTTACTGCGGCGCGAGTATCGATATCCCCACCAAGAGCACCCGGCCAAGCTCGAAGCGGCGTCAGCGCCAGGAATCGCCGCCGAGGCATGGCCCGAGTGGGGGGGGCGGACTCACGCGGCAGCCACCGGCGCGAAGTCCGGCGGGGCCCCCGGCGGGCGCCCAGCCCGACCAAGGCCCCGGGGCAACTCCTGCGGAACCCTTGGGGCAAGCGTCGCCCATCACACCCGCCCAGACTCCCACGGCCCCACTCGGCCAACCGACCGCGTCGCCGTCTCCATTAGGTCAGCCGGCGTCCCTTCCCTCCTCAGTCGGATCGCCGGGCGCAGACGCGCCGATCCAAACCACTTCGGCCACCTCGGCAGACCCGCCCGATGCGGCAGGAGCCCAGACTCATCCCGCTTCCGCGCCGTCGCCTTCTCCGTCTCCAGCGCAGACCGATCCACTGGCACAATCGCCTGATGCCGTCTGGTACGTGCGTCCCGCGAGCGGCGGACAATTTGGCCCCGCTACCAGCGACGTCATGCGGACCTGGATCGCCGAAGGTCGTGTCGGCCCAGACTCCCTGGTCTGGCAGGAAGGCTGGCGAGACTGGCAGCAGGCCGCCGAGGTCTTTCCTCCGTTGGGTTCCGGGAACCCGCAGTCCGAGCTCGGGGCAATGGGCCCCAGCGGAGGAGCCTCCACCGGGGCGCCGACCCGTGGACACGACCCTCCATCCCGCGGCCGCTCCGTCGCACTGAACGCCGCGATTATCGCCCTTCTGATCTTGGCGGTGGCTGTCCTTCTGGGCATCTTCCTCTGGGTGCTCAACGGTGGGCCCGAGCGACTCGGCGAAGCGTCGAACCGCGGGCCCGCGACCGGGGCCTCGGCGGTCGACCGCCCCCTGGCCGAGCGTTCTTCTCCGGCCGCATCCGGGCACCACGGCGCGTGAGTCCTGCCGCCCGCGGCTTGGCGGTGCGAGCGGGAGCTCTCCCAGCAGCACTCTTGCACGGCCGTGCCGGAAGGTAAGACTCCCCGAATCGCGAGTTTTCAATTCGGCGGGCCGTCGTAGACAAGCATCTCGCGCAACGATTCGTCCTTCC
>DATKZH010000589.1:0-3196 GCA_035528065.1 Thermoguttaceae bacterium | reverse complement strand
CCGAGAGTCCAGTGGTCAGGGTTCGGGGTTCAGGACCTGCGTGTATACGTGGAACTCCAGGTCCTGACCCCTGAACCCCGAACCCTGAACCCCACAAACTTGACTCATCTGCAACAACTTTCGGAAACCAAGTACCCTAGTGCAGCACAGTAGTTTCCAGCCGTGGCATTTTTCGCGCAAAGGATCTTCGTCATGAACAAGACCATCCGCCGCCGCAGGTTTTTGAAGACCGTCGGCGCACTGGGTACGGGAATGGGGCTTGCGGGCCTGCCGATCCATCTCGTGGCCGCCGAAGCCCCCAAGGGCGCCCCGCACGCCGAGCAGCTCGGCTGGCATCTGGCCTGCAATGCGTACAGCTTCAACAAGCTCACCTTGTACGAAACGATCGGCAAGGTGGCTGCGTTGGGACTGAAGTACACGGTGGGCTTCAATTGGCAGAAACTTGATCCGCAGAGGCCGGGAGCGGTCTTCAGCGAACAGATGTCGACGGCCGAACGCCAGGAGACGAAGAAACGCCTGGACGATGCCGGAATCAAAATGCCCGCCTGCTATTGCCGGAAACTGGCCGAAGAGGACGCCTGCCGCCGGCTGTTCGATTTCTGCCGTGAAATGGGAATCGAAATGGTCGACGGCGAGCCGCCCTTCGAGGCCTACGGCATGCTGGAGAAGTTGTGCGACGAGTATCAGCTCACCCTTGCGGTCCACAACCACGCCAAGCCGTCGCCGTACTGGGAGCCCGAGACGCTGCTGAAGATCTTCCAGGGGCGCAGCCGGCGGATCGGCGTCTGCTGCGACACGGGCCACTGGATTCGGTCCGAGCTGCCCACGGTCGAAACCCTGGCCAAGTTTCAGGGCCGGCTGTTCACCTTGGACCTGAAGGACGTCGGCGAAGAGGGCTTCTGCGTGCCGTTCGGCACGGGCAAGGGGGACATCCGCGGAATCCTCAAGGAACTGCACCGGCAGCGGTTTCGAGGAGTCATTGGAATTGAGTACAATCAGCGCTCGCCCAACGGCGAAGCCGAAATCGCCCAATGCGTGGCCTTCTTCGAGCAGGTGTGCCAGGAGCTGGCCGATTTCTCTTCGACGAGACCAAGATGAATAGGCGGTCAGACGCTATTCGGCTCAGTATTCAGGAACCATCACCCGCTCCCCTCAGGGAATCACCGACCATGAGACAGACTGTTCTTTTCTCCGCGTTTATCGTTGCCCTTTGTGTCCCTTGCCATGCTGCCGAGAAGGTCGCTCCCACGCTCCGCGCCGGGGCATCGGCGGTGGATATCACGCCGAAGATTTTTCCGCTCAACATGCCGGGCCTATTCACGGCCAGAATGGCTGAAAGCGCGCACGATCCGCTGCACGCCCGTGCTCTGGTGCTCGACGACGGCGCAACCACCCTGGCCCTCGTGGTGGTCGACAATATTGGAGTGGCGCAGGAAGTATGTGATGAAGCCAAGGGCATGGCATCCAAGCAGTGCGGCATCGCAGTGGATAAGATTCTGGTGGCGTCCACCCACACCCACACCGGTCCGAACTCGAATATCAAAGCAGGCCCGGCGCCCGCCGTGGAGTATCGGAAGGTGCTCGTGGCGGGGATTGCGGAATCGATTGTCCGGGCGCACGCCGCGCTGCGTCCCGCCGGCGTGGGCGCCGCCGCGAGTCCCTTGCCGGAGGAAGTGTTCTGTCGCCGCTGGTTTCTCAAGCCCGGCAAGATGACGCCGAATCCGTTTGGCCAGATGGACAAAGTGAAGATGAACCCCGGCACGAGTGCCGACGTCATCGACCGCCCGGCAGGCCCCACTGATCCCGATGTGACCATCCTCTCGGTGCAGGATGCGACGTCGGGCAAGCCGCTGGCCCTGTTGGCCAACTACTCGCTGCACTACGTCGGCCACGTGCCCGAAGGGATGATCTCCGCCGATTACTTCGGTGAGTTTGCGCGATTGATGCGGTCCCGCATGGGCGGCGGCGACGTTGTGGCCATCATGTCCAACGGCACCTCCGGCGACATCAACAACGCTCCCTTCCTCGTGGAGCGCCCGCCGCGTAAGCCTTTCGAGCAGATTCAGATCGTCGCCGAGAAGGCTGCCGAGGCCGCATGGCGCGCGCACGCCACGATTGCGACCCATCGTCAGGACGCACGCCTGGGCATGATCCAACGCCAGGTGACGCTCAAGCGGCGTCGCCCCACAAGCGAACAGATCGCAGCGGCCAAGGCCGTACTGGCCGTGAAAGACCAGGCCCAGCGCGACAAGCTCCCGCGTCTGGCCGAAAACTACGCGCATCGCACGCTTTCGCTGGCCGAAGCTTCTGAGACGGTGAACGTGCCGGTGCAGGCTCTGCAAATCGGCGATTTGGCCGTGTGTACCATTCCGTTTGAGGCGTTCGCCGAAATCAGCCTCGGTCTGAAGAAACGCAGCCCGTTTCCGCGCACCATGGTCATCGGCCTCGCCAACGGGACCAACGGCTACCTGCCCACCCCCGAGCAGCACAAACTCGGGGGCTACGAAACCTGGCTGGGCACCAATCGAGTGCAGGAAGACGCCTCCGTGATCCTTACCGACAACTTGCTGGAAATGCTCCGTGAGTTGCAGAAAACCGCCACAAAGAATCCCCATGAGGTGTGACATGAGCATTGTGCAACCAACCCCGATCACCCGGCGTATCCTTCTCAAGGGCGTAATCGCTATGTTGGCGCTGACGGTTTCCGGCACGCCCGGCGTACGCAACGCCTTTTCCGCAGATCGGCGTGCTGCCGAACCAAACGTGATCCAGCAGGAGAACGCCCTCGAGGGCGCGACCGACTGGCAGCTTACGCGAACCCGCGTGGACAAGCCCGACGGCTGCCGCTGCGTCGCGGTCGAAGGCTACTGCTCCAAGCAGAGTGTGGCGGCTGGCGAGAAGCTGCAAATCATGGTCTCCACGCAGCCGGCGGCGAAGTTCCAGATCGAGATTTTCCGCACGGGCTACTACGGCGGTCGCGGGGCGCGGCTCATGACCAGGCTCGGCCCCTTGGAGGGCAAGCCGCAGCCTGTCCCCACGCCAGATGCGCGGACCATGTAAGCATTCACAGCGTCCGGCTGAGACCAGCATTCCAGGCAACCAGTGGGTTGCCGGGCTTACGGGGGTGGGCGCGACGTAGGAGGATGTGAGCGTCGGGAAGAGGGGTGAGGCGGGACCGTCGGGATCAAGGGGAATC
>DATKZH010000588.1:0-9753 GCA_035528065.1 Thermoguttaceae bacterium | reverse complement strand
GACGCCGACATACTTCATGGCTTGGCTCCTTTTGTGGAAATCGCTGGTTTGAGACTCGTACAAACCCCCGGTTTACCACGTGTTCAAGGACCAAGCTAGTTCGGCTCGGCCTCCGCTTCCATAGTATCACCCTACGCGTTGTCCCGGAATCACGCAATCCTGTTCAGCGGCTGGGGCCGAGAGCAGTGGGCGCCTCGGCCTCGGCATCGAGACCAGTGGCGGCCTCGGTCTTGGGAGCTTCGCCGCTTTCCGGCCGTTGAATCTGCACCACCCGAAGCGTCTTGCCCTGCGTCACCAGCGCGTATCCCTGCGTTAGCAGCACGCTGTTGAATAGCTCCATCACCTGCTGCGCACTCTTCGGCTCGGGATCGGAGTAGTTCAGCACCGCCGGAGGGACCGCGTCCATGACCAGCGTCAACGACTGGGTCGACGCGAACCACTCCAGCACGTCCTTCCAGGGTTGATGGCGGAAGTCGATTCGCAAGACGGGCGCCGCAGGTGCTGGGGGCACCGAGGTCCCCCCTGCCGGGATGCGGGTGGGAAAGGTCGATGCGGCGGCGGGCGCCGCCCCCGCCCTCTCCACGCTGACCGCCCTCCGACCGGGCGTGCGAGGCGCCGCGGGTCGTTTCTCTATCATCCCCCTCCGGCCGTCGAAAGAGAAGGCCCCGTGGTATCCGCCCTCAGCGGTTGTCCCTGCCGTGGCAGTGGGGGCCGCGGCGCCCGTGTTGCGGCGGAGCTGCTCCAGGAGATCGGCGATCCGCTCGTGAACGCGTTGCGTCTGCGAGACGACCAGGCCGCTGCTTTCCTCGGGCAGAACGCGAACCGTACCGGGACCGCCCACCCCATCCCAGGATTCCGGAGCAACGGTCTGTGTGATGATCTGCGACAACTCCTCGGCGGGGATTCGCAACTCCCGGGTCGAATAGACGAGCGTCTCCAGCCGGTTCTCGGCCTCCTCCGGCGTGGTGATCAGAAGCACCTCGTCGGTGATGACGTATTCCAGGTCGTACTGGTCGAAGACGAGCCGCAGGACTGAACGCGCGGCGAGCCCCTTCTCGGGCAGATCGACCTCGATCTCCGTGTCGATCGCTATGCCGACGTCCGCCAGCGCTCGACGATCGACGACCACCGGCACGCCGAGCTGCTCCCGCAAGACTTGGGCAAACTGCTCGACGGACGAGGTCGCCTGAAGCGGCGCCGCCTCGAAGTCCTTGTCCAGCGCCGCCCCGATCTGCTCGACGGCCTTCCGGTGCCGGCTGGTGGACGACGTGCTCGGCCCGGAATAGGTGTAGTAGTACCGCGGCGAGTCTCCCCGCGTGCCCCCCCATTCGGCCCGCGGGCCAGAGGAACCATACGTATAAGCGGGCTGTCCCGTCGAGGACTCCCCGATCGTCACCACCGCGGACGGCGCCGGTTGCTTCTCCCCCGCTCCGTCCGCGGTTGCCGCCAGCGCGGCGCCGCCCGCGCCGGCCTTCTGCCCCGCGCCGAACGTCGCCGCCGACCAGATTCCCACGCACGCGACAACCGCCGAGAGGGCGGCAAGCGCCCCGATGTTTCTTGCGGTCGATGCCATCGCCAGTACCTCCGATTGGGCCAGTTGATGGGATAGGGTGCTGCCGCAGGGGTTGCCCGCGGCGTAGGACACACTCGACTCGACGGTCGACGCGATCAAGCTCGCCGACACCTCCGCCCCGGCCGCCTCCTGAGACGCCCAGGCCACGGCGCCCAGCGTCGAGAGGGTGATCCCCCGTCGCAGGAGCCGGCGTCGAAGCTGGGCCTTGGCGCGCTTGAGCCTTCCTTCGACGGCCGACAGGCTCAGCCCCAGCTCGCCGGCAATGTCCCGGTTGGTTCGCCCCTCCAGGTAGTGGAGGACCAGGGGGCGCCGATACTTCTCGCCGAGGGCGTGAAGCTCCTCGTCGACGGCGTGCTCATCGTGTCGCCGTACCAATTGGTCGAACGGGTTTTCCTCGTTAGCCACCACCTCACCCAAAGGCTCTTCGCGAGCCGCGTATTTCTTCTTCGCATGCTTCAGGGCGATCCGATAGGCCACCCCGTGCAGCCAGCTCGCCAGCGACGCCCTCCTTCGGATCTTTCGCGCGCTCGTGGCCAGGACCAGGAACGTCGCCTGAAAGGCGTCCTCCACGTCGTGTCCGTTCCCCAACACGCGCCGGCATACCCCGAGCACCAACGCGCCGTGACGACGGACGATCTCCTCGAAGGCCGCCTCGTCCGAGCTGCGTGCGAAACGACGCAGCAGCTCGCGATCCCCGGCGCTGGTCGTTGGCCTCTCTTTTCGCTCGGCTGCCATGGCTGTAGTAGTAGTCCCTCGAACCGATGGTCTCGGGCGCGATTTCTCCCGCGAAATCGAGAAAAGCGTGGATCTCCACCCCCGACGACGATGGCCCAGCGACGAATGCGCCTCGCGTCGCCGGCCGCAACCTGTTGATGGGACACCGTTTATTGTATTCCCCGGGAGCCCGTCCCGGAATATTCCCATCGGCGATCGAAGCCCACGTCACCTTGCACGTCCGGTGGCATGCTGTGGGGCGACTCAAACCGTGAGGGGTCCCCACGGCCACAGAATGTCGGCGGGGCCACCGGACCGGCTCACTACGCCCTGGATTGGCTGAGTGAAACATGGCTCGGCCGCGACGCGCGCGACTGCCCGGGGGGACCTATTCCAGCCCCTTTCCCTGAGAGTACTTGACATCATTCTCCACTCCCACAACAATCGATCGCAACCGCCAGCTCGATTGGGGGGGGCACGCTATTCCTGTGCGAGTGCTTTGCCGGTCTCGCTCCACTGGGGATGTCCATCATGCGAATCGCGGAAATGGAAGCCCATCATCAGGACTTCCTTGCGCTGGAACACACCGTCGGAACGATGGTGCGCAACCGCGAGTTTCCCCGAGTCTTCTCTGTCTGCGAGGCGTGCTTCCCACACGTCGTGCCGGCCATCAACTTCAGGAAGAAGAGGGATATCAGGCCGGAGATACCTGAGTTGCTTGCCTTCCAAGTGATCTGCAATTACGCGCCGGCGCTATTTGAACATGCTGTTCTGGAGTCACTGGCAGATTTTGTGAAGTCAACGAGACTTCTCGCGAAGCACGAGAACGGCTACCTGCAAACGGTTGAGGTTGCGATCGAACAAGAGGAAGTCGCCCGAGGCATCTGGAACTACCTGGAGCGACGCGGAGAGTGCCAGGAGCCGGATGTTCGCAAAGAATTGGGCCTCGGCGAGCGCAGCGCTGCCGGCATCATCGAGATGTGGGCACATTTGGGAATCATCGACTGCGAACAGCAAGGCGATACTCGCAGCCTTCGCTTCCGAACGCGGCTGGAGATGGTTGTGGAGGGGATTTGCCACGCGTGCGGCGCGCGCGGCAAGGGGCCCAAGGAGGCGTTCTTGAGGCCAAGTTGCTGCCAGAGGTGCGGCACGCAAGGATACTACCACATCGTCGGGGGTCGCCAGTAATAGCCGACGCTAATGGTTGGGGGGAGTCCGATGGTTCACGTATTCGTCTTCGTGTCCGGCGTGCTAGCCGGGGGATCCGCGGTGTTCATATGGTACCTCAGCTACGTCGGCCAAACGCGGAGAGACAAGCGCGAGTTGCAGACATGGAGGGATCGTCTGCATTCTGACTCACTCACGCTCACACAGCAACGCAACGAGTTGGAGAACAGAAGACAGCACTTCGAGCAGGATATCCAGAGCAGGAGACAGCAACTGGACCACGCAGTTGCGACCTTCGAAGCGAGGAAGGTCCAATACGATGACCTGCTGCGAGAAAACACGTCCCTCAAACAAGACCTCTTCAATCTCGGCGTGCAAGTGAAGAAGATGGAACGAGACCACGCCGCCATCGTGCGGGGACAGGAAGAACTGGACCGCAAAGCGAACGAACTGGCACAACGGTACCTCGACGAGAACGTGTCCTGGATATCACAGAAGCTTACTTCCAAGAACTTCGCCACGTGCAAGAAGCGGCTAACGAAAGTGGTCGAACGATGCCGGGACGTGGGGTTCGACGTCTCCGAGAAAAAGGAGGAGACGCTCGTTCAAGACTTGAGGACGCAATTTGAGCGGGCGGTCCGAGCGGAGTTTGAGCGTGAGGAACAGGCGCGAATCAGGGCGCAGATTAGAGAGGAGGAGCGGCTGGCTCGAGAGGTCGAAAAGCAGATTCAGGAGGCGGAACGCGAGCAAGCTGCGATACAGATTGCGTTGGAGAGAGCCCTTCAGGAAGCGAAGGAGGAACACAGCGCCGAGGTCGAGCACCTGAGAGCGAAGTTGAAGGAAGCCGAAGAAAAAATGGAGCGCGCGAAATCGCGTGCGCAGATGACGAGGTCGGGGCACGTCTACGTGCTTTCGAATATGGGGTCGTTTGGCGAAGGCGTCTACAAAATCGGCCTGACCAGGCGGCTGGAACCGATGGATCGCGTGAGAGAACTGGGCGACGCTTCGGTCCCGTTCCCCTTTGATGTCCACATGATGATCTCGTCTGACGACGCCCCCACGCTCGAAAACGCGTTGCATCGAGAGTTCCACGGTCGGCGTGTGAATAGGGTCAACTTTCGCAAGGAGTACTTCCGTGTGGATATCGAGTCGATTCGAAGAGCCGTGGAAGCGCACCACGGAGAAGTGGACTACGTCGCTGACTCCGAAGCCCTCCAGTACCGCGAGAGCCTCGATATGAACGACGAGGACTATAGCTTTGTCGAACACACGGTACAATCATTGTCTGACGACGAGGATATCGCCGATGTCGACGAGTAGCCGCTACCTTGCTGGTTGGCGTCCTCGATATCGCACGGTCGTTCACGCTGGATTCGAAAGTCGTGTTGGAACACGTTACACACGGGCACGGCCCCCGACCTGGGCTGCCACGAGATGGGGAGCGAGCCGCCGCAGTACGGGCCGCGATGAGTCAAGACCCAAAGGAGGCGTGGTTTTGGAGTGCGGCGACTTGTCGCCGCTTTTCGTGCCGACGGAAAACGTGGCGAGAGGGCTTTCACGTGAACTCTGACAACGCGCGCCGGTTGCGCAGGGCGCCCAAGAAAGCGGCGACAAGTCGCCGCACTCCAAGGAAGCCTCGCGTCAAGCGGCATCGATCTCGGCCAGCGACCGCGCGAGATAGGCCCGGCTGGCCTCGATCAGGCGTTGACCGGGTTCGGGCTCCAGCTCGCCCTCGGTCTCCAGGGAGAGGACGCCCGTGTATCCGTGCCGCTTCAGGACGCGAAGGCAGCCGACCAGGTCGACCTCGCCTTGGCCGAGCGCGACGCATTTTGCCCCGACGACGTCTTTCACGTGGAAGTGGACGACGCGATCGACCACGGCCTCGAGCGTCGCCACCTCGTCTTGGCGCTTGCCGTAAGGCGTCCAGGAGTAGGCGCCGGCGACCGTTTCCACGTAGGTGGCTCGATGGACGTTGGCCGTGTCGTAGTTGATCCCGAGCCACGGGGAGTCGGAGAGAGCCATGATCTTGAGCAGTCCGTCGGCCGTCAGCGAGAAGGTGCCGTGCGGCTCGATCGCCAGATAGACGCGGCACTCCGCGGCCACTTCCAGGATCGCCGCCAACCGGTCGCCGAGCAGCCGGAGGGCATCCGCCTCCGACATGCCGTCGGGCTTCCTCCCGTCGCCCGCGTTGACCACGGGAATGCCCGCCTCCTGGGCCCAGCGGATGGCCTGCGTGATGCCGTCGACGCTCTTCGCATCCGGGATCATCGCCCCGTGGGGCGCCCAGAGCGCGGAGGCGCCGTGGAAACCGTAGTCCCCGACGAGCTGCCGGAACTCGCGAGGATCGTCCTTCCAGGGATCCACGTGCGGGCAGAAGGGCGCCGTGGCTTGCGGCTCGACGTACTCGTATCCGGCGCGTCGAATCCGCTCCATGGCCTCTTTCAAGGGCCTCTTGCGGAAACTGACCGTCCCGCAGCCCACTTTCATCGTCGGCTTCTCGGCCGGTCGCGGCGCCGCGGCGGCGTGGTGGCCGCCCACGGTTGCCACGCCCGCGGCCCCCAACGTGACGGCCAGCGCTTGGCGTCGCGTGAACTCTTTCGGTGTTTGATTGTCCATCGGATGCTCCTTGGGGTTGCTGCTGTCGAGGGCATGGCGGCCGGCTAGCGGCCGGTCTCGTCGGAGCGGGCGGGGTCCCACGCCGGCGCCTCCGGCATGGTCGTCAGGGCCAGCGACACGGAGAGCGGCCAGTTGCAGGTGCAATGCCGGGCGTAGTTCGGCGCGTTGAGGATCCCGCCCGCCGCGATCAGGCTGTTCGTACACCCGGAGCGAATCCCACGGAAATAGACGTGGTCGCCGGTCGCCAGGTCGAAGTACGAGGCATGGCCGTCGCGGACCGCGACGAAGTGCGGCCCGCCCAGCGCGCGGCCGCAGCCCCGCAGCTCGGCGTTCATGCCCTTCCACATCCGCGTCGGGCAGGGAGCGCCGGTCAGAAGCTCGATCGCCTCGCCCCCGTGACTGATCAACCGGTCGGCGAGCAGAATCGGGGGCCGATGGCCGGTGTAGGCGCCGGGCGGGTCCTTGCAAGGGATCTCGCGGGACCACAAGCGCTCGCCGGTCGCCCCCCGGTAGGCCGCCGCCGTGCTCCGGTTCTGCGTCAACACGAGAACGTCGCCGGCCTCGCAGAAGGCGAGCTCGGGGTCCAGGAAAGGCGAGAACGACGGTTGGCTCTTCCGGGCTTCCTCCTCCAGGGGCGTGGCCGCGGGGATCTGCCAGAGCGGCTTGCCGGTGTGCACGTCGAGCGCGTAGATCGCGCCTTCCTCGGTCTTCGGCTCGGCGCGTCGGCGGTGGGCGGGGAGCCAGAAATCGACGCAGAAGACCTTGTCGGCCCCGACGGCGAAGCCGAAGCCGTCGCGCGGGGAGGAGAACTTCCAGCGCAGGTCGCCCCGTTGCCGATCGACGCACACCAGGTGCTTCCCCGCCGTGCCGACGAGCGAATCGCCCCCGATGCGGATCTGCTGCCAGCCCGGGCCCTTCTCCCCGGCCACCTCCGGCGGAACGGCGATCTCGCCCGCGGGGGCGCCCGTCGCCGGATCGAGCCGGAGGCAGGTCTTGCCGGAGACCACGTAGACGGCCTCCTCGGCGGCGACGAAGTCCCCCGGTGCCATCAGGCTTTGCTTCCACAAATGCCGGCCGGTGTAGATATCGGCCGCGTGCAGGTCGTTGCCCACGCGGAGGAACATGCGCCCGGACGCGATCCGCGGCGCCGGCCCCTGGATCATCGGAATCACCCGGTCCAGCCCGCCGCCGAACCAGAGCGCGCCGAAGGGCGGTCGGGCGTGCCGGTCGTGGGACGAGAACGTGTGGGCGGCGTCGCCGCTCTCGTGGGGCCAATCGGCCGAATCGGGAAGCGCCCCGGCCCGCGCCACCAGCGTCAGGTCCTCCCACCGCGTCACTTCCGCGCCGGCCGGCTTCGCCTGCCGCACCTGTTCGGCGAGCGCCGCGTGCCGGTCTTCGGAGATGGGCAGGCACGCCACGCCGCCGTACGGGCGGAGCACGGCATGAAGCCGCTCCAGCGCCGCGGTCCCTTCGTCGAACCCGCTCCGCGCGAGGTCCTCCGAAACGACCAGCCCGGCCATGAAGGGCGGCAGCCGCAGCGACGCCAGGTCGCCCGGCACGATGTGCACGCGCGATCCGTAGAGTCCCATCGCGTGGAGCCTCCGGCGGGCGGCGTCCACCTTCTCCGGGTCCGCGTCGATCGCGATGACGTGCAGTTCCGACTGACGCGCCAGCTCCTCGACGAGCCGGCCGCTACCCAGCCCGAGCGCCAGGCAGTATCCATCCCGGACCCCCGCCCGCTTGAGGATCTTCTCGGCTTTGGCCGTCCAGGCATCAGGCTTCGCGTCGGCGCCGGGGCGGTCCGTGGCTTGGGCGTAGGTCTTTGGCTCCACCTTTTGCCCCCCGAAGCAGTAGAGGGCCCCCTCGCGGGTGACGACGAACAGCTTGCCGTCCGCCGCCAGCATCCGGTTGGGCGTGCCCTCGATCTCCGTCTGCCAGGAGACCTTCGCCTTTTGGTCGGCCGAGGGCAGATCGACCGCCGCGACCGTGCCGGGGCCGCCCGCATAGAGCCGCTCGCCGGCCTTGATGTGGACTCTGAGCTCGGACGCGAGGCTCCAGCGCTGGTCGAACCGGGCAACCCGCCACTCGACGAGCCGCCCGCCCCATCCGCCTTGATACGTCACCTCCCATTTCGGCGGATCGGCGACGTTCGAGGCGACGATCTGGTGGTAGTCGGCCGCGCCGGGCGCTCGGCGGTCCTCATCCTGGATCCGTTTGGTGCTTTCGCTCTTGGGAAGGGAGCAGTAGATCGCGTCGGCGGTGACGACCGGCTCGCGGAACACGCCCAGCTCCTTGACGTTGGCCGGGTCGACTTGCAGGCGGGGGCGGGTCTGGAGGGCGTGAAGCTCGCCGGGCCGCGGCGGATTGGTCCACCACGAGAGATAGGTGATCGGATCGCCGCTGCGAATGCGAAGGAATCGCTCCCCCTCCTGCTCCACCGTCTCCAACCCCGCCGCCTTGACCCACGGGTCCACCGTCTCCGGCGGAACGTCCATGCGCCGGGCGAACTCACCGAGGCTCACCAGCTCGTCGGGCTTCGGCGCCGGGCCGTCCGGCGCTCGTGGCGGGGTCAATCCATACACGTCGCCGCTCTGGAACAGGTAGTCGTCCGTGCCGCAGACGTACCAGCAGCCCTTGGCCAGCGCGACCCGGCCGCCCCAGCCCGTGGTGTACGGCTCCATTTCACCCGACTTCCGGTCGAAGAAGGCCGGCAGCGCGCGGCCGCTGGGGACGACCAGCCGCCCGCCGATCACGGCAAGATACCCTTGCGGCGAAAGCCCCCCGTCGCGCCGCGTGCCGTGGTCGAGCAGACCGTCCTTGACGAAGCCGGCGTCCCGGTTGACCCAGAGGGGCTTGCCGGTCGCGGCGTCGACGGCGCAGACGAAGACGCCCTCGAACGGCCAGAAGCCCGACCCGAAGTAGATCGTTCCGTGCGCCAGCACGGGTCCGCCCCGCGCGGGCCAGCGTGAAACGAGCCGCTCGTTCCCCAACAGCTTGTAGGCCGCTCGATCCGGCGCAAGCGCGGAGAACTTCCAGAGCAGACGCCCGTCCGCGGCGCTCAGGCAGTAGAGGCAGCCGTCGTCGGAGACGAAAGCAACCTTGTCTTCCCAGGCCACCGGCGCCGGGCGCACGGGGGCATCGGCGAAGAACGTCCAGATCGGCTCGCCCGTGTCGGTGTCGAGCGCCGTGACGCTGTCGGTCACCATCGAAGGCACGAAGATCCGCTTGCCCAGCGCGACCGGCTCGTAGGAGACGTCGAAGCAGAGCCGCGGATCGTTGGGGAACGCCGGGCGGGGTGCAGCCAGCTCGCGCTTCCACTGGAGATGCAACGGCGACGGCAGCTCCACCGGCGACGCCGCACTCCGGCCGGCGTCGTAGCGCCACATGGGCCAGCCGCCCTCCGCCGCGCGGGCGTGGCCCGAAAGAGACGCCACCGCAAACAAAGCCAGGGCAATCGGTCCCCGAAGGGAGAAGGAGCCGAGATGGGCGATGCGTTGCCATCCTCGGCTGCGACAGTGCACCCAACCGATCAGGCTCAATTTCCCCCTAACGGTCCATGGCCCACACCCGTCACTCAACCGATCTCCGTACATGGCTTCACCTCCACGTTCTGTTGCCCCCTTTGAAAGCGCCGTCTACACGGGATTTCCTGATTCTGGGAGATGCCGTAGGGTGGGGGGGGG
>DATKZH010000587.1:0-21337 GCA_035528065.1 Thermoguttaceae bacterium | reverse complement strand
AGGAGTGGGAATGGCGATGGCTCGGTTTGCGCAGTATCCGTGGGACGGCACGCCCGCGGGAATACCACTCGGGATCGAGAGGCCGAAGGACTCCGGAGGGCTGCCCCCGATCGTCTCCATCAGCGAGGAAACCTACGACTTCGGGTTCATGGACGCCGACGCCAAGGGGCGGCACGAGTTCGTCTTCGAGAATAAGGGCAAGGGCCCGTTGGAGCTCAAGCAAGGGGCGTCGAGCTGCAAGTGCACCGTGTCGGTCCTGGAAGATGGCGAGATCGCCCCGGGAGAGTCGGGCGTTGTCGCCATTGAGTGGACGGCCAAGCAGTCGCTCGGCGGAGACGAGTTCAAACAAACCGCCCAGATCCTCACCAACGACCCCGAACGCCCGCGACTGACGCTGACCATCCAAGGCCGCGTCACCGTGGCGGCGCGTGCGGTCCCCTCGGAAGTGCTCTTCAACGGGGTCACGGCTGGTGAATCCGGCTCGGCCACGGTGCGAGTGTTCGGGTTTCGGTCGGAGCCGCTGGAGATCACGGGCCACGAGCTCGCCCAGGCCGACACTTCGGACTACTTCGAGGTGACCTACGAGCCGCTTCCCTCCGATGAAGTTTCCGAGGAGGAGGGGGCCACCAGCGGCTGTCGGGTCAAAGTGACCTTGAAACCAGGCTTGCCCGTCGGAGCGTTTAAGCAGAAAATCGTCCTGAAAACCAGTTCCAAGGAGGTTCCCAGGATTGGGGTGCCCATCGAGGGCACGGTCACCGGCGAAATCTCGATCGTCGGCAAGGGATGGCGTCGAGAGGATGGCATCCTCCACTTAGGGAGCATCCGAAGCCAGGAGGGGGCTGAGCGGACGCTGTTCATCCGGGCCGGGGGCCTGCACGCCAACGAGGTGAGTTACAAGCTGGTCGAGGTTTACCCCGATCTGCTGAAGATAGAGTTCGGCGAAACCAAGCAGCTTGAAAGCGGCAAGGTTTCCTTGACTCCCTTAATTATCCAAGTTCCCAAAGGAAGCCGCCCGGCAAGTCACTTGGGAACCGATGAAAAGCAGCTTGGTCGGATCATCCTTGAGACCAACCATCCCAGAGTACCCCGGTTACAGATTCTGCTCCGCTTCGCCGTGGAGGGCTGAACGGGCACAGAGGCCGAGGGATCGGAGCGGGGATAAGGGCAGTCGCAAGGAAGGGCATGTCTCGTTTTCCCCGTCTCTTGGCCGGTGGTTGCAAAATGGCAGCGCACACAGTCTTCTCGTCTCGTTTCGCCCAGTCTCTCCTCCTCGCGGCGCTCGCTCTTGTCGCAGGCGGCTGCGGGTCGTCGGACCGCAGCGAGCTCGGCTCGACGCTGAGGGAGGGATCGCCCCCGACCACGGTCGCCAAGGCTCCCCCGGCCAAGCCGACCCCGTCGGCGGAACAGGAAGATGGCGAGCTGGCGGCCAGCCCACCGGACGTGACGCCGGGATCCGCGCTAGCCCCGCCCGAGGTGGCGGCAGAACCGACGGCTACCCAACCGGAGACCGAGTCACCCGAGACAGCCCCCTCGACGGAAGGGCCCGATGAGGCGGCCGGCATGGTGGAGCCAGACGAGCCCGTTTCCGCCGAGAAACCCCAACCGACAGAGACCACTGCCGCCGAACCGACGGATTCTCCATCACTTGCTGAAGACCCCGCGGCAGAGCCAATCGCCCCTAGCTCCACCCCCTCGGACAGCCCGCGACTGGGAATGAACCCCTTGCGTGAGGGGATCGATCGTTCATCCGGGCATCGTCCCGTGAGTGTGACACCGGCCTCGGTCGAGAGCCGCAGCCGCGAGTCGGACGACGCCAAGTTGGGCGACCAGGGCAAGGAGGACGAGGAGCCGTTCGACCCGGTCAAGGAAAACGGTCCGATCTTCGAGGGCTGGCCCAAGCCCAAGTGGGCCCTGCTGGTCTCCGGCCGCCTGGACGGCTACCTCGAGCCGTGCGGCTGCGCCGGCCTGGACCGGATGAAAGGCGGACTCAGCCGCCGCTATTCGATGCTCGAGCAACTGCGTGGCGAACGGGGCTGGCCCGTCGCGGCCGTGGACGTCGGCGGTCTGGTCAAGGGCTTCGGCCCCCAGGCCAATCTGAAGTTCCAGACCGCCGTCAACTCGCTGCAGGGCATGCGCTACAACGCCATCGCGATCGGCAAGAGAGATCTGCAGCTTGGAGTCGATGGTCTCGTTTCGGGCCCCTTCGTTTCCGCCAATGTCGCCCTGTTCGGGTTCGACTTCCAACCCGGACTGACCCCGCGGCAACGGGTCGTCGAAGTGGGGGACGTCAAGCTGGGGATCACCTCGATTCTGGGCACGAGGTGGCAGCGCGAGGTGAACAATTCGGACGTCGAAATGGCCGATCCGAAGGACAAGCTGGCTGAGGTGGTCCCGGCGCTGGAGAAGGAGTGCGACGTGCTGGTCCTGCTGGCCCATGCGACCCGGGAGGAATCGATCGAGCTGGCCCGGCAGTTTCCACAGTTTCCCGTGGTAATCACCGCGGGCGGACCGGCCGAGCCACCGGCCCGGGCCGAACGGATCGAGGGCTCCCGGACGCTGCTCATCGAAGTCGGCGAGAAGGGGATGAACGCCGTGGTGCTCGGTTTCTACGACGACCCGGCCCAGCCGATCCGCTACCAGCGCGTCCCGCTCGACTCGCGGTTTCCCCAAGCCGACTACGTGAAAAGCGAGATGTCGCTCTATCAAGAAGGGCTCAAGGACGCCGGGCTGGAGGGGCTGGGAGTTACGCCCGTGCCCTATCCGGGCAAGGAGTTGATGGGCAAGTTCGTCGGCACGGCGAAGTGCAAGTCGTGCCACGAGGAGTCGTACCGGGTGTGGAAGAAGAGCGGGCACGCCAAGGCATGGCAGACACTGGTCGAGCTGAACCCGGCCCGCAACTTCGACCCCGAGTGCACCAGTTGCCACGTGGTCGGCTGGACCCCGCAGAATTACCGTCCCCTCGATAGCGGCTTCTTGAGCGAGAAAGAGACGCCCCACCTGATCGACGTCGGCTGCGAGACGTGCCACGGCCCCGGCGAGAAGCACGTGGCCGCGGAGCTGGGCTCCGATCTCGACTTGATGGAGGAACTCCGCAAACCGACGGTCATTACGCTCGAAGAGTCCCAGCAGGCCGTCAGCTCGGCCATCTCCGACCGCCAGCACTGCATGAACTGCCACGACCTCGACAACAGCCCCGACTTCGACTTCGAGACCTACTGGCCGAAGATCGAGCATCGCGAGGAGTGAGTCGGGGTCCGCGCGGGACTAGGCTTCGTCGGAAAACGGGTCTGGAGGTTTGGGTCGCTGAGTTCGAGCGCCAGCGAGCCCCCGGAAATTCGGCGTCCTGTGGAGTCGCTCCCCTCCACCACAGTCACCCACAACTGCTTTTCCTGCACGGGAGAGCCGGCACGGGACAGTCGGCGCGGGCTGCTCCGTATCGGGCTCGCAAGTCGGCTTCAGCCGACACACTGTCTGCCACCAGCTTTAGCCGGTGGAAAGGGGGCCCACGCGGTGACTCAAGCCGGCTTCAGCCGGCCTTCTCGGCCCGTCTTCAGACACCCGGAGTCGGTTGAAACCTCTTTGTCGAGAAGCCCGGCTGAAGCCGGCTCGTTCCGCTGGGGATTGTCTCCCTTCCCACCAGCTAAAGCTGGTGGCAGACCACCGGTCGGCTGAAGCCGACTGGTTTTGGCATCCACTCGAATACTACAGCGCCTCTTCTCCCCGCGAAGTGGGTTTCGCTCGGCAATCGAGTGCCAGGACTCGCAACTCCCAACTGTTTTCCGGAAGGGGCACTGTAGTACTTGGGTCTCTTGGTACCGCTCGCTCGCGCCTTCCCCCCACTCTCGGCGGAAGCACGCTCTCGACAGATCTCGCCCGGGCTCCAGGGCCCATGTCGCGAAATCCGCCGGAACTTTCGCCCGGCAGCAGGGTTTGATTGAGATACGGCCGGTTTCCGCCAGCGCAAAGTCGGCCGCGTCGTGCGTACCTTGCCGCCCGTTCCAGAGACGGGCACAATACCCCGCCGCAGAGGAAGTCAGTCTCAGAAGGATCTTTCTTATGCTCAAACGCCAAGGGCTGGATGTCAGGGAAGTGGGCGATGTGACGATGGTCCGCTTTCGCGACCGGAGGATCAGCGAGGATCGCAGGGCGCAGGAGGTGGGTCAGGAGTTGTACAACCTGGTGGAGGGGGAAAACGGCAAGAAGCTGCTATTGAGCTTGTCTTCGGTCGACTTTCTATCGAGTGCGGCTTTGGGTAAACTGGTCACGTTAGATAAAAAGACCCGAGCGCGCGGCGGCGTGCTCAAGCTGTCCGATATCTGTCCGGAGCTCTCGCAGATCTTTGCGGTCACCCGGCTGGACCGCCTGTTCGACATCGAGCAAGACGAAACGTCCGCGATGGCGGCCTTCTGCTGAGCCTTGTTTGGCCATCCGTAGGCGGGACCTTCCCAACATTTCGGCCGTTTGCATCAAGAGGCGAGCGTTAGCAACTCGGCAATTCCCGAAGTGGGGTGGCCGGGCCCTCTCTGTTTCAACCTGCCTCTCCGCTCGCCGGTGCTGCAATAAACGGCAACGGCTCGGCGTTGAGGTCTTGGGACACCAAGCGTCGCCGGGACTATTACGCCGTTACCCTCTTTCGAAACGTTGGAGGTGTTCTATGAGAAGTTGGACGCTGGCCTTGGTGGGCGCCGTCGCGCTGTCGCTTGTGGCGCACGTGATAATGGGCCAACCACCGAATGGAGAAGAACGGGGACGCGGTCGGCGCGGTCCCGAGGCGCGGGGGCCGGGCGGAGGGCCGGGCGGCCCGCGCGGACCGGAAGGACCTGGACCCGGCGAGGGCTTCCGTCCGCCGCGATTCCCGTTGATGGTCGTGCTTGATGCCGACGAGGACGGCGAGATCTCGGCCAAAGAGATTGAAAACGCAGTCGAAGCCCTGAAGAAGCTGGACAAGGACGACGACGGCAAGCTGAGTCGCGAGGAGCTGCGCCCCGAGTTCCCCGGCCCCCGCGGTCCCGGCGGCGAATTCCGTGGTCCCGGCGGGCGTGGAGGCCCGGGCGAGCCCGGATGGCGCGGTGGGCCTGGGGGTGACTTTCGTGGTCCCGGTGGGCCCGATTGGCGCGGCCCCGGCGGTCAGGGCGGACCCGCTGGGCCCGGCCGCGGAGGCTTGTCGGTCGAGCGGCTGATGGCCCTGGACAAGGACGGCGACGGCAAGGTCACCAAGGAAGAGCTGCCCGAACCGATGCAACGCGTGCTCCAGCGCGGCGACGCCAACGGAGATGGGGCGATCGATCGCGAGGAAGCCGAGAAGCTCGTCGAGCAGCTCGAACGACTTCGGCGAGATCGTCCCGAAGGCGCTGGTGGGCCGGGCGGCCCCGGCGGCGAGGGCTTCGTCGAGCGAGTCATGAGCCTCGACCGGGACGGCGATGGGAAGGTCACCAAAGACGAAATGCCCGAGTGGATGCGCGAGCGGATCCTCGACCGGGCAGACGCCAACGGGGACGGCGCCATCGACAAGGAAGAAGCCGAGAAGATGGCCGAGCAGTTCCCGCGCCGCGGCGACGGCCCGCCGCCCGGTGCCGGTCGCGGAGAGAGGCCCCGCGGCGACCGCCCGGAACGACCCCGGCGCCCCGCCGAGGAATAGCCCCCGGCGACGAGCTGAACGGGATCTCGTGATTCTCGGAGAACGCGCAGGGTGGGTCGAGGCCCTCGACCCGCGCGAGATTGTGATCGTTTGACGCGAGACGCGTGGGTCTCGCACCTCGATCCACCCTGCCAGACTACTACCAGACTACGCCCTCTCAGTTGGGCTTCGCCTTGGCCCGCTGGATCTGTTCGGCAAGCTCCCGCCGGGCGGCGAGCAGCGTTTGGGGATCTCTACAGTAATCCCACCAGTTCGGCGCGACCTTGTCCACCACCGGCTTCACGGCCTCGTCGCCCGATCTCGATGCCAGAATCGCGAAGTACTCGTAGTCCTCCATCCCGTCCCGAAGGTTCTTCAGTCGCATGCTGGCGACCGGCCCGTCGATGCCGCAAGGCACGCCGGGGTAGAACAAGTACCCGCCGCCGTTGAAGTGCCCGGGATGGGCAAACGCCGGGTTGTTCCACGGATCGAGCACGGTGGTCACCGTGGTCCAGTACAACAGGCCCGTGATCCCGTACTGCCGGTTGATCCAGGTGGGCACACGGTAGACGATCATCGGGCGGTCGATGTGCCAGTAGGGCGGGTCGAGGTCCTTGACCTGGTCGTACTGCGGGTGATACCGCGGTGCCCGCTGCACCAGTGCCGTGTACGACCAGACCTCGTCGCCCCCGGCGATCTTCGCCGCGATCGTCCCCCGGTCGATGAACGCCCAGAGCGGGCACCAGACGTCCACCGCCGGGTCGACGTCGGGCCAGTCCGCTTCGTGTGGGTACGTCTGCTCGACCACGAGGCACTTCGCCTCGGGGACCGCCTCGTGGACGATCTCCGCCAGCACGAGCACCTGCTCGTAGTTCTCCGGCAGGTTCGGCTCGTCCCACAGATAGACGTACGCCCGATCCTGCCAGCCGTTCTGCTTGAGATAGTCGTAGTACCCGCGGTAGTACCGCGCGGCCTTCTCCCGCTCTTCCGACGAGACCCGCTTGTAGTCGGGCTCCGTCGCCGAAACCGGCAGCCGGCCGAACGGCGCCCTGGGGATCTCGAAATCGGTCACGTGCAGCTCGGCGACGAACTTCTTGAGCGCCTCGTGTCGCTCGGGCACGATCGTCAACGAGCCGTCCTTGCCGACCTCGGGCAACAGGTGATCCGGAATCGGTGGGTTGAGGCGATGCTCGACCATCGCCCGGCAATAGCGCATCTCGATCTGGCGGAACTCCTCGGAGCCGCGGTCGACGTCGAAGTCGCGGGCAACGTTGCGGAAGCTGCCGAAATGGTTCTTGTGCGTCGGCCCGTCGGGGAGGGCGAAATCCCAAACGGTCAGCGTCACCGGGATCTCGGCCGAAATACCTCCGCGTGCCCGAACGCGGAACGTCCCCTGGTAGACGCCCGCCGGAGCGTCCTTCGGCACGTGGACGTCGACCCAGATCGGCTGGTTCTGCCCTCGGAAGACGTCGAACGGCAGGGCGAACATGTCATGGCCTTGCAAGGTCGACGGTCCGCCCCATCGCTCCTGGACCCGGCGTCGCGGCTCGATCGGCTCGCCGGTGATCGGATTCACCAGCGGGACGAGCGGGTCGGCATAGAGGCCCGGCGGGAGCTCCGCCCGGGACGTCGACCTCCTCACCCGAACGTATTCCTCCCGATACAGCTTGAGGTGTTCTCTGGCGATCTTCGCCCCGTTCGGGCCGACGAGGTCGCTGATCTCCGCCGCGATCACTTGGACGTTCTCGTCGAGCGCTGCGACGACGACCTGGAACGACTCCCACTCGTTGCGGGCCGCTTCGATCTCCGCCTGCGCCGGGCCGAAGGGCTCTTGATCCTGGCCGATCCGCTCCATGGCGTTGAGCACGGTCAGGCGGATCGCCCCTTGCTCCTCGGCGGCGTGGGCCCGCGGGCCGGCGACGGCCACAAGAGCGGTCAGAAGAAGCAGCGTGGGGTTTCTCATTCTCTCGGCTCCTTGGAGTGGTCGTCGGGATATCAAGCTTGGAATCTCACCGATCAGGGGATCCTCTTCACCAGCGTGAGCATCACCGCACGCACGTCCATGACCTGCGCGCCCGGCACCTCGAGCGCCCGCAGGGCCAGCTCGCCCCGGCCCTTTTCCAAGCGGAGCGTGCCCAGGCGGAGGGGCCGGAAGTCCTTGACGTACGACTCGCCGCCCCGGTCGACGCGGTCGAACTCGGCGCCGACCAGCGGTGGGTCGTGCGCCTGGGCTACTTTGCCTTGCACGCGGCTTCCCCGGAAGCTCAGCTCGACGGTCGAGCCGACGTCGTCCTTCGGGCAGGTGTAGTAGACCACCGCTTCGTAGTCGCCGCTTGTGGCCACCTCCACGTCCCACGTGATTTTGTCTTCGGTGCTCGTCCAGTTGGTGAAATAGGAGCAGTTCGGGGCCCGCGAGCTGCGCTGGACGTTGCCGAAGGGGACGCCGTCGCGGGCCGGGAGCGGCGTGGCCGGGAACTCCGGATGGCCGACCGGGAAGGGGCGATCGTCCTGGGCGATGTTCGGCAGGACCTCCTCTCGCCACCGGGCAACCGCCGCGGCCAGCTTCGCCGTCGGCTCCGGCTCCTTCTTGGAGACGTCCCGATCTTGTCCCGGATCGGTTGTCATGTCGAACAGCTTGCCCGACTGATCGAGCCGATGCTGCTGCGTTCGGACGCTCACACGGCCCCGCCAATGGGAGAAGATCATCCGATCGGGCCAATCGTCGGCGGTGCCGAGAAGAAGCGGCTTGACGCTCTTGCCGTCGAGCGGCTTCGCGCCGACGATCGGGACGCCGGCGCAGTCGGCCAGCGTGGGCAGGAGGTCGATCGCGCCGGCGATCTGGGGGACCTTGGTTCCCGGCCTGACGTGGCCCGGCCATCGCATGAGACAGGGCACGCGCACGCCCCCTTCGTCGGTCGAGCCTTTGCGCCCCTTCATCCCGTCGTTCCATCGCCAACTGTTGGGCCCGTTGTCGCTGAAGTAGACGACGATCGTGTTGTCGGCGAGCCCGAGCTCGTCGAGCTTCGCGAGAACACGCCCGACGTTCCAGTCGATGTTTTCGCACATCGCCAGCGCGCATCGCGTCGTGGCAAGGTCCTCCTTGTCGACGTCGCGGTGCCGCATCTTGATGGGGGCGTCCTTGAACTTCGCGTAGAAGCGGTCGGGCACCTGGAACGGCGAGTGGGGCGTGTTGTAGGGCAGATAGCAGAAGAAGGGGCGGCTCTTGTTCTCGTCGATGAACGCCAGGGCGTGGTCGGTCAGATCGTCGATGATGAACCCTTTGCCCCTAACGAGCTCCCCGTTGTGCTCCAGGATCGGATCGAAGTACTGCCCCCAGTGGCCGGAGCAGAAGCCGTAGTATTCGTCGAACCCCCGGGCGTTCGGGTGGTAGGGGTGCTGCGTGCCGTTGTGCCATTTGCCGAAGGCGGCGGTTGCGTACCCGGCGGCCTTGAAGGTGTCGCCGATCGTCTTCTCGTCGAGGTTGAGCCGTTCGGCCCCGGTGCTCACGCCGTGCACGCCGCCCCGGGGATGATAGCGGCCGGTGAGGAACTCGGCCCGGGTCGGGGCGCAGACCGAGCAGACGAAGAAGCGGTCGAAGATCGCCCCGTCGCGGGCCAGGGAGTCGATATTGGGCGTTTCGAGGTTGACGTTGCCGTGGACGCTGAGATCGCCCCAGCCCTGGTCGTCGGCCAGAACGACCACGACGTTCGGCCGCTCGTTCGACGCGAGAACGACCGCGGCCCCGAGCGCGACCCAGGTGGCGACTGCGGCGGGAAGCACGGCTTTCCATCGATGGACACAGTTCATGGCCGGCCTTTCTGTTGAGTGATGCACTTGATAGCGCGGCCGGGGATTGCCCGGCCCACGGGTGGCCGAATGCACGCCACGCTTCAGGATCATCATTATCCTTTCCGGCTCCCGGTCCTGCAAGGGTTCGACTGGTCGCCGAACACATGGCCCGTTCCAGGGAAGCTGCAACCAATGCCGGTAGTCCACACCAACCCGAGACGCGAGCGACCGGCCTGATAGGGTTAAGGGGCCATCCGACGGATGGGGCTCGGGCCGCAGGCCCGTCGGACTTGCCAAATCGGCCGTCGCCGACGATAATGCTCCGTTGCGATCGAAGCGGGGCGTCGTTTCTCGGGTGGTAGCGGCCATGCCGGATCGGATCATTGCCATCGGAGACGTCCACGGCTGCTCGGCGGCGATGGACGCCGTGCTGGCGGCCGTCGATCCGCGCCCGGGCGATACCGTCGTCGCGCTGGGCGACTACGTCGACCGGGGCCCGGACACGCGGGGCGTGCTCGATCGGCTGATCGCGCTGGGCGAGCGATGTCGGCTGGTGCCCATCCTGGGAAACCACGACGAGATGCTCTTGGACATCGTCTCCCTCCGCCCGTCTCTCCTGTCCGGCTGGCTCTCTTTCGGCGGCGACGCCACGCTGGCCTCCTACGGCTGCACCAGCCCGGAAGGGATCCCCGAGGAGCACATCGCCTTCCTGCGGAGTTGCGTCTCTTGGCACGAGACGGACGGGCACTTCTACGTCCACGCCAGCTACCTGCCGCGCAAACCGCTCAACAAGCAGCCGCTCGACGTGCTCCGGTGGGAATCGATCCGGGACAACGTCCCGGGCCCGCACCGCTCGGGCAAGGTGGCCGTGGTCAGTCACACGTCGCAGAAGACCGGCGAGGTCCTCGACCGGGGCCATCTCGTCTGCATCGACACCTGGGTCTACGGCGACGGCTGGCTCACGGCCCTGGACGTCGACAGCGGCCGGCTCTGGCAGGCCGACAAGACCGGGCGGATGCGGGAGCAGTAGGGGGGTGACGGGGTGACACGGTGAGCGGGTGACGCGGTGACAAGGTGACGGGGTGAAGGTGAAGGGGTAAATGTGGAGTGGTAAATGTGGAGGAGGTGAAGTGACGGTACGGTAAGGGGGTGACACGGTGAGAGGGTGACGGACCTTGTCACCCCCTCACCTTGTCACCCGTCGAGCCTTCCTGAGGCGCAGTTCCTAAGCATGAAGGAGACCAACCATGTTCCGGCAGCTTTTCTCACGACGGTTCGCGCTTCAAGCGGTCGCGCTCACGGTCGCCTTGGCGGCGCTGGGCGCCGTGCCGTTTGCCCAGGCGGCGCCTGCCGAGCGGCCCAACGTGATCCTGGTGATCACCGACGACCAGGGCTACGGCGACGTGGCGGTGCACGGGAACACGATGATCCAAACGCCCAACCTCGACAAGCTCTACGCCGAGAGCGTGCGCCTGACCGATTTCCACGTCGATCCCACCTGCTCGCCCACGCGGTCGGCCCTGATGTCGGGCCGCTACTCGACGCGGACCGGCGTCTGGCACACGATCATGGGCCGCTCGCTGATGAGCCCCGCCGAGGTCACGCTGGCCGAGGTGTTCGCCGCGGGCGGGTACCGGACGGGCATGTTCGGCAAGTGGCACCTGGGCGACAACTTCCCCTGCCGCCCGCAGGACCAGGGCTTCGACGAGGCCTTCTACCACGGCGGGGGCGGCGTGGGCCAGGGCCCCGACTACTGGGGCAACGACTACTTCGACGACACCTACTTCCGCAACGGCAAGCCGGAGAAGGCCACCGGCTACTGCACCGACGTCTGGTTCGCCGATGCCCTGCGGTTCATCGAGAAGAACCAAGACCGCCCGTTCTTCGTGTATCTCTCCACGAACGCCCCGCACGGTCCGTACCTGGTCGCCGAGGAGTATTGGAAGCCGTACGCCGAAAAGGGCGTGCCCGACGCGATGGCCCATTTCTACGGGATGATCACCAACATCGACGAGAACATGGGCGAGCTGGTGTCGAAGCTGGATGCGTGGGGGCTCGAGGAGAACACGGTCCTCGTCTTCATGACCGACAACGGCACGGCCGCCGGCGCGGGACGCGGCCGCAAGGAGCCCGGCACGTGGAACGGATTCAACGCCGGGATGCGGGGCGCCAAGGGCTCGGAGTACGACGGCGGGCATCGCGTGCCGCTGTTCATCCGCTGGCCCCGGGGCGGGATCGGCGGGGGCCGCGACGTGGATCAGCTCACCGCGCACGTCGACGTCCTCCCGACGCTCGCCGATCTGTGCGGGCTCACGCGCCCCGACGGCCCGCCGCCGGACGGCAAGAGCCTGGCGCCCCTTTTGAAAGGGGACGCGAGCGGCTGGCCCGAGCGGACGCTGTTCGTCCACTCACAGCGCATCCCGTACCCCGAGAAGTGGCGCAAGTGCTCGGTGATGACGGAGCGATGGCGATTGGTCGGCGGGAAGGAGCTCTACGACATCGAGGCCGATCCGGGCCAGAAGCGCGACGTGGCCGCCGAGCAGCCCGAGGTGGTCGGAAAGCTCACGGCCGCGTACGAGGGCTGGTGGCAAAGCCTGTCGGATGTTTTCGATGAGTTCGTTTACATCGGCATCGGCTCCGAGGCCGAGCCGGTCACGCGGCTCGTGTCCCACGACTGGCACCCGCCGGATCAGCGCCTGTCGCCCTGGAATCAAGGGCAGGTGCGTTCGGGGATGATTGGCAACGGCTACTGGTCGATCGAGGTCATGCAGCCCGGCCGGTACGAGTTCGAGCTTCGCCGCTGGCCGGACCACGTCGACGAGTCGATCGAGGCGACCGCGGCCCGACTGAAGATCGCCGACGTAGAGGTCTCCCAGCCCGTACCGCCCGGGGCCACCAAGAGCACGTTCACCGTCCCGCTCCAGCCGGGCAAGACCCGGCTCCAAACGTGGCTCACCCTGCCCGACGGCCGAGAGCGCGGGGCATACTTCGTGTACATACGCCGGGTGGAGTAGCGGGGGGGAGCGGGTGTTACCAGGGCCGCGCGGGCGTCGGTCCGGAAACCACGTCGACCAAAGCGAACGGGTGCCTTGCGAATGCCCCACTAGATGGGCTTCTTGGCACAAGCACACCAAATTGAGTGTTTTTCTAGCTCGAAAACTCCCTACGGCCCCCTTGCAGCGTTCGCGGCTCGGAGGAAAATGGGGGCGTGGGGACGTCGGCATATGCGGGCGAAGCCTAGAGGGGAATTCCGGTTCGGGGAGTCCGCAGACCGAGCTTCCTCTCTCATCGAGCCCTTCTCTGCTGGAAACGCGACCTATTCACATAAGCACCGTCAGGAAGGATTCGGTCTACTTTCTTCTTCCGTGAGCGTAACGCCCAGCCGGTCGGCCACGTGAGACGGAACACCTCGGTGCCATCGGCCTATCCGCGTCTCGAAAGAGGGGAGAGCCATGGCCGACAATTCCGAGCCCACCCGCCGCACGCCCGCCTCCGCGGCCATCTGGCCCGGCGTCTTCGCGGTCATGGCCGCGGTGTTCGCCTGCCTGGCCTACAAGCCTCCGTTGGAGACGGCGCGGCCGGAAGTCCTCTCGCCGTCTGGATTGGGCCCCCGGACGGTCTCCGACGTCGGCGCAGTTCATGCCCGACTCTGGCAAGATCCGCTGGAGGCGGCCTATCAGGACTTCGGGCGACGTGCGGAAGCTGTCGCGAAAGGCTACGTGCCGCCACCACCACTCGGCGAGATACAGCCAGGCCGCTTCAGGAAGATCGTGCAGGATTCTTTGGACTTCCGGGGTGGCAACGGGAAGCTCTTGTTCGTGCCGGTTCTGCTGCCGGGCGGTCCCTACGCGGAGGACAAGGAGACCCGGATGCGGATCCGTTACGCGGTCCTGGCTGCGCTGGGGACCTGCCACTACAGGCTGTCCCTTGGCACGAGAATGAGTTACATGAACGTCCCGGTAAAGACGTATTACGGTGTTCTGGGCGACAAGAAGTTGCGGTATTTGGGAGATCAGATCGACGAACCACTGACGATCCCGGTCAAGATCTACCGTCCGGATCTCGTCAGACGCCGTGGTCATGACAAGCAGAAACCGTTCGGCGGCGTTCTCATCTGCTGGCTGGATCAGGGGCAACTGGGCGATCGCCCTCTTTCGGTCATCCTCCAGCTCTACCAGCGCCTTTTTCCCGAGTCGGATCGGGATCGAAAGGACGAGCGAGACGAGAATGTGATTGGAGTGGCCGTTCTGGGCCCGACGGGTTCTGACGCGTTGAATGGCATGTTGCTGGAAGACCGGAACTGGGCGGAAGCAGGCTTCAACTTTGGCTTGTTCCCGGAAGGAACGAAGGTGTTTTCGCCACGGGCTACGGTCTGGCCGGACGTCGTCGACGTACCGAAGGAATCGCTGGGACCCGAGGGAGCGTTCGCGTTGCGGAGATGTAACGCGCAACTGGTACGGACAATCGGTACCGATTACGACCTGTTCGCCGCGCTCAGGCAAGAACTGGCGCTCCGCGGTGCGTGGCCCAAGCGAGAGAAGTCGAGCAACCACATCGTTGTGATCACCGAGCGGGATACGCTCTACGGCCGGGCCATTCCTGCGATCTTTCGCAGGGAGGGCGTTCCGGCCGCGAATCTACACGTGTTCGAGTACCTCCGCGGCCTCGACGGGGCCATCCCGGCAGAGAAGACGCAGAAGGACAGAGCAAACGGCAATCGCACCGCCGCGGCAAGGGGGCGATCCGAACCAGCCGAAGAGGAGGCAACGGAAGGGCGCGCTCAGCTCGATTACCTCCGCCGCCTGGAACGACAACTCGTCCGGCTCGACGAGGATCTCCGGCGTCTCGACGGAGGGCGAATCAAGGCAATCGGCGTGCTGGGAACCGATTTCTACGACAAGCTGCTCGTTCTCCGCGCCCTTCGCAAGCGGTTTTCTCGCGTCCGGTTCTTCACCACCGACCTGGATGCCGGATTCAACCATCAAGAGGAAATCGACTACACGCGGAACCTCCTGGTTGCGTCTCACTTCGGACTGGGCCTGCACCGCGACTTGCAGCGCGACGTGCCCCCTTTTCGCGACAGCTACCAAACCTCCGTCTTCTTCGCCACACTCCTGGCGCTGGAGGATCCGGAAGCCGGCGAAGCCCTCTCGGGCGTCAAGCGTTCGGACCCTTGGGACTTGGAAAAGACGCATCCCCGCAACAGCGACCCGAAGATGTACCTCGAACCGCTGGTGTTCGAGATCGGCAGGCGAAGCGCGTACCAGCTTACGAAGACCGGTGGAGACTCGGAGTCCGAGCCGACCAGCGAGGAAAGCGACGACGGGTCGGAGACTTCCGTGAGCGTAAGCGCGAAGGTCCACCCGGCCAGCCCCCGGGAACACCCGTGGCTGTCTTCCGGCTGGAGGCCGTTTTACCTGCTCGGCGCTCTGGCGGGTATCATGATCTGCCTTGCTCTGCTCAACGCCTCTGCGCAGAAGGTGGTATCGGCCCTGTGGGCGGCGATCCGTGGAAGCCTGGTGGAGGTTCTCTGGCTTGCTCAACTGCATCGATCTGCCTGGCTCGAGGACGTGGCGAGGCGCGGCCTCGAGACGGGCGGCTCGCCGTGGCTCTGGAAATCGCTGGATTTCGTGGCAGCTAAATGGAACGCGCTGGCGTGTCGGATCGAGCGCGAGCGGAAGGCTCGCGAGCGGTTCGCCGTGGGGCTCTTCTTCGCCGCGGCCGCGCTGGTCGCGCTGATTGTCTTCGATCATTTCCGCGTGAAAGGTGAGCCCTTCTCGGTGTTGGAAGGGATCAGCATCTGGCCTTCCACGCTGCTCCGGCTGCTGGCCGTGGTCCTGGCGATCTTCTACTTCTACAAAGGGTGGCGAGATCTGGAAAGGAATCACACGGACATTTGTCGCGAGCTTTTCGGGTTCCCGAAGGAGGATGAGTCGGCTGGGCCTTCCGAACCCGCGAAGTCAGAATACCGCCAATTCTGGACGAAGCTCAGCGACCTGGAGTTGATTTCGCCTTACCTACGAGGCGGTTTGGCTCCTTGGTCCCGCACGCTGATTGGTCGCTCGCACCTGCTGAAGTGGCCGGCCGACGCCGAGAGGATGTCCATCAAGACCCTGTATCGCCAGTACTTCCGGAGGGGCCGGCTGAGCCAACGCCGCCTGCGCGTCGGGGCTCTAACGGCGTTCTACCTCGCGTTCGGCCTGTCGCTTTTCCGGATGACCAATCTACCCAACATGCCGTCCCGAGGCGACCTCTCGGCCATGGTGGGGTGGGGCGTCCTCTTCGCGGCAGTGGTTCTCATGATCACCCTTGTCTTCTTCGTGCTCGATGCGACCGAGTTGTGTCGCCGGTTCGTTCGCAAGCTGGCCAAGGAAACCTACGGTTGGCCGTCCCGAGGAATGGCACAGATCTCCGGCGCCCGGGGATCGGTTGATCGGGAAAGCCTTCGCGAGCTCCTGGCGATTCGTCTGATCGCGCATCGGACCAACGTCGTCGAGAAGCTGATGTACGGCCCGTGCATGGTGATCCTGTTCGTGGTTCTCTCCCGGCACCGCGTTTTCGACTACTGGGACTGGCCTTGGCCGCTGATTCTACTGATTGCGTTGAACCTCAGTGCAGCAGTGTACTGCGCTTTCTCCCTCCGAAATCGGGCGCAGAAGGCCCGCCGGGACGTCCTCGAGCGCCTCGACGGCCAACTGGCCCACGCCGTGGGAACGGGAGAGGCGCGCCGGGCGGAACAGATCCGGCAGATCATCCGAGAAGTCACCGAAGAAAACCGCGGGGCCTTCAGTCCGTGGGCGAAGAATCCAATTCTCGGGGCCCTGGCGTTGCCCGCAATCGGTGGGGTGGGAGGACTCCTCTTCATCGAGCGATTCCTGTCGTTGTTGCCGTGATCGACTCACGAGAGGGGTTTCCTCAGAATCGCTCGCCAAGGAATCCCGGTCGGAGACGCTCGCACCGAGGGCGAGGAGTTGAGGAATGACCGCGCGCGTCCTCTTGGGCGCGTCTTCCGTCACGTTGTCGTCGCGCGAAACGGCTACTCCCGTTTCACCAGCCGCTCGGCCAGAAACTGGTGGTCTTTGCTGAACAGCCGGAGATAGCTGGAGAGGACCGCGGAGCAGGCCCCCAGCGACGCTCCCGCGGCAACCAGGAACATGACGACGATCTGATACATCACCGCCTGAAACGGCTCCACGCCGCCGAGAATCTGCCCGGTCATCATGCCGGGCAGGTTGACCAGGCCGACGATCATCATCCGGTTGATCAGGGGAATCATCCCGGTGCGCACGGCCCGTTGGATGGCTTCGTGGGCGGCCTCCCAGCGGGTGGCCCCGAGGGCGAGGAGCGTTTCGACCTGGTCGCGTTTCGTGTCCAACTCTTCGCCCAGGCGATCGAGACCCAGGGAAATGCCGTTGAGCGTGGTGCCCAGGATCATCCCCAGAAGCGGGATCGCGTATTGCGGCATGTACCACTTGTCGGGCCGGATGATTCCCAGAAGCGCAACGGCGGCGATCAGCCAAGAGCTGGCCCCCATGGCGACGATGCTGTCGGCCCAGATCCCGCGGTAGCGATAGCCGGTCCTTCGCACGGCCGCCCCGGCCGCGATGAGCGTCATCACCAGCATCAGGGCCGTGACCACGTACCACGGCCGGCCGGGAAAGAAGATCCACTCCAAGACGAGCCCGATGAGCAGGAGCTGGACCACGGTGCGAATCGACGCCACCAGCAGTCGCCGTTCGAGGCCCAGCTTCAGCATCAGGGAAACCGCGCCGTTGAGGAGAATCAGCCCGGCCGCCAGAACGAGCTGCCACGGGCCGAGGAGAATCAGTTCGTTTTCCTGCATCGCGGAGTCCCCATTCGGTGTGCCGTCGGGGGTGGATCCCTGCGCCGGCTACCACGGTCCGTCCGTCAACCGCCCGTCCTCGACGGCGAGGCTGCGACGGGTCATGCGGCGGGCTTGCTCCTGGTCGTGGCTCACCCAGAGGAAAGCCCGGCGCTGGGGCGCCTCGTCGACCCGGCCGGAGATCAACTCCTCGACGGCGGCGGCGGTCTGGGCGTCCAGCGCGGCCGTCGGCTCGTCGAGCAACAGCATCGCCGGATCGAGCTGAATCGCCCGCACCAGCGCCGCCACCTGCATCTCGCCGCCGGAGAGATCGCGAATCCGCTTGTCGAGGAACGATCCGTCGCGGCCCAAGTGCCTGAGGTGATCGAGCACGCGATCCCGGTCGAAGCGGCGTCCGCGGTGAGCGCGGAAGGCGAAGGGGCTTTCGAGCGCCGCCTCGACCGTGTCTCGGGCGAAGGCCGGCCGCTGGTGCAGGTAGATGGCTTGGCGGCGGAACGCGGGGATCAGGTCTCGGCGAACGACCTCCCCCTGCCAGCGGACCTCGCCGGAGTCGACTGGGTCCAGCAGAACCAACGCCCGCATAAGCAGCGTCTTCCCCGACCCGGAAGGCCCCACCAGGGCGATCCGCTCGCCGGGACGGACTTGAAGGGAAACGTCCTCAAGAAGGCATCGTCGGCGGTCCGGGTGACGGCGGCAGATCGCGCGAGCTTCGAGAAGTGCGTTGGTTGACATCGTGGACGCCGGGCGCCTGGGCGCGTCGAAGACCGCGTGATCGCCGCTGACTGCCACACCGGGTCGATGTCGACCCGCTCGGTGCCTTTGTGCGGTGCCACGGAGGCCGCCGTCGTGGCACGAGCGACCGCTTCGCCGCCCTCCCCGTGGGACGCTCAAGGACATAGCGTATCCTCGGATGGGAGTCGCGTCAAACGCCGTGCCGCGGCAACGTGCCGTGGCCGAAGCGAATCCCTCCGGGAGATCCCGGGCAGGGCGCTGGATGCGGTCGACACCAACCGGATGATCCCGTTTCGTGCTGAAGACGCGCTCGCTTTCCCGTGCTCGCCCCCCGCGAGGGGAAGCCGGACGCGAGCGAGGTGACCCACGCCCGGCCACCAGGGCCGGCTTCGAGGCCCGTCTCAACCGCGGGGCCGATGAATCCCGCAAGCTGCTCCCGATTGCCTCACACAATTAATCTTTACTGGCAATCTGACATTTGGTATCCTTTGGGTTGGCGGGGCCGTACTTGGTTGCCGATTTGGGCGAGCCGGGACGGCCTCACGTGCCTTCGTGCATGCGAAGGCGGAGTCTTTTTCTAAACGCTTTGCGTTTGGAGAAGGGCGCAACGGTGATCACCAACGCAACCAGGGGAGAAGTTGGCGATGGCGATTACGTACGAAGTAAGCGAGGACGGCAGTTTCGTTCACACCAAAGTGATTGGGGAGTACACCGAGGAGGATCTCGTATGCCATAGAATGGCGCTTGTATCGGATTCCCGAATCAAGCCGGGTTTCGGGCAGCTAACCGACCTGACTGGGGGAGTGGCCTCGGGGATAACAGAAGAGTCGCTTGCCAGAATCGCGAAAATCGCCGAGGCGCACCCTGACAAGTTTCAGGGAGCACGCTATGCCATTGTGGCCCAGAAGTCGAAAGACTTTGAGTTGGCCAAGCTCTTCGAGAGGATCTACGGTGGCCCGGCCAACGTGATCGTCTTCTACAACCTGGACATCGCCAAAACGTGGCTCGGCTGCAAGACGGAGCTGGAGGCCGGCGGCCCCCGTCCCCCGTGAATCTCGGTGTGACCTGGGCGCGCGTGTCCGCTCGACCGCCGCGAGCTCAGGCCGATTCCTGAGGCATCAAAGGTTCTCCGGCAGCTCCCACGGCGCACGCATCCCGCGGCTGAGCATCGCGTTGGCCTCGTCGTCGCCGAGGAACGTCTCTTCCACGGGGTCCCATCGCAAGGGGCGGCCGAGCCAGCGGGCGATGTTGCCGAGGTGGCACGCGGTGGCCGCGCGGTGGCCGACCTCCACGTCGCAGGTGAGCCCGTGGCGCGTCCGCACGCACTGGAGCCACTGCCGCGTATGAATGGGGGCCGTAGCGCCCGGGAAGAGGGCCGGTTCGTTCGGCGGCGCCCCGTTGCCCAGCTCCGGCGGGTCGTAGGTGGCCACGCCGCAGGCGACCGTGATCGTGCCCTCCTCGCCCACGAAGATCGCGCCGCCCTGCGGGGCATCGTCGAACTTAAGAACGACGCCGTCCGGATAGAGGTATTCGAGCGGGCAGGTGAGCCCCTCGCCGAGCGGCTTGACTTCGCGGGGTCCGCCTGCGTCCATGCCCAGGCCGTATTGCACGAGGTCCATCCCGTGCGCGCCCCAGGAGGTGAGCATCCCGCCCGACCAGGGCTTGAAGGCCATCCAGCCGAACGAGTCGCGCATGCGCGAGCCGTTGTAGATCTTGGAGTGGAAGGGACGCTCGGCCGACGGCCCGAGCCACGTCGGCCAGTCGAGCCCCTCGGGGACCGGCTCGGCGCCGAGGTCGCAGTCGCGCGGCGTGCGGTTGTTGGTGACGTGCACCTCGCGGAGCTTGCCCAGGCGCCCGGCGCGAACGAACTCGCACGCCCGAATCGCCGCGGGGATCGACCGCTGCTGCGGGCCGACCTGGAAGATCGTGTTGTAGCGCCGGGCAGCGTCGACCATCGCCCGGCCTTCCCGCACGGTGAGCGAGAGCGGCTTGTCGCAGAACACGTCCTTGCCGGCCTGGCAGGCGTGGATCGCCTGAAGGGCGTGCCAGTGGTCGGGCGTGGTGATCACCACCGCGTCGACGTCCTGGTTGTCCAGAAGCTCGCGGTAGTCGCCGTAGGTGGCGTAGTCGTGCCCTTCGGCGACCCGGGCCACGCGCCGGGCATCGACGTCGCAGACGGCCACGATTTGGGCGTCGTCGGGCAAGTGGTGCAGGATGTGATTGCCGCGCGCGCCCAGCCCGATGTAGCCCACGCCGATCCGGTCGTTCGCCCCAGCGCTCCCGGACCTGGCCAACACGCCGCCGGGGACCAGGTAGGGAACGGCCAGCGCAGCCGAGGCGGCCTTCCCCATCAGGCGGAAGAAACGCCGTCGCGACGTCCGACAGGATCGATCCATGGGTAAGTCTCCCTTCCGCAGTGGGTGCCGCCCCGTTTCCGCGCGATTCGGACCTTGCGCCGTGGAAGTCTAACACGGCCCGATCCGGTTGGCAAACTCCCCCGCCGGCGCTCGCTTTCACGGCCGCGCAAGGGCCGACGTGCGACACCTCCTAACAGCCCGTTGAAGAAGCAGTCCCTCGCCGACTTGGGTGCCACTGCTGGCTTGCCCAGCAGTGATTTTGGTGCGAATTTGTACAGCACTGCTGGGCAAGCCAGCAGTGGCACCTTTTTTTCAACGGGCTGCTAACGCTTGCCGAAGCAGGTGATGCTGCCGTCCTCGGCGGCGAGGTAGAGGCGCCCGCGCGCGGCCGCGGCGCCGTTGAACACGGGCGGGGACGGCACCGCGTGCTCGGCGAGCTTCTCGCCGGAAGCCGCGTCGAAGACGCACACCAGCCCGCCCTTGCGCCCCTCGAAGGCACCCAGCGGGTCCTTGGGATCGACGACGTCCGGCGGACCGGCGACGAACAGGCGCCCGGCGGCGAGGACCATCGCCCGAATCCGCACGCGAATTCGCTCCGCCCAGGCGTTCTGCTCCCCCTGCATGTTCTTGGCGAAGAGCAGGTAGCCCTGGCTGGCCGGGGTGAAGAACACCGTGGGATCGAGGCCGCGGAGGCTGTCGAACATCCGCACGCAGTAGACGGCCTGGTCGTCGTGGACGACGAGCCGCCCGTAGTTCGATCCCTCGCCGAACGTCCAGGGCACCCGCTTGAAGTAGCTGTCTTCCAGGAAACCGGCCTTCGTCTGGAGCGAGGGCCGGGCGTTTTGGGGCTTCAGTTCCGCGTCGAACGCGACGGAGCGCATGTAGATGCAGGAGCCGTCGCCCATCAGGATATCGGGCAGCGACCCCATCGGGAGCTTGAAATTCTCTTGGTAGGGGCCCTTGGGTTCCTGGGGTGAACCACCGGGCTGCGGACGGACG
>DATKZH010000586.1:0-8152 GCA_035528065.1 Thermoguttaceae bacterium | reverse complement strand
CCCCCCCCCAGCATGTCTCGTCCGGGAGTGGATGTCGCGTGCGGAAGCACCCCATAAAGCAGCCCCCCAAACGGCCGGGGAATCAGCGCACCATCTTCCTGGCCCCCATAGGTACTATCCGCCTAGGGACGCCCCTTTTCCGCGTGACCTGATCGTTTTGGATGTCGGCCTTCATCGGGCGGCGGCCATAGAAAGGGTGGCGACAACCAATCACCTTCCCACAAGCGAGGAGAGTTACGATGAAGGCAGTCAAGCGAATCACCCTGGTCGTGTCCCTGTTGGCCCTTACCGCAGCCGCGGCCTCGACGGCGTCGGCCCAGAACCGAGCCTACTTCTTCGACCCCTCCGGCGGGGCGTCGTCGAGCGTGCGGTTCCTGGGGCTCAACTGCACGGTAATCCCCGGGTACGGCTATCGAGTCAACTCCGCGTGGGACCGCACCGTCGGCCAGCGGATCGGCTTCGAGTCGGGCGACGTGATCCTCTCGATCAACGGTCAACCGCTGAGCTACGCCGGCGCCCACCAGTCGGCCCTCCAGCAGTCCAACTGGAACGGCGGCTGGTTCTCGTTCGCCGTGCAGGACGTCCGGACCGGCCGCGTGCTCTACCGCCAAGGCAACATGTACCAATAACCCCCCGGCATGGCCCGGCGTGCCGCGCCTGACGCCGGCCCGCCGGGCCCCAGCGAACTGTCGCCCTAGAGGCCGTCGGATTCGTTCCGACGGCCTCGTCTTATGCGCCTCGCCAAGGTGGGGGGCAGGTCGCCCAACGGGCCTCGGAGTTCGTCGCCTCGGGCTCGCGGATAGATGGCGAACTTGTCGATGTCAAGTGCTCCCTATCTCGCCCCCCAGGGGTGCTGTCCGCCGAAAGATGATTGGGCTTCATTGCGTGACCCGGCCGTCTCGGGTGTCGGCCTTCCTCGGGCGGTGGCCATGGAAAGGGCGGCGACAACCGATCACCTACTTACACGAGGAGACGTACGATGAAGGCAGTCAAACGAATCACGCTGGTCGTGGCCCTGTTGGCCCTCAGCGCCGGCGCGGCTTCCACCGCCTCGCCGTGAGATGCAGGAGGAGACCGGCGGCAAGCTCAAGGTCTGGGTCTTCGGCTGGCTCAATCCGCAGGGCTTTGAACAGTCCGTGAAACTGGCCGAGGCAATGGGCGCACCGGCCGTGCTGTTGTGGGAGTCGGACTAGAGATGGGGTCAGAGCGCCGTTAGTCGTTAGTGGCGTTTCTGGGCCAACTCTTCCGCGGTGCGTTGAATCGCCGGGCCGGTTGACTCGATTCGGCCCACGGCGCCGTGACCCCGATAGCGGAACGGGGGCAGCGGCAGTTATGGGGGGCAACTCATCACACTTCACCCCCCGGGCAGTCGCCGACTACGCCCACCGGGGTGGCAGGGGTGTCCCTCGAGTCGTCAAGCGACTGAAGCGGAAACCAGAGCGGGATCGCGCCAAGTACGGACGGCTCAAGGTACTCAGAGAGGGTGTGTCAAGAGTCAAGCCCCCACCCACTAACGACTAACGGCGCTCTGACCCCATCCCTGCCATCCGTCTGACCCCATCCCCGCATCCCCGGCGGCGAGAAACGCAGGGGAGCCCTTGCCCCTATCACGGCGCCGCGTCCCAGCGGAGGAGCGTGGCCGACCAGGAGGGGTCGGCCGACTGCTGAGGCCGGGGGCGGCGGCCGCGCGTGCGGAAGTAGGTGTGCTCCAGGAGCAGCTCGTCCAGGGGTGAGCCGGTCGTCGTGCTGCGCGTCCGCGGCAAGGCGGGCTGCGCCAGCATCTGGAAGTCGTTGGGGTCTTCGGTCGCCAGGACGATCGCCTGGTGCGGCCCGTAGGGCTCGGTGCACTGGTAGGGGCTGCTCGTCCGCGACGCGCCCGGCTCCAACCGCTGCTGGTCGACCAGGCCCACGCCTTCCTGATGGGGCAGGACCGCGTGGATCTGCATGTCCGGATCGATCGCCAACACGGTCACGTACATCGCCTTTGGGGAGCTCGGCGCCAGGGTCGCCGAGAGCGCGAACAGGTCGTCCTTTTGCATTACCAGCGACCGTTCGGCGTCCGGGGCCCAGCGTCGCGAGGTCTCAATCTCCAGATCGCGGTTCAGCTTGACGGCGAGAAGCTCGATATCGACCCGCGCCTGGCCGCCGCCCGCGGTCTGCGTGGCCGCCAGGCGGATCAGGTTCCGAGCACGGACGATCCGCCGCAGGTAGTCTTTCAGTTGCTCGCCGGCCTCATCGGGCGCGGCCAGATCGATGGGCCCCCAGCCGCCGCGGAGTGAGGCCGGGATCGACGCGCCTCGGACACGATCCCCGCGGGGCGCGCCGGCCGTCATCCCGATCGCCGGGAACAGGGCCGCGTAGTGCCCGTCGATCCGCAACAGCAGGTCGCAGGCCGCGTCGCCTTCGACCCAGGTGAGCCACTGGGATTCGCCCGCGCCGCGAATCGACATCAGCCCATCGCGAACGGCCGGCGGAACGGCCGGGTCGTCGGGCCCGAGGGGAGGACCGTCGGCCTCGGCGTCGATCGCCCGCACCACCCGAAGTCGGGCGCCGGGATGGGCGTGCTCGTGGTATCGCTCTACTGCGTAACCGTGCTGAAAGTCGCGTGGCAGGCCGATCTCCGTCTTCGTGCTCTGCCCGGCGTCGGCCCATTGGAACGCTCGGGCAGTGGCCGTCAGGCCATCGACCGATTCGATCTCCAGCCAGGCCAGGGAAGGTTGCGCGTCGCCGGTGCGATCGGGTTGCCAGGCGATTTGCTCCGGCCGTTCATATAGTTGATAGAGCGAGCCGACCGTGATCCCGTGAAACGCGCCCGCGGCCAGCCGCACCGTGCGCCCATCACCGCCCAACGGCTCGGCCCGGAAGTACGGCTCTCGGTCGCACTGGCTTCCTGCTCCGAGGACGACGTGCCGGAGTGACTCGGCCGTACCTTCCAGTTGCGGGGTAGGGGCCGGGACAACCGCATCGCGCTGGTAGCGATCGACGATCATCTGGCGGAGCATGCCGTACGAGAGCGCCGACACGTCCGGAGTCTCCCGGAGCGCCTGGACCAGGAACCGGGTCAACAGTCCGTAGCTCTGGTCGCTTTCACGATACTCCGGCTCGACCTCGCTCGCGCGACACGCGGAGAGCACGACCGCGTCGTCGGGGAGACGCTTGGGCTTGATCTTTCGTGGCTCGCCCGACGCTGACTCCCGAGGCGCGACGTTGCGGTCGAGACGGCGGATCGTCGTGACGCCCCGGACGCCCGTCCCCGAGTGGCAGCAGTCGAGCACGGTCCAGACTCGCGCCGCGCCGCCGGAGCAGACCGCCTCGACGAAGGCATACAGTTCGTCGTCGCGGATGTCCTGATCGCCCCCCTCCCGTTCGGCGTCGTAAGGGACGAGGGTCTCGTCCAGGCCGTCCTCCTCGTCGCAGTCGCGGTGGCCCTCCTCCTGATCCGGCACCCGGGAGCCGTGTCCGCTGAAATAGAAGACGACCTGGGCGGCCGGACCGTCGGCCGAGATAGCGCTCAGTCGCTCGACGAGCCTCCCCATCTCGCTGCGGATCGACGCGCCCGTCGCCCGCTCATCGAGCAAGGTGACGATCTCGTCGGGCCGGAACCCAAAACGGTCGACCAGAAGCGCATGGACCAGCCGGACATCGTTGCGGGAGCCGCTGAGTTGTCGCTGGACGCCCAATTTGGGGTAACTCTGGACCCCAATGAGAAGGGCTAGCCGCGGCGGGGGAGTCGGCTCTCTGGGCGAAGTCTGCTCAGCGCCCCACGCGAGCGGGGGGGCTGAAGAGCCGACCAGGGCGACGAGGCCCACGACGATGCCGGCGAGGCTTACCAGCCGATGCTTGTGGGTCATGGGAGCACCTTCGAATGCTGCGTCGCGACAACCGACGGTCGATATCATGCCTTCTCGATCGGAATTCTACGATAGCCCGGGCGAGACGAATTGTCGCTGCTCAGTGGGCGCCGATCATGGGGCCATGCCGTGGTCCGCCCCTCTCTACGTATGGCCAATCGGGCAAGGAGGCCGCCTGGGGAGTGAGTTCCCCCAAGCCGGACCCCCGCACGCCCTCATCGTGCCTTGCGTGGCCAATTTTCGCTAAGATGAGTCTTGGGAACGACTTACGCACGGTCCCGGCCGGCCACTCAGCGGCCGGGCCGAGTGGTTGGCTGCACAACTGCGGTTTTCTTGTGCCCTTGCACCCGCCGGGGGGGTGAATTGCCGTGTGGGCGGGACTATGATGACGGCAAGACCGCTGGTTCCGGCTGTGCCGCCTGCGGATAACCGCCTCGTCGCCAAGATATTCTCTTCTCCGGTGTCGGGTTTGACGGGCAAAAAGCAATTAGCCTCATAGGACCCCGCCCCGTGCGCGACCATGGCGTACACTAGCAAAGATGCGCCATCAGGCTCTTACTGTAAGGAGAGATGCTATGAGTGACGTCCGCTTGCCCCTTCTTGTCGCAGTTACGCTCCTGGTCGCAGGGTTGGCCGTGGTGCCCGCGGCCGCGACGCCACCCAGCCCGGGCAGCGGTGGGGGATCACCGGCGTTCATGCAACCCAATCCCGACTACTACCCGCCGCAGAACCCGCCGCAGTATCCGCCACAGTACCCACCGCAGCAGTTCCAGCAGCAGCAACAACAACAGTACGTACCGCCGGTTCAAAAGCAGTACGGGAAGAAGAAGGGGGGCGGCGCCCATCAATACGGGGCGTTGGGCTACGGCTCTCGTGACACAGGGTATTACATGACGCAACCGCCGACGGAGGTTGAACCTGAGCCGGTTCCTCCGACGCCGCCCTACCCGCCAACGCCGCCGGTTCCTCCAACGCCGCCCTACCCGCCAACGCCGCCCTACCCGCCAACGCCGCCGGTTCCTCCGACGCCCCCCACGCCTCCGCCGTATCCGCCGTATCCGCCCTACTACCCACCGTATCCGCCCCAACCGCAGTACCAGCAGCAACAGCAGCAGCAGCAGTACGTGCCGCCGGTTCAGCAGCAATACGGCAAGAAGAAGGGCGGCGGCGCCTATCAATACGGGGCCCTTGGCTACGGGTCGCGGGACGCCCAGTATTACATGCAACCGCCCGCGGTGACTCCGAGCCCGGCCACTCCAACACCAGCCGTCCCTCCAATGATGACGGTTCCGCCGCCGACCCAGACGTTGCCTCCTGCCTACCCGCCGTACCAGCCCCCGCAGCAGTACCAGCCCCCGCAGCAGTACCAGCAGCAGGGCCAGTACCAGCAGCAATATCAACCGCAGCAACAGGGGCAGTTCGGCAAGAAGTACGGCAAGAAGAAATCAGGCGGCGCTCAGTACGGGGCCCTCGGCTACGGCTCGCGGGATGCTGCCTACTACATGCAGCCGACGCAGCCGCAACCGCCGATGTACCCGCCCTATCAGCCGCCGCAACAGTACATGCCGCCGCAACAGCAGTTCCCGCCCTACTATCCCCCGCAGCAGCAACAGCAGGGACAGTTCGGCAAGAAGAAGGGTGGGGGTGGCGCTCAATGGGGCGGTTCGCAATACGGACCTCTCGGCTACGGCTCGCGGGACGCGGCTTACTACGTGCAGCCGCCGGCCCAGCCGCGTTACAACTTCGACCCCTCCGGCGGGGCGTCGTCGAGCGTGCGGTTCCTGGGGCTCACCTGCACGGTAATCCCCTGGTACGGCTATCGAGTCAACTCCGCGTGGGACGGCACCGTCGGCCAGCGGCTCGGCTTCGAGTCGGGCGACGTGATCCTGTCGATCAACGGTCAACCGCTGAGCTACGCCGGTGCCCACCAGGCGCCCCTCCAGCAGGCCCAATGGAACGGCGGCTCGTTCTGGTTCGCCGTTCAGGACGTGCGGACCGGCGGCGTGCTCTACCGCCAAGGCAACATCTACCAATAACCCCCCGGCATGGCCCGGCGTGCCGCGCCTGACGCCGGCCCGCCGGGCCCCAGCGAACTGTCGCCCTAGAGGCCGTCGGACTCGTTCCGACGGCCTCGTCTTATGCGCCTCACCAAGGTGGGGGGCAGGTCGCACAACGGGCCACAGAGTCCGTCGCGTCGGGGTCGCTGATAGGCGGCGAACTTGCCCATTCTAAGTCTTCCCTATTTACTTATCCAGCTTTACACCCTAGAATCAACGACTAGCCCTTTCATTCGCATTGGCGTTATTCCGCCATTCTAAGGATTCCCTACACAGAGTGACAACGTATTGTCACCCGGTACGGTAAAATCAGTGCGTTACGGGCATGGGCCAACGAATTCCGACGGGAGGACTTGCGGTGGGCCGTCTCGTGGATCGCTCGGTCACGACGTTCCCTATCCTGCCGGAATCCGCCACGCCGAGCGATGCCCTGTCCATCTGTGGTCAAAACCGCCTAGCGGTCGTCATCGACCAGGATCGTTCTCCGGTCGGTCTGATGACGCGACGCGACTTGCAGTCGGCCCAAAACCGAGGGGTGAGCAGTCTGGCCGATCCCGAGACAAGGCTCCCCCCCTGCGTGCTCGCCCGCGAAAACGTCGAGCTGGGCGAGCTGTTCAGCTACAACGTCCTGCCGGCGTTTGCCGTGGGCGCCCGAGGAGTGATCTTCGTCTCGGAGCAAACCCGCCCTGTGGGGGTCTTGTCGCTTGATGAGCTGCTCCACCATTTGACGGGCCAGGTGTCGTCCGATCCCGACGCCCCCCTCCTCCTTCGGGCGTTCACAGACTATCTCTTCTCGCGAGACCCGACGTTGGACTTGGATCTGCTTGACGGGATCGTGCCCCTTTACCGGGGCACCCGGCAGACCGAGATTCTCGTCCGTTGTCGGGACTGCGGATACTTGAACCGGCTCAGCTTTCTCGACCCGAAGGCCTTGCCGGCGTGCCAAAGCCCGGACAGACCCCCGCACACGCTCAACTTGCCGTAAGCTGGTCGACCATTCCTTCGGGAACGCTCGCCGCGTAGATGTGCGGAAAGCCCGAGCGATTGGAGTTGAAGATCACCCACTTCAAATCGGGCGTCAGGTAGGGGTGGGGATGGGTGTTCTGACTGCGGGTGGGTGAGCTCTTGGACTCGCAAACGACGGCCGTCTTGCCGCTCTGGTTGGAGCCGATGACGAGCGGGTAGGCGCCTTGGAAGTCGTCGCAGGAGAACAGGCGTCCGCAGCGGCTGACCCCCACGTGAGCGAACCGATACCCCTTGGCCACCACGCGGGCCGGCTCGCCGGCACGGACCCCCAGCAGGTTGCCCTTCTCCGGCGCGTAATCGTCGCGTGCCGAGACCGTGAGCAGCATCTCCCGGGTATCGCCGATCCAGGCCTCGTGGCCGGTGCACGCGGTGGTATCGGGCGTCCCGACCTGAAGCGTGGTCCGCTCGCCGTCCGGCACGGAGAGCAGGTAGAGCGTGGCCCCCTCCGGGCCGACGAGCCGCTCGAGCTTGCCGTCGGGCGAGTACTTGCCGCCCCGGTTGTGCTGGATCATCAGCGTTCGGCCCTCGCCGGGCTCGAATTGCGGATGGGGGTTGAGGATGAACGGGTCGCGGTCGAGGATTCTCTGCGTGCCCTCCTCCAGATCGACCAGGAGGACATCGAACATCGTCCAGCCGGGGTCGACCTTCGTCCCGCCGGCGTAGTAGCGGCGATCGGTGGTGACGGTGCCCAGGCTGCGGATCCCCACGTCGTCCTGGAGACGGTAGACCGGCTCGATCGAGCCGTCGGCCAGGTCGGCCCGCAACAGGTCGATCTCGCCGCCGTCGGTCCCTTTGAGGTAATAGAAGAGCCCGTCGTGGGAGATGGCCGAGCCGCCGATTCCCGTGCAGGTATCCAGCCGGTCCTGTTTCCAGGTTCCCAGCTCGACGACCATCAGCTCGGTGCGGTTTCCGGAGAGCTTCGGATTGCTCCGCTGGTAGACGAAGTACCGCGAGTCGCTCGAGCAGTAGGGCACCTCGCAATAGATGTTCGAGTGCGAGAACTCCTCGGTGGTGACCTGCCAGATCTCCGCGCCGGTGGGTTGGCGCTCGACGTGGATCGCGCCGCCTGAGGTGGCTTGTTGTGCCAGCCCCAACGCGGGAGGCACGGCCACGGCTGCCGATGCAGCGAGCATCCGACGGACGGCCGTTCGCCGGGTGATCGCGCGACGGCCTGGTCGAAACGGCGAGGTACCCATAAGCATGCCCTCCTGTCCTGGT